>NZ_CALIIS010000129.1 GCF_938017705.1 uncultured Campylobacter sp.
GAATTCCATCCCGTTGGGAATTGAAACGGCTTTCAGTCTGCAACCCCAAGGACTTCAAAAATCGGTAGAATTCCATCCCGTTGGGAATTGAAACGCTCTTTGTACTGGCAGATATGGCTCGGCATAGGGTAAAATTACATCTTGTTTGTAATTGCTGCCAGAACCGATCAAAAAAATCAAACCCCAAAAGCTTCGATGTGTAAAATTTCATCTATCCCCGTTTTAAAATTTAATGTGCCGTTCTATAAGATGCCTGTTTGCGCGAGCCGGCTTATCTTTACGGCATAACATGCAAAATTTTATAAAATTTTATGTTTATTTTATGCAGTATTCTGTATAATTCATACGGATAAACGAAGTATTTTGCTATTTTTACTTATGAATAACACGATTTTTATTCATTTTATACGATTTTATGTATAATTAACGAATAAATTTGTATAATTTTCATATGTTAGAAACGAGCGATATATTCAACATTTTGCACAATGCCGTCGAAGCCAAAAATAACGGCAAAAAGATCTCGCACGCCGCGATGGCGCAGAGGTTAGGCGTGTCGATGCGGACGTATCAGGACTGGCGCTTGGGCACGACCAAGCCGCAAGCCGCGACCGCGATATGCCAGATGTTGTGCGAGCTCGATAGCGACGACGCTGCGTTTGTGCTGCATAAGATAAAAAAACTTATAGGAGAGTAGAGTGCAAAACATTACTTTGCAAGAAAAGCTGGATCTACAGGGCGTCTTTCGCGTGATTTATGAGAAAAAAGAGTCGAAATTCGCGATCTTTTACAAGGCACTTTTGAAGAAATTTTTTAAAAATTTTAAAAAATAACTGGCGGAGGCATTTATTTATTTACTTTATGTGGCAAAGGCGGTAGTATCCATTAAATTTAGATGATTTTCCTTTTTATGACGACCACGCCGATATTCTTTGTTTTGCAGTTTCAGAGGATGCTACCAAATTCTGCTTTATAAAATTTTTTCCATCTTTCTGCCTCTTTGACATCATCTAATTTAATTTTAAATTCTAACTTTGACACATGATCTTAAATTTGTAGCGTAAATTTAATTGAAATTAATGCGGAATTCTTACTTTAAATTAGCTTTTAATATCCCTAGTATGCATTTTTACAAATATTTTGAATTTGCTATTAAATGAGTTGCATTTAAATCTATTTATATTGTGGCAAATATACAGTTCGTTAAAATTTTAATTTGTGAGTAACTTCAAAATTTTATTCGTAACCCATAAATTTAACATATTTAGTAGGTGAATTGAAACCGAATGAATTTCGCATAAGTGCCCCATGCTGTATCTTATCCCAGCCACAACTAATCTTTTTAAATTTTATAGCGAGATGAGAATTCTACACATTTCCGCCGCGAAAGTCATATCGCGTAGATTCGTTTTGATTTCAGCAAGATGAATTCTACCGCCTACGCAAATCGTGCAATAAGCCCATTTAGGCGTTTCAATTCCCAAAGGATAAATATTATTCTACATTCCTGCGGGACGCTATAAATGCAGTGGCAGAAGTTTTAATTCCCAACGGGATAGAATTCTACCGAATTCGTGGCTCGGCAAGAAGCAGTATCCGAGTTTCAATTCCCAACGGGATGGAATTCTACGTAAAGACCGAAAGATCGGACGCATGGATCGTTTCCGGTTTCAATTCCCAACGGGATGGAATTCTACCATCATCTTTTTTGCCGTTGTTCAATCCATTCATAGTTTCAATTCCCAACGGGATGGAATTCTACCAAAAGCCGCTAAAGCTATTTTTAGCGTAAGCGGGGTGTTTCAATTCCCAACGGGATGGAATTCTACAAGGCACTAGCCGTATTTTAAGAGGGGACGAAGCCCGTTTCAATTCCCAATGGGATGGAATTCTACGGGGGCTTTGCCCCCCGATGCACCGCGTGTGTGAGTGGTTTCAATTCCCAATGGGATGGAATTCTACCCCGAGAGCAAAGAGATAGAGGCAGTGCAGACGCGTTTCAATTCCCAATGGGATGGAATTCTACGCAAAACGGCACCGCCACTCAAAACAGCTACGAATAGTTTCAATTCCCAGCGGGATGGAATTCTACTCTTCCTCTTTTTCCTTATCAGTTTTAGCGCTATTTGTTTCAATTCCCAGCGGGATGGAA
>NZ_CALIIS010000130.1 GCF_938017705.1 uncultured Campylobacter sp.
AGTCGGTAAGGTAGGTCGTATTCTTGGTCCAAAAGGCGTTATGCCGAACCCTAAAACCGGTACCGTTACTATGGATGTCGCTCAAGCCGTTAAAAACGCTAAGGGCGGACAGGTAAATTTCCGCGTTGATAAGCAGGGAAATATCCATGCAGGCCTCGGCAAGGCAAGCTTTAGTAAAGAGCAGCTTTTGGATAATCTAAACGCCTTTATCAAAACCATCAATAAACATAAGCCTGCCACGGCTAAGGGCAGATACGTAACTCATGCATCGCTTTCACTTACTATGAGCCCTGCGGTTACACTGGATAATCAAGAAATAATCGATTTAAAATAAAATTTTAAATTTTTATCTTAGATTGGAGATAGCTCAAGGTTTTTAACTTAATTGATCGAAATTTTACAATTTCGATCGCTTGGCTTGAAATCACCGATCGGAAAGGAGACCTAATGACGAGAGACGAAAAATCAAAGATAGTAGCGGAGCTTGGCGAGGCTTTCAAAGCTAGCGAAGCTATAGTAATTTCCGATTTTAAAGGCCTTAGCGTTAAGCAGCTTGAAGATCTTAGAAATAGCGCGCGCGAAGCGGATGTAAAAGTTCGAGTTATCAAAAATACCCTAGCTAATATCGCTTTAAAAAATGCCGAAAAAAACGGACTTAGCTTTAAAGATACCAATATCTTCTTATGGGGCGAGCAGCTTTCTGTATGTAAAGTAGCGGCTAAATTTGAAGAGAAAAATGAAATTTTTAAGCTCAAGACTGCTCATATCGATGGGGAAGTAGCCGGCGTAGATAAGGTTAGAGCGCTTTCGAAGATGCCTTCGAGAGACGAGCTTATTGCGATGTTACTTCAAGTATGGAATGCGCCGATTCAAAATTTTACGATCGGCTTAAATGCGCTTAAGCAGAAAAAAGAAGCTAGCGCTTAATTAAAATTTAGGAGAATAAAATGGCAATTTCAAAAGAAGATGTTTTAGAGTATATCTCTAATCTTTCGGTGCTAGAGCTTAGCGAGTTAGTTAAAGAATTCGAAGAAAAATTCGGCGTAAGCGCAGCTCCGGTTATGGTAGCAGGCGGCGCAGGTGCTGGCGGCGCAGGTGCGGCAGCGGCTGAAGAGAAAACGGAATTCGACGTCGTATTGCTTGATGCGGGCGATAAGAAAATCAACGTAATTAAGGTCGTTCGCGCCTTAACGGGCCTTGGTCTAAAAGAAGCCAAAGACGCTACCGAGGCTACTCCGTCCGTTCTTAAAGAGGGACTTAACAAAGAAGACGCCGAGAAGGCTAAAAAAGAGCTTGAAGAAGCAGGCGCTAAAGTCGAACTCAAATAAATCGCGGAATTTTAAAATTTCGCATACAAATGTGTGCCGGTGCGTTGCATCGGCACTTCTTTCTTTAAAATACAACTACGAGGTAGTGGAATGTTAAACAGCCTATATTCAGGAAATCGTCTTAGAGTGGATTTTTCAAAGGTTCCCAAAGAGATCGAAATTCCGAATTTATTACAACTACAAAAGAAAAGTTTTGATCATTTTTTAAATCTTGATAACTCGGGTGGAGAAAGCGGCATAGAGAAGGTTTTCAAAGCCATTTTTCCTATCCACGATGCACAGAATAGACTAAGTATCGAGTATGTAAGTAGCGAAATTTCAAAGCCAAAGTATTCGATTAGAGAATGCATGGAAAGAGGGCTTACTTATTCGGTAAATTTAAAGATGAAGCTCCGTTTGCTAGTACATGAGCGCGATGAAAAGACGGGCAAAAAAATCGGCGTAAAAGAGATCAAAGAGCAAGATATATTTATTCGCGACATTCCTCTAATGACCGATAGAATTTCATTTATCATTAACGGCGTCGAGCGCGTAGTCGTAAATCAGCTGCACAGAAGCCCGGGCGTAATCTTCAAAGAGGAAGAGAGCCCTACGGTTTTAAATAAACTCATCTACACCGCTCAAATAATACCTGATCGCGGCAGCTGGCTATACTTCGAATACGACGTAAAAGACGTACTATATGTGCGCATAAATAAAAGGCGCAAGGTTCCGATCACGATCCTATTTCGCGCACTCGGCTACAAAAAACAAGACATTATAAAATTATTTTATCCTATTAAGACGATCTATATCAAAAAAGGAAAATTCCTAACCGATTTCGATCCTAAAGAGTATTCCGGTAGGCTTGATTACGACATTATAAACGAAAAGGGCGAGGTGCTTCATCAAGCAAGCAAGCGCCTAACATCCAAAAAAGCGGAGAAGCTGGCGGAGGACGGACTAAAGCTAATCGAATATCCGGCTGAAATTTTAGCTGAGCGCTATCTGGCGGACGCCATCGTCGATAAAAACAGCGGTGAAGTGCTTTTTGATTCACTAACCGCGCTTGATGAGGGCAAGTTAGCCAAGATCGCTAACACCGAGAAAAAATTTACGATCGCTAACGACCTAGCTAGCGGCGTAGATACTTCAATCATAAATTCCTTCATCCAAGACGCCGACGCGCTTAAGCTCTTGCAACAAAGCGAGGGCATAGACGACGAGAACGATCTAGCTGCGATTAGAATTTACAAAGTTATGCGCCCGGGTGAGCCGGTGGTAAAAGAGGCGGCAAAGAGCTTCGTAAACGATCTGTTTTTCAACCCTGAGCGCTACGATCTAACCAAAGTAGGTCGTATGAAAATGAATCACAAACTAGGCATCGAAGCGCCGGAGTACGTAACCGTACTAACCAGCGAGGATATTATCAAGACGGCGAAATATTTAATTAGGGTTAAAAACGGCGACGGCTTCATCGATGATCGCGATAATCTCGGCAATCGCCGCATACGTTCAATCGGAGAGCTTTTGGCAAACGAGATGCATCTTGGATTTATCAAGGTTCAAAAGGCGATCAAGGATAAATTTACTGGCATTAGCGGAAATTTAGACGAGCTTATGCCGTATGATTTCGTAAACCCTAAAATCATCACCACTACGCTTATGGAATTTTTCACCGGTGGCCAGCTAAGCCAGTTTATGGATCAGACCAACCCGCTTAGCGAGGTTACGCATAAGCGCCGTCTATCTGCGCTGGGCGAAGGCGGACTAGTTAAAGAGCGCGCAGGCTTTGAGGTGCGTGACGTCCATCCTACGCACTACGGTAGAATTTGCCCTATCGAGACCCCGGAGGGTCAAAACATCGGTCTGATAAATACCTTAGCGACCTATGCGAAGGTAAATGATCTAGGCTTCGTCGAAGCCCCGTATAAAAAGGTCGTAGACGGTAAGGTAACCGACGAGATCGTCTATCTTACCGCTACGCAGGAAGAGGGGCTCGTAATCGCTCCTGCGTCCGCTAAATTGGATGAAGAGGGCAATATCGTAGAGGAGCTTTTGGAGGTTAGAAAAGACGGCGAAAACATCATGGCCAAGCGTGAGGATATTTCGCTAATTGATCTTTGCTCCGGTATGGTCGCGGGCGTAGCGGCATCGCTGATTCCGTTTTTAGAGCACGACGATGCTAACCGCGCGCTTATGGGCTCGAACATGCAGCGCCAAGCTGTACCGCTTCTGCACTCTACCGCCCCTATCGTAGGAACTGGCATGGAGGCGATCATCGCACGCGATTCGTGGGAAGCGATCAAGGCTAAACGCGACGGCGTCGTAGAAAAGGTCGATAATAAAAATATATTCATTTTGGGCGAAGACGAGAAGGGGCCGTTTATCGATCACTACTCGATGGAGAAAAATTTACGCACCAATCAAAACACTACCTTTTCACAGCGCCCTATCGTGCGAAAAGGAGACGTGATAAAGGCGGGTCAAATCATAGCCGACGGTCCTAGCATGGACGGCGGCGAGCTTGCGATCGGCAAAAACGCTCTTATAGCTTTCATGCCGTGGCACGGTTACAATTACGAGGATGCCGTCGTCATGAGCGAAAAGATGATCCGCGCCGACGAATACACCAGCGTGCATGTTTATGAAAAGGAGATCGAGGCTAGAGAGCTAAAAGACGGCGTAGAGGAGATCACGCGCGATATCCCTAATATCAAAGAGGAGGAGCTTACTCACCTCGATGATAGCGGTATCGTAAAGATCGGCACTCACGTCAAACCGGGCATGATCCTAGTAGGCAAGGTAACTCCGAAGGGCGAGGTCAAGCCGACGCCTGAAGAGAGGCTTTTACGTGCGATCTTCGGCGAGAAGGCGGGACATGTGGTAAATAAATCTCTCTACGCTACTGCTTCAATGGAAGGCGTGGTAATCGACGTTAAAATTTTTACCAAAAAGGGCTACGAGAAGGATCCGCGCACGAACAAAGCCTATGAGGATGAAAAAACCGAGCTCGAAAGGGAGCATCACGACAGGCTTTTGATGCTCGATCGAGAAGAGATGTTAAAGGTAGTGGCGCTTCTTTCAAAAAGCGCTTTGCAAAGCGATCAAAGCCTAA
>NZ_CALIIS010000131.1 GCF_938017705.1 uncultured Campylobacter sp.
TGAGGGAAAGACAACGCAGTAGGTACTCCTGTATCGCGCGCGCCATCGGGGGTAGGACTTACGCATGGAAAATGTATACACAGGAAAGAGACGTATAATAAAATAAAAAAGGCGGAACGCAAGGCAGCGGCAGCGAAAAATCCACTCATCGTAATGTCGCGCAAAAGCTCATAACAGGCCCAAATGATCAGGTAGCAGCAGATCGATAAAACGCTAGAGGTTATGCCGCGAAATTTTATAGCGCTTAAAGTATCGCGCTTCATTTTTTGCCTTTGGATTTTAAAATTTATAGCGGATTATACTTGCGGGGTTTGAAATTTAGATAAATTTTAGGGCGCGAGTGGAATTTTGAATAGAGCAAAATTTGAATTAAATTTAATCTTTTGATTTTGAACGAGGATTGTTTTAGGCGAATAGGCAATAGAAGCTGAATTTTAAAAATATGCTAGCATTTATGAAAAAGTGAGCATTCAAGCTAAAATTGAAATTTTGCCAGGAAGGCTTATCGTATCATAATGCGCAAATCGCGACGAGTTAAAAGCGCAGCCTACGCGCAGCAACTACAAAGTTCGCGAAAGTCCTCACATGGCGTAATCCGGCTTTTAAATTTAAAAGCCGGAGTAAAATTTAGAGCAAATTTTAACTATTTTACCTCAAAAGCAAAGGACGCGATGATCGTCTCTTCGTCGCATTTCTTTGGATCCGAAAATGCGAGTTTATTTCTTGCTTTTAGTATCCAAGGACCCGGCTTTAGCGCCATTACCTCGATTTCGCCCTTATCGTCGGTCATACCATAAAATGCGCTCATATCTTCCAAAAATCCATCCGGCGCACCTTCAACCGCGGCATTTGCAAGCGGCTTGCCTTCAAATAGCACTTTAATTTTAAACGGCTTATTGGCTTTGAAATTTACCGGATTTTCTAAAGGTACGAGCTCGAGTCGCTCGCCCACGGGCTTAGTTATGAGATCGCCTGCTTGTGTGTTGATTACGCCCTTTGCGAGCATAGTGGCGCGACGGCAAAATTTAGCGTTTTTGATCGTATCTTTCGTGCCGCCCATATGCCATTTGCCGCTTTTATCCTCGGTCCAAAAGGTCGGTTTATATTGCCCGGTAATGATATAGACGCCTTCCGGCTGCTTTTCGCCTTCAAATTTATAGTTCTCGCTCGTGCGCTTTAGCTCGATTTTTTTACCGTTTTTATCTATGACTACGGGGATTTCAAAATTATTCTCCCTCTGCTTATCGATCGGCTCGCACGTCGCAAATCCGTCACCAAAGCCGATTTGAACTCTTAGCTTGTCATCGTTTTGTCCTGCTAGCCAAAAATCATGTGCGCCGGCTACACTAAACGCACCTAAAACCGCTAATACGGCTAAACTTCTTTTCATTTTATATCCTTTCAGGGTTGATTGATTTTAAAAACTATATCTGACGCCAAGACCGAAAGTCCTGCCTTTGCCATAGGTGACTAAGACATTACTCGCTCTGTCGCGTATGTGCGAGAAATACTCTTTGTCGGTCAAATTTTTAACGTAAAAATACACGTCAAAGCCATCTTTTAGGTAGCCTACTTTTGCATCCGCCGTAAAATAGCTCTTTTGGGCTAGCTTATTTTGAGCATCGAAGTAGGTCTTGCCTATCATATTTCCGTCCAGTCTTGTATAAATTCCCATCGGAGCGTAGTATGACGCGCCCAAAGAGAGCTTATACTCGGGGTTTTTCTCGATTTTATTACCTTTATTATTCGTGCCGTCTTTGTTGATGTAATCTCCGTATTTGGTCTTTAGCAGACTCGCGGCTAAATTTATATCAAGCTCCTTGCTCGCTTTTGCGACGCCTTCAAATTCCACGCCCATAGATTTTGACTTATCGGCGTTTGCGGTCGAGTAGATGTTGGGATTATTGGGGTCGGTGTAAAATATATGTGTGCCCTTGATGTCCATATAAAATAACGCGGTAGAAAATCTAAAGCTTTCATACGAACCCTTTACGCCGATCTCGTAATCATCGCTCGTCTGTGCATCAAATTTATTATCCTCTCTGCTGCCGCCGGTGGTGTAAAAATTAAAGCCACCGGCTAGATAGCCCTTCGAATACATCGCATAAATATTTAGCTCGTCGGTGATATCGTATCCAAGTGCGATTTTTGGCAAAAACGTCCTAAATGTCGCTTTTTCGTCCATCGAAAACGCGGGCGCACCGGGATTGTGTCCCAGCTCGTATGAAAAGTAATCGACCTTTGTGTGTTTTCTGATCTGCTGATACCTGCCGCCAAGCGTAGCATCAAATTTGCTCGTGATCGGATAGATGATCTGACCGAATACCGATGCCGTCTGCGCGCGATTGACCGAAGGCCAATCCTCGACTATCGTCCTACCGCCGCCGCCGTATTGGTCGCCTATCGGGCCGAAGACTTGCTTTTCGTTTTCGTAATAAAGTCCACCAACCCATTTGAAGCTTTGCTCGTCTACGCTACTAAATCTAAGCTCCTCGGAGAAGGTATCATTTTTAGAATTTAAAAATGTAATTAGCCCGTAGTGATCGGGGTCGAGATAGGTTATTTTACTACCGAAATCCTCGTCGTAAAGCCCGCCTTTTTTGGCTCTACGAAAGGTCGTAGCCGAGGTCGCGTCAAATTTGTCAAATTCATATTTTAGATCTAACGCTCCCGAGCTAGAGGTTTGCTTTACGCGGGCGGGAGTTTCTAAGTTTATATGCTTGGCTTCGCTTTTTGAGATATTGCCAAACCTCGATTTTGGGATAAAAAGCTCGTCGAGCGAGTTGTCCTGGCGGTGAAAAAGATCGCCGTAAATTTTAACCGTAAAACGATCGGTCGGCGCTACTTTTAAATTTAAGCCGAAATTGTAATTTTTCTTGTCGTTGGCTTTATCGCCGTTTAGATCGTTTATGATCCAGCCGTCCTCTTTGGACGCCGAGCCGTTTAAGCCTAGAAATAGTTTATCATCAATCAGCGCGCCGCTGGTTTCAAAAAGACCTAGCATGTATTTGTGCGAGCCTTATTCGGCGCCGACGCTGCCGCTCCACTCGTTAGTTGGTTCTTTTAAAACGATATTAATGATGCCGCCGATTGAGTCTTTGCCATAGATCGCACTGCTAGGACCTCGCAAAACCTCGACGTGATCAATATTTGTAACGGGGATATAGGCTGCGTCTTTGTTGCTTTGTGCTACGCCGCCGACATAGACCGTAACGGGGTTAGAACTCGTATATATCGAAGGATTGAGTCCTCTAGTACTGATGCCCTCGTACATCCCGCCCACACCGGTAATGTTTGGCATAGTTTTTACCAGCTCCTCGACGTTTTTGACTTCTCGTTCTTGTAGCTCAGTATCACTTACGACGCTGATACTTTGTGGCACATCCTTTAAATTTTCACTTATTTTGTTTGCGGTAACTTCTACTTCGCCGAGATTTACGCTTTGCTTATTTGCTCGTCGGCTATGGCTGGATTTGCGGCGCTCAATAAAAGTAGGGCGGCTGCAGCTTCAGAGAGAGAGTAAAAACTTTCAAAATTTAACTCCTAAAATCTGATAAAATTTTCGCGTTATTATATCAGATGAGATAATCATTGTCAATACTACTACAATATTAAATTAATGTAGAATATAAGTATGATTTATATTGAATTTAATGTTGCAAATTTAGATACAAAATAGGGCAATACAATAAGCTTATTAGAATTTAAACAAATACGTTTATAAAATTTATGGAAATGATGCAAAATTAATAAAATCAAAAAATTCATTTTTTTAAATCGCTTACTACATAGAAATCATTAATATGAAAATATATATCAGTAGTTCATCGTTTTTCAATTTTTTGGAGCAAAAGCACTATAATTCTAGGTATTTTATATTGAAAACTATAATTTTCAAGTAAAAATTCAATACAAAATTCACATATAATTATACGAATAATTTCATGTATTTTTGACGCATTTGGTGTTTTTATCAATGGTTTTTATTAGAAGAATTTTTACATAAATCTATATTCAATAATTTATCTGTGACTTCAAATGAAATCAGCAGGACGACGTGTTTTTTGTAAGAACTAAAATAGATAAATATCCGAATTAGGCGGAAATGAAATTTTACTTATGTGAATAGTTTAAAATTTGAAATATGGGAAGTTTATTGCGCCTAGAAAACGCCCTCTTTTATTCAATAACCAGGCGCATTAGATACATATCTTCGCCGTCGATTACGCTGATTTCGGAGCTTTTGCAGCGCGGGCAAGAAAAGTCGTTCTGCGCCAAATCTCCGCTAAAACCGCAGTTTTTGCATTTTACGACGATTTCTTGGGTATGGATGATGAGATCCGCATTTTCGCAGACGGTGCCTGCGCGAAAGACTTCATAGCAGTTTTGCAGATAATGCGCCTCCACGCCGCTTAGTCGCCCTATTTTTACGTGCAGTTCCCTTATCTGCGGACTTTTTAAAGCAAATGTATCGTAAAACGCCTGCAGATTTGCATCTAAATTTTTATAAAAATCGTCGTTTTTGCCATTCGAGTCCGTGTCCGCAATGTTCGTATTTTCGGTATTCTCGGTGCCCATGCCAGTATTCGCGGAATTCGTATTTTCATTGGCGGTATCGGCGATGTCGCAACGATTTTTATCGCCCTGCTCGGCTGCGCCTTTTTTCTTTGCTTTTTCGGCGTTTAGCGCCTTTTCACATAGCGCCACAAGATCCGCTACGATCGATAGTTCATGCATTTTTCCCTCTAAATTTTACGGTCGCGCCGTATTTTATACGAAATTTCGTTGTAAATTTAAAACGTGCTCTGAAATTTAGGCTTAAATTTGCTAAATTTGCACGCAAATTTAGCAAATCCTCGGCAGCAGTTCGCCTTTCGGAAGCTCCAGAAATCGCTGCGAGCCGTAAGCGTTTTGCAAAATCACTCGCCCTTTTGCCGCATACGGAGCTTGAAATTGCCCCGCCCTATTTTCTGATACCGCGCCCGCGTCGCTCGCGCCCATAGATTCATCCCGCGTGCCAAGTTTAGGCATTAAAGTGCCCTTAAATTCGCCTTTGTCGCGCCCTATTTCGCGTACTTCGCCGATGATTGCGGCGTTCGCGTTAAATTCGCGCAGTATCTCAAGCGCCCGATCCGCCTCGGCGTCATCTTCTACGATCGCCACGAAAGTTCCTTCGTTTGCGAGCTCGTACGGCTCAAAGCCCAGCAGCTCGCACACGCCAACTACTTCGTCGCTGATTTTGATATCCTCTTCACGCACTAAAAATTCAAGCCCGCTAGAGCTTGCAAATTCGTTCAAAACCGCGCTGAGCCCGCCGCGCGTCGCATCTCGCATCGCTTGGATCTTTACGCCTTGCAAGATCAGCTTTTCTACCGCAGCGCAAAGCGGTTTGCAGTCGCTTTGTAGCTCGCTGCTTAGCGCGATTTCGTCGCGCGCCGCGAGTATCACCGCCCCGTGCCGCCCGATATCGCCGCTAAGCAGGATTTTTGCGCCCACTTTGATGTTTTGCACGCGCGCAGGTCGCAAAACACGGCCGATGCCGCTAGTGTTGATGAAAATTTTATCGCATTTGCCGCGCGGCACAACCTTTGTGTCGCCGCAAACGATACGAACGCCACAGCTTAGCGCGGTGCTCGCCATCGAGTCCAGGATGCGTCGCAGCTCGCTTAAGCTAAGCCCCTCTTCGATGATGAGCGCGCAGCTTAAAAACAGTGGCTTTGCGCCTACCATCGCAAGGTCGTTGACGGTGCCGCAAACGGCGATCTTGCCGATGTCGCCGCCGTTAAAAAACAGCGGCGTGACGACGAAACTGTCGGTGCTGAAAGCTAGCTCGCCGCCGAAACTAGCCGCTGAATTCATAGCAGAACTCGGCGCCGTGCGGTCAAAACTCGCCCCGGCGTTTAAATTTAGTATCGCGCTATCGTTGTTCGCGCGCAAAATTTCATTGTCAAACGCCGCAAAGATCGTCTCGTTGATGAGCCTATTCATCTCCTCACCGCCGCCGCCGTGGCTTAAAAGTATAGTTTCGTTCAAATTTTTCCTTTTCACTCGGTTTTAAATTTATAAGCCCGTATTTTTGCAGCCGAACAAGCCGTGCCGCTACGGTGCCGCGCAAAATTTCAAATTAAATTTTAGCGCGACGTTTTGCTTCGGTTAAAATTTAAAGCATGACTTGTTTTAAAATTTCCGCTCTGCGATACCGCGCACAAAATTTAACCCGCGTTTTTGACGTCACCGTATTTAAAATACGCTGCGCACGCCCCTTCTGAGCTTACCATGCACGATCCTATCGGATTTTGCGGCGTACAGTGCTTGCCGAAGACCTTGCAATCATAGGGGCTTTTTTTGCCGCGCAAAATTTCACCGCAGATACAGGCCTTGCTCTCGGGAGCGCTCTGTACGCTGCAATCAAACTGCACCCTGGCATCCAGAGCCGCGTACTCGGGTCGTAACTTCATGCCACTTTTTGGAATTTCGCCGAGCCCTCGCCACGGAAAATCGCAAATTTCAAAATATTTATCTATCAAATTTTGCGCTTTTTGGTTGCCGCCCTCTTTTACGACGCGCTCGTATTCGTTGAAAACCTCGTAGGTGCCGGCGTTTTGCTGCTCGACCAAATTTAACACGCCCGCCATTATGTCAAGCGGCTCAAATCCGCTTACGGCGATCGGCTTTTTGTAATCGCGCGCTATGCCCTCGTAGGCCTTCGCGCCGGTGATCACGCTTACGTGGCTAGGCCCTAAAAACGCGTCTATCTGCACGTCCGCGTCGTCTAAGATCGCTCGCACGGGAGCGGGCACCGTTACATGGTTGATGTGAAAAAAGAGATTTTTTAGCCCCAAGCTTAGCGCTTTATCGATCAGCACGGCGCTCATCGGCGTCGTCGTCTCAAAGCCGATCGCAAAAAATATCACCGTTTTTTGCGGATTTTCCTGCGCGATCTTTATACAATCAAGCGGACTATAAAGCGCCCTGATGTCGTGCCCCTCGCCGCGCAGCTTCTGTAAGCTCGTGCGAGAGCCAGGAACTCGAAGCATGTCTGCTAGAGTGCAAAAGATACTCTGCGGCATCGCGGCAAGCTTGATCGCCTCGTCGATGCGACTGCGCGGCATCACGCACACCGGACAGCCGGGGCCGTGGATAAATTTGATATTTTTGCCGACCAGGCTCGGAAGGCCGAATTTCATGATCGAGTGCGTGTGTCCGCCGCAAATCTCCATAATATTTAGCGGCTTTTTGCTTTTAGAAATTATCAGCTTGCTAAGTGCTAAAATCAGCTCCTTATCCCTAAAATCCTTGATTAGATCCATTATTTACCTTAAATTTTACGGGTTTGCAAGCCGTTTTAATTCTCTGCGCCGGCTCTCGGCTCTATGTTTTCATACACAGAGCCCTCTTCCGCCCTCATCTGCTTTGCGATCTGCTCGTAAATTTCGATACTTTCCTTCGCTCGCTGCGTATCGATCTTCTCCATCGCAAAGCCCACGTGGATCAGCACGTACTCCCCGACCGCCGCGGGCTCGGGAAGCAGATCCAAGCTCACGCCGCGGCGCACGCCCAGAGTCTCCACGGTCGCGAAATTATTTTCGTCGATCGAGATGATTTTTGAAGGGATTGAAAGGCACATTAACGAAATTCCTTCTTGTATTGTAGGAATTTCAGCCATTTTTCCACGCCCTCGCCGCTTTTACTGTCAAGAGCGATGACGTCGGCTTTCGGATTGAGTTTGTGTACCTCGCGCACCACTTCCTCCATATCGAAGTCAAAATGCGGTAGCAGCGCGGTTTTAGTGATTACGACGCAGTCTGCGCGACGAAATATTACCGGGTATTTTGCGATTTTATCGCTGCCCTCGGGCACGCTTAGAAGCACCACGTTCAGGTGCGCGCCCACGTCAAATGCCGCCGGACAGACAAGGTTTCCGACGTTTTCTATGAAAACCAGATCCAAATTTTTAGTATCGATATGATGAAGCCCCTCGTGAACCATAAAGGCGTCCAGATGGCAGGTCTCGCCGGTACTGATCTGATGGGCCTGTGCGCCTGCTTTTATGATACGATCGGCGTCGCGGTTGGTCTCTAGGTCGCCCTCGATGACGCCGATTTTAAATTTGCCGCTTTTGATAGTCGCCTCAAGCAGCGTCGTCTTACCGCTACCGGGGCTACTCATCAAATTTAGACATAAAATTTTATCCTCGTCAAAATGAGCTCTGTTGTGAGTGGCCTCCTCGTCGTTGGCGCTTAAAATTTTACTCATCACCTCGATCGTCTTGGCGTCATTAATAGCCGCATTTACGTGGATGTGATCGTGCGCGTCGTGCTCATGATCGATCCCCGCCTCGTGCATATGAGCGTGGGAGTGGACGGTGCCGTCCGCGTGGGTGTGGACATGCTCGTGTGTCATATCTGCGTGCGAATGGGTGCCCGCTTCGTGAGTGTGGCCTATGGAACAGCCGCAATCTTTACACATTTTTTCTCCTTGGATAATAAATTTTGCGCGTAAAATACCACGTTTTTGCTTTAAGCTGCGTAAATTTGATAAATTTTATATCGAAGTGCGAAATTTTATGAAATTTAATGAGGATTGAAATTTACGCGCTTTAGTTTTATCTAAATTTTATGCGTTGTTTACGAAGATTCGCCGCCAAATTTAAAGCTTGCGAGCAAAGGCGTTGCTTTTAAATTTAATCGCCTGCTCGCAGACTGCAAGCCGCACGCCGTAAATTTAAGGCTTGCGCGGCTATGCAGCGGCTCAAAGCAATACAAAGTCACCGCAAGAATAAAGCGCGAAATTCAGGGCTTGTGAGCTGATTTTACCGGCGCTCTACAATCTCGCGTGTGCTCTACGGCGTGGCGAACATCAACGCGGCGACTGTTTTTATGCCGATTTGCGCGGATTCGGCTTTACAAATACGGCGTGAAAGCGCGGCGCCTTATAAAATTTAGTCGCAAGCTGCGCCGATCTCGCGCCAGTGCGTAAATTTAAACCCGCGGCAAGAGTGCTTTTGATTAAAATTTATAAAATTTCGCGCTCGCCGCGTAAATTTAAACAAACTTTGTTGCCGCCTAACGCAGACGCTGCGTTTAAATTTTACTACGCGATCGCAAAATCGCTCTTCGCAACTCGCAAAAGTCGCGCAGCCTGTATTTAAATTTAGAAGCGCACGAATGGAAATGCGAAAATTTCGCGCGACGCGCTGTTTTTAAAAATGCTCAAAAGCCCTATGCTTCGGTGATGACCGCGTTTACGAGCTTGGAAAATTTCACCCCTTTTAGCGCGCCGATTTTGGCGCTGAGCCGCTCGATCTTTGAAATTTTATCCCGCATCGTGATCTCCTCGAAGCAGTGGCGCTCGTCGATGTGGAAGTGGCTGGTACTGATGATAGTGACGTTTGCGTGGTGCTCGATCTCTACGAGCTGCTCGATCAGATCGCTTTGGTGATGATCATACGCGATGCAAAGCACGCCCACGCAGTCCTCGTCGCTATCTCCGTGAAGCACACCCTCGACCATCTTTTCGCGGATCAGATCGCGGATAAACTCGCTGCGGCTTAGGTACTGCTTGGCGCGCACCATCTCATCGAGATCCTCAAAAAGCTTCGTCGGCAGCGAAATGCTAAATCTTACGGCGCTCTCTTTTTCCTCTTTTTTCATGGTTCCCCCTATTTCGCGTATTTTGAACGTAATTTTACCGAAATTCCGCTCAAATAGTAAGAATTTTGCACGCTAATTCGGCTTATTTTTTAAAATTTAAAGCTCCATGGCATCGTGCGTATTTTGAAATTTCGCTCGCAATTTCGCGTCATATTTTAGGGCTGGCGCGATGAAATTTTACCGGCGCTAAGTTGTTTTAATTCTACCGCATCGCGTTTTGCGCTCAAATTTAAGAGGTGGGCGCCAAATAGCGCCTTGGCTTGGGATTTATACAGTATCTAGCCACGCTCTGCGATGGAATTTTGTACCGACCGCCATGGCGGCGCGCCGTGACGCTCAAGCGGCGGCATTGTTAAATTTCAAAGTTTAACGTTTCGGCTGTGATATCAGGCGGCAAAACGTAAATTTACGCTGATTTTGCGATTTTCGAGAAGCTAGCTGCGGTGTATTTTATCGCCCGTAGCGTATCGCAAAGTGCAGGCATAGCGCAGAGCTCAATCAAATTTATAGGCTAGATACTAATAAAATTTTACCGAGTCGGCTTAACGCGATAGTTGCGTTTTTATGGACGAGCTTGGTGCGAAATTTCGCTTAGATACGCCGCGAGCTGTCCGTATGCAATACCGCTGTCGTTGCAAGGAATGGCGCGGTTTAGATGAAATTTAATGCCTCGTGCGCGCAGTTTTTCGCACGTAAGATTTAGAAGCGTGGCGTTTTGAAAGACTCCGCCGCTTAGCACGACCTCGAGCCCGAAGCCCTCCGCAAACTCCGCGATGAAGTTCGCCAGGCCGTTGATGAATTTCGTC
>NZ_CALIIS010000132.1 GCF_938017705.1 uncultured Campylobacter sp.
CATCGCCATTTTGCATAATATCTTTATTATTGTCTTCATATACAGCATTTTCATCCACATTTATTATTGCGTCACGTTTGATACCAGTTAAAGTTACACCGTTTTCTTTTAACCACTGTTTGAATTCTATTCTATTCATGCCAAAAAACTTTTCGTTTTGTAATACAATCATCAAGTTTTTTAAAATTTGCTTTTTATTATCCTCGTATGTATTATTGTCGTATGGCACTATAATAGATTTAACAAATTTATATTTTCCTTCTTTAACCCATTTATTCATAGTCTTTATAAAATCCATCTGTCTAAATGTCTTTTTTCCTTGATAAACTTTATGAACTAAAAAAAAGTATGTTTGATATTGATAAATAACTATATTTTTAGCAGGAGCTTTTAAAAACTCATTATACTCTCTATCAATAGCTTTTGAAGAAGCCACATCAAGCCAATGTGTTACTAAATAATATGGTGGAATTTTATCATTTAATAAATACATTATTGGAAGATTGAAAAAATAAAAATCTTTTTCTGTCGTAGATTTGTTCTTTATATAGTTATAAAAATAATCAAATATGGAGGCGGTTCTTTCATCCATATAAATTCCATCTAATTGTTTATATAAACTTTGTGAATTAGCTTTAAGTACATTCTCTTGATTATTGAAATTCCAATTATACGGAGTTTCTATGGTATTAGAGCACATAAAGTATATTAAAATAAAATGCGCATATACATAAAATAGTTTAATTTGTTTTTGTAAGTTTAAATCCAATACAAATGAGCTAGCAAACGCTATACATATCATATTACCACCAGTAGTAAAAGCGTCAGCAAGAGTTCCTGCATACGAAATTGCAGTCATAGACAAAGCCATAAAGATATATTCTTTTTTAGAAAAAATAAAATTATTTTTTCTAAAAAATAAATAAAATATGAACAAAACCATACTAATTGAAGCCACTACAAACCAATTTATCGATAATTCGCCATTTATAATAATATAAATCAGTATGTATATGAAAATTGCATGAATTAATATCAATAAAAAATTTTTAAAAGATCTAGTTATGCTTTCTTGAACTTTATTATATCCAACTAAATATATCTTTTCTATTTTATGGTTCAAGTAATGACCGAATACCAAGATAACAAATAATCCTATACTTTTTAATAATATTTCCTGATTTAGATTATTTGTTAAAAACCTTGTAGCTATCATATACATACTTCCTTTTGAATCGTTATCGGTAATTGATGATAAATTAAATGGTATAAAAAGATTGATTATAAAGAAAAATGCAACGACAAAAAGCAACCAAAATAAAATTTTTTTAAAATACTCTCGCAAGCTGTTAGTTATAAAAGCATAAGATATAAAAAGACTTGCAAAAAGAACTAATCCCACATTTTGTTTAATAAAAAATAGCAAAACGCAAAAGAAGGCTCCTATTGTATGGTAAATTTGACCTTCAGCTGTATTTTTATTTTTTACATATTTTATCAAAAACAATAAAGTTGCAAATTCCATAATATATACATACGTATGATAATCCTTAGCGATATAAGTGCCGCTACTAATGCTTAATAATGTCGCAAAAAGCGCTGCGATGGCACTAGCCGGTTTTGAAAAAAACTCTCTCAAAACCAAATACAATAAAATTACCTGTATCATTGCGGCTACTACGCCGATGCAGGCAAAGGCAAAGAAATTTATTCCAAATATTTTTTGATAAAAGGCATTTATATAGACAAATAGCGGAGTCCATGCTAGATAAAAATCTTTATTGATCACTTCTCCTTTATTTACTAAATAAGCATAGGTTTCCCACCAACCTTCTTGGAGTGAGAAGTAATGGTTAAATATCAGTAAATGTAATGCAAGCGTTATACAAAAGCAAAAAGCAACCATTAAATTTTCTAAAATTTTGGTGTTAAACATATCTACCTCAAATCATTTAAAATTATTTTCGCGCTCTCGTCGAAAATTTTACCTTTTAGATGTGCTTTGCAAAATTCCACTATAAGCCCGTGAAATAACGCATACACGCCGTTTTCGTTCTCCAGCTTCCCTGCTTTTGCCGCCGCATCGCAGGCAGAGTTGGCGGAATTTACAAACTCATAGATCCGCTCAAATTCCAGCTCGCCTAGCCACGCGTTAAGCTCGTCGTAGCTTTCAAACTCATAGCCCAAAGCCCCGAGCAGCCGCGCCGAATAGCTGTCTGCGACCATCACCGCGCGCTCACACGCATAGCACAAGATCGCATCGCAGCTCTCCGCGCCGATCCCCTTGCGCGCTAGCAGCCACTCGCGGCTAACACCCGATTTAAAACTCTCAAAATCCCCAAAATCCGCGATTATCGCTTTGCAAAGCAAGCTTAAGCGTCTCGCTTTTTGATTATAAAATCCGCTAACTTTAATGATCTCCGCAAGCTTCGCTTCGTCTAGCCCGGCGATCCCATCTAAGCTCAAAAGCCCCTTGCTGCGTAGGTTTTGCAGTGCCGCGTCGGCATTGCTCCACGCAGTATTTTGGATCAAAATCGCCCCCACGACCATCTCAAAGCTTCCAAACGCAGGCCACCAGCGAAAATCCTTGATTTTCACGGCGCGAAAAAGCGCGATAAAAAGCTCGGTCGCGCTCATCTCGCGCCTCCGAAATTTCTGGCATAGTTTCTAAAATTTCGCGCGGCGGCGGCGATTTTTTGCGTGCGCTCTAACACTGCGATAAAATTTACGCCAAATTTAAATTCGCGCGCTGTATTCATCTGCCGCCGCCTTTTAAATTTGCAAAAAATTCCTCGCTAAAGCTCAAGAAAAACTGCTTTGCCGCGCGGCCGCTTCGGCTTGCGCGAAGCATCGCAAACTCCCTCGCCTTTGCGTGCAGCTCGTCTAAATTTGCGGCAAAGCTCAAGCGAAATTCCGCCGCGCTCATGCCTTGCGCAGCCGCAAAATAGGCATCTACGATCCCCAAATACTCCCGCATGCTCCCGCCGTAAAAGCTTAGCTGCAACCCGAAGCGCTCGCTTAGGCTGATTCGCTCGTTCGCCGCGTCGCTTAGATGCAGCTCGCCGCGACTTATCTGCGCGGCGTCGTTATCGCTTGTACATTCACCTACGATGTGGCGGCGGTTGGATGTCGCATACATCAACACGTTGCGCGGCGCGCGCTCTAAGGATCCTTCAAGTAGCGGTTTTAGGTGCTTGTAGCCGCTCTCGCCGAGCTCAAAGCTCAAATCGTCGCAAAAAATGATAAATTTAAAATTTGTTTCTCGGATCGCATCGATTATATCCACGAGACAACTCAGATCGTCCCTACCGATCTCGATGATCTTAAGGCCTTGCGGGATAAATTTAGAAAAAACCGCCTTCGCAAGGCTTGATTTGCCGCAGCCGCTCTCGCCCCACAACAGCGCGTGGTTAGCGCTACGGCCGCGCAGGAAGGCGTCCATGTTTTTTATAAGAGCCGATTTTTGGCTCTCTAGCCCCACGAGCGCGTCAATACCCGTAAAATCGATGTCTCGGACGATCTTTAGCGCCTTTTTATTCGCGCGAAAGACGGCGACCTGGACCGTGCCCCAATCAATCGTGCTAAAATCGCTGAAATAAATTTGCTCGGCGGCGCCGCTTTGAGCGTTGTTTAGAACGGCTTGCGGCGCCAAATTTAAACCGCTCGCCGCGTCTAAATTTAAATTTTCGTTCCTACTTTTGCTCGCGCTTTTTTTGATATTTTCATCGCAAGTTCGCATTTTTTAGCTCCCTTCGCAGATAGATCAAAATTTCATTTATCACGTCGTCATCGTCGCGCGTCTGTGCCTTTAATCGCACCTTATCGCCGTTTGCAAGGGTGATCAAGATATTTTCATCCATGCTCGAAATCACGCGCAAGCCAAGCTTCGTAGCCAAAACCTTAATCATCATCACGTCTATGAATTGCTTAGTGTAAATGTCCGCGCGCCCGAAGCGATCCTCGATCTCGCCAAAAATTTCAAGCACTTCGCTCGCCTCTGCACACTTGCTAAGCCGCCGGTAAAGATCCAGCCGCAGGCGATCCTCTCTGATAAATTCCGAGTTTAAAAAGGCGTTTACCGAAATTTTAAGCTCCACGCTCGCAGCGGCGCTCTTTCTGCTTAGCAGCTTGCCTATCTCCTCTTCGAGCATCTTTAGATAAAGCGAGTAGCCGATCGCCTCGATGTGCCCGCTTTGCGCCTCTCCGAGCAAATTTCCGCCGCCGCGAATCTCTAGATCGTGATACGCTAGCACCGAGCCGCTACCCAAAAACGAGTTGCTCTCAAGCGCTACGAGCCGCTTTAGCGCGTCCTGCGTAAGGGCGGTTTTATCCTCGATCAAAAAGTAGCAAAAGCCCTGTTTGTTGCTGCGCCCGACGCGGCCACGCAGCTGGTGTAGATCGGCGATACCGAATTTATCAGCGTTTTCGACGATGATCGTATTCACGCGCGGCATGTGGATGCCGCTTTCTACGATGCTAGTGCAAAGTAGCAGATCGTATCCGCCCGCTACAAATTTTAAAATTTCATCCTCCGTCATTTTCGCGTCGATCTTGGAGTGTAGAATTAAAATTTTAAGGCTCGGCAAAATTTCAAGCAGCTTCTTTTTGGCGCTTTGCATCGTCGCGATGTGGTTATGAACGTAAAAAATCTGCCCGCCGCGTCGCAGTTCGCGCGAGATCGCCTCTTTTACGATCTTTTCGTCCCACTGCTTAACGAAGGTGCGCACGTCCAAGCGGTCCTGCGGCGGACTAAGCAACGTGGAGTAGCTTTTAATCGAGCTTAGCGCCATATTTAGACTGCGCGGTATCGGCGTTGCAGACATACTAAGCAGGTGCGAGGCGGCGCTTTTCTCTTTGAGCCGCTCCTTTTGCTTAACTCCGAATTTATGCTCCTCATCGATGATTATGAGCCCTAAATTTGCGGGGTTTAAATTTAAAAGTGAGTGCGTGCCGACCACGACGATCGCCTCACCGCTTTGCAGGCGCTTTAAAATTTCACTCTTTTGCCTCGCGCTACTGAAGCGATCGAGCTTGAAAACAGGAATTTCAAACTCCCTAAAGCGCTCGCTAAGCGTGGCATAATGCTGAGAGCTAAGCAGCGTCGTAGGCACGAAAAACAGCACCGAATGCCCACTTCGGATGCAAGCAAAGATCGCATTCATCGCAACCTCGGTCTTTCCAAAGCCCACGTCGCCGCTAAGCAGGCGGTCCATCACCTTGCCGCTTTGCAGATCCGCCAAAATCGCGCCCACCGCCTTTTGCTGATCGCTCGTGTAACTAAAACCGCTCGCGCTTAAAAATTTCGCATAATCCGTGCTTTCGTTTTTGATGACGAGCCCCCGCACCAGCTCGCGCTTGGCAGCCAGCGCGATGATCTTTGAAGCGATCGCAAAGAGCTTTTCGCGCACTCGCTCTTTAATTTTTGAAAAGCTCGCCCTGCCCAGATGATCCAAGCTCACCGCGCCGCCGCTTGCGACGTAGCGATCGATCTTATTTAGGTACTCGACCGGCAGCAGCAGCTTATCGCCGCCCTCGTAGAGTAGGGACACGAACTCCTTGCTGCGCCCCATCACCTCGATGAGCTCAAGCCCGTTAAATTTAGCGATACCGTGATCTTCGTGCACGACAAAATCGCCCACGTTTAGCTCATCCAGAGCCAGGCTCGATCTTCGCACGCGCTTTTTAGGCGCCGCTTTGTTTAGCGAAAGGATGATCTGCTCGGCACTTATTAAATTTACGACGAAATCTTCGCGTAAAATTTCGATATTACTAAATCCGCTAAGATCAAACGGCGCGAGCAGAGCATCATTTCGCGCGATCAACGTGATAGCCTCGCTGCGGTGAAATTCAAAAAATTCCTGCGACGGCGTCACGGCGAGGTCTTTAAATTTACGCGCCGCGGGCAGTACCTCGATCGCGTCTAAAAAATCCAAATTGCGCTCGGAAAAAATTTCATCCTTTTTGATCTCGTGCAGCAAGATGCAATCAAACGCGCTCGTGTAATCTACAAAGCCCTCGATGAACCAAAACCCGAGCGAGCCCAGATCGCGAGCTAGCGCGTCGCTATCCGCGCGCGATATCTTTTCGCTCACGCTTTCAAACTCGTCTTCGCTTAAATTTGCCAAAAACGGCGCTATCTCTGCTTGCGAAAGCTCATCTTTTTCGCTTTTTTGCGTAGCGACGTCAAAGCGTCTGATGCTCTCGACCGTCTCGCCGTCGAGCAGAATTCTAACCGCGCTTTCGCTCCCTACCGAAAAAATATCGATGATCTCGCCACGGAAGCTAACCTCGCCCATGCTTTCGACGATGTCGCGCACGTCGTATCCCAGGCGTAAAATTTCATCTTTCAGCTCGCTTAAGTTTAACTCTTCGCCAAATTTTAAATTTAGCGGGCGCAGATGGCTTGCGGCGGGGAGTTTGTTTAAGATCGTGCGGACGGGAGAGATTAAAATTTTTTTGCCGCTTGCTTTGTAAAACGCGCTAAGAGCGGTGCTGATGCCCGCTAGCTCGCCCATGTAGCTGCGCAGATCCTCGCCGAAGCTCGCTCTAAAATCGGGCAGGCAAAAGGCTGCGTAGCCCATAAATTTCAGCACCTGCTCGCACGCCGCAGCCTCTTTACCGTCCTCGCAGATCAAAAGCTCTTTTTGGTTTTGCAAAAAATATTCGTAAACCTCGGCTTGCATTATTTAAACCTTTCGATCTGGTGCTGCACGACGTTTGCGATCTCCTGCCACGATACGTTAGGCTCTAAGGTCGAGATATTTTTGAAATTTTGCGCGTTCCAGCTCATAAAATTTGCAGGATCAACGCTTTGAGCCAAAAACCTAACTTCGTAATGCAGGTGCGGGCCGGTGCTGTAGCCGGTGTTACCGCTATAGCCGATGAGATCGCCCTTTTTAACCCATGAGCCTGGCGTTACGACTGCGGAGCTAAGGTGGCCGTAGCGGGTCTCAAAGCCATAATTGTGCGATAAAATCACTAAAATTCCATATCCGCTGCCACTGCCGCCTGCAAACTGCACGAAGCCCTCTGCCGTCGCAAACACCGGAGTGCCCTCGCTCGCTCGCAAGTCGATGCCGTGGTGCATCCTCATAACGCCACTGATCGGATGAGTGCGCATCCCAAAAGGGCTAGTTACGCCGCGATACTGCATCGGAAGTCCATTAGGCACAGCGCTAAGAATCGCGCTCGCCGTTTTTTCGCTAGCTGCGATATGCGCGCCGGAGCCCTTTTTACGCTCTTTTTTCATCTCATTCATCGCAAGCATTACCTGGATATCACTATCCAGCCCGCCTCCATCGTCTTCGCGTCCGTCCAGCTTGGCAAGCACCTCCTCATTTTTGCCCTCAAGCGCGATATTTTGCTCTTTTAGCGCGAGATTTTCGGCGTATAGGGTTTTGTTTAGCTCTTTTAAATTTGAACGGTCGCTCGCGAGTTTAAATATCGCAAAAAACAAAACAAGCAGAAAAATTACAAAAAACGCGGATAAAATTTTAAGTTGAAATCTAAAATTTTCGCCAAAATACAGCGTCTTGGTGCCAAAGTGATCGCTTAGGGTGAGTTTAGTTTTAGCCACGGCGCGCCTCAAGCCATAAAATGAAATTTTCTACCAAATGAAACGAGCCAAAAACCAAATACTCCTCGTCCGCTCTAAGCTCGCCGCGAAACGGCGAATGCGGAATTTTAAGCGCGTCAAGCGCACGGGTTATCGCCTCTGCCGCCATTTCGCGATCCGCAACCTCGTAGTTAAAGATCTCCACGCGCTCTACCACGGGCGCTAAAGTCCGCAGCACAGCAGCTACGTCCTTATCGGCAAAGGCGTTGTAAATCAGCACGATCTTTCTGCCCCTGTAGATTTCGGTAATTTCACGGGCGACTTGCTGCGCCGCAAGCTCGTTGTGTCCGACATCCACGCATAAATTTGGCGCCAAAACTTCCATCCTGCCGCGTAAATTTAGAGGCGGCAGCTGTGAAATTTCAAATTTCAAATTTAAAAATTTCATCGCGGCAAGCGCTAGGGCTAAATTTGAAATTTGAAATTTAGGCAGATTATTGTGCGCGCAAAACTCCGCGATCTGCGCTTGCTCGCTCTTGCTTAAAAGCTCTGTTGCAAACCTCAAATGAGTTCCTTTTTGCTCTGCGATCTGCTGCGCGATACGAAGCGGAACCTCGCTCATCTCGTCGCTTAAAATCGCTTCCTTATCCATCGTAATGAGCTTAGTGTGGGCGATCTGCTCTAGATTTTGTCCTAGCATGCCCAAATGATCGGTGCCGATCGGTGTAAAAAGCGACAGCGTGCGCCCGAAGCTCGACGTAGCGTCAAACTCGCCGCCCATCCCAGCCTCGATCACGCAGTAATCGCAATCTTTAAAGATCACTGCCGCCGCAAGCGTGAGATACTCGAAATACGACAAGCTATCTTTAAACTCCGCAGGCAAGCTCTCTTGCAAAAACTCATGCGCGAAATCAAGCTCCTCATCCGTAGCATCGCGCCCTAGCGAAATGGGAGGCGAGCTTTGAGTGGATTTAAAATTTGATCTTAGCGGAGATTTGAAATTTTGCTCTGGCGAGAATTTTAAATTTTGCTCAGACGGCGATTTGAGATCTTGCGAATTCCATAAATTTTGTGTAGAAGCAGAATTTTGCGTATCTATGGAATTTTGCGCGATGAAATTATGCTTGCTACAAAAATTTTGCGTGGTATAAACGGAGTTTTGCAGGGCGGAATTCTGCTCACCATGCGAATTTTGCATGGTGATAAAATTCTGCGTGGTGGAATTTTGCAAATTAGAAATATAAATTTGAGAGGCGGAATTTTCTCCGCTCGCAAAATTTTGCATCTTTATGGAATTTTGTTTTTCCGTAAAATTTGACGCCGAAGCGGAATTTTGCTCGTTTTTAAAATTTGAAGCGTCGGAATTCAACGCAAAAACGGGGTTTTGCGCGATCCGTCCGCCCAGATAGATGCGCTCGTTGAGCCTAAAAACGTGCGGGCTAGTGTAGTGCCCGACGCTAAAGCCCGCTGCGGCGATCGCGTTAGCCAAAAACCGCCCGGTGCTACCCTTGCCGTTGGTGCCGATGATCTGAATGACATTTCTGAGCGGAATTTTATCTTTAATGGCAGCATATGCCCGTGGGAAGCGCTCATAGTCGATTTTTTTGTAATAAATCGGGCGATTTTGCAAAAATTCTTTAATGCTGCGCCCGCTCAAGTCTGAATCCCCTAATCGCAAGCGCCGAAATAAACTCGTCAAACGCCTGCGTGGAGGCATTTTCGATCGCCTTATAGCGGTCCTTATCGCTAATGATCGAGCTCGTATCGTAGCTATTTTTGACTAGGCGGCTAACTTTAAAATCGTAATCGCCCACGCAATCCTTGCTGAAAACCTCGCCGTTTTTAAGCTTGGTGCTGAAATTTACGATGAGATTTGCGCGGTAGCTAGTGACATAGCCGAACTGATCGTATGAAAGCTCGCTAAAGCTTAAGCTTTTTATGCTCGCTACTACGATCGTCTGCGCCGAGTTTTTATCCGAAAGGCTCATCCCTAGGCGCTGGACTATACCCTGTCTGATCGCATCTTTGATAGCGACGGTGTTTTGCGGATCGGTCTTGCTCATCATCACATCCACAAATACGCTTCCGCTCATCGTCTCTTTCGCGATCCTTGAAACGGGCTTGTAGCCGCAGCCGATTAAAAAAATCAAACAAAAAACGGTCAAAGCTTTTCTCATCTTCGCCTACTTTATCACCAAATTTACGAGCTTGTTTTTGACATAAATTTCTTTTACGATACTCTTGCCTTCTAGCCATTTGGCGCAGTTTTGTTTCGCAAGGCTTAAAATTTTGCCCTCGCTTAGACTCGCGCTCGCCTCAAACTCGGCACGCTTTTTGCCGTTAATCGTGACGGCAAGCTTGATCGTATCGCTTTCAAATACCTCTTCGCAAACTCGCAGCTCGCCGAAATTACGCCTCTTAAACAGCTTCTCGCTAAGCTCGGCGCAGATGTGCGGCACAATAGGCTCGAGCAGGTTTAAAATCACAAAGTAACCCTCAGTAAATACGTCTTTGTTGCTCTGCGCATTTAGCGCATTTAGCGCCTCCATACACGCGGCGATTAGGGTATTAAAAGCAAAACTGCTCTCATAAACCTGCTGTGATTTCTTAAGCGCCTCGTAAACTTTGAGGCGGGCGTATTTTTCCTCTTTATTTAAAGCGGTGTGGTCGATCTGCGGAATTTTATCCGTAGCGTAGGCATTTTCGGCGCGATCGTAGA
The DNA here is from genome assembly GCF_938017705.1 of uncultured Campylobacter sp. Lineage (GTDB taxonomy): Bacteria > Campylobacterota > Campylobacteria > Campylobacterales > Campylobacteraceae > Campylobacter_B. The sequence continues at coordinate 10,275 of NZ_CALIIS010000132.1, forward strand.
GGCGATTTAAAAATTTATACGCACCCTCTACCGCGCTGTCGTTCCACTCAAGCTCCTTTTGAGGAGGCGCGGCAAAAAGTATAAAAAGTCTCGCCGTATCGGCGCCATAGGTCTCGATAATATCATCAGGATCGACGGTGTTTCCTTTGCTTTTACTCATCTTCGCGCCGTCTTTTAGCACCATGCCCTGGGTTAGCAGCCGCTCAAACGGCTCGCTATCGCGCAGATAGCCTATGTCGCGAAGAGCCTTTTGGAAAAATCTCGCGTATAAAAGGTGCAAAATCGCGTGCTCGATGCCGCCGATATACTGATCGACGTTCATCCAGTAGTTCACGCTTTGTTCGTCAAACGCCCGCTGCTGCCACGTCCGCTCGTCGCTTGCGTAGCGCGCGAAATACCACGAGCTTTCAAAAAATGTATCGAGCGTGTCGGTCTCGCGCACCGCGCTGTCGCCGCATTTAGGGCATTTGCAAAACTTCCAGCTAGGATGCGCGTCGAGCGGATTACCCTTGCCGGTGATCTTAATATCCTGCGGAAGCTCTACGGGCAGATTTGAAATTTCTTCGCTTACAAGCCCGCATTTTGGGCAGTGGATCATCGGGATCGGCGCGCCCCAGTAGCGCTGGCGGCTCACTCCCCAATCGCGCAGTTTAAAATTTACCACGCGGCGTCCGAGCCCTAGCTCCTCAAATTTTGAGATAACGGCGCTTTTTGCTTTTTCGCTATCCATGCCGCTAAATTCCGCGGAATTTACCAAAACTCCGCTCTCTACGTAGGCTTTGCCGGCATCGTAATCGCCGCTTTTAGGAGCAATACTTTGAATGATCGGCAGGTTAAATTTCTTTGCAAACTCAAAGTCCCTCTCATCGTGCGCAGGCACAGCCATAACCGCGCCGCCGCCGTATTCTGCCAGGACGAAATTTGCAGTCCAAACGGGGATTTTTCTGCCGCTTAGCGGATGAAGCACGCTGATTCCGAGGCTCACGCCGTCTTTATCGCTTGCTTGGCGCTCACGCGGGCTTTGATTTAAAATTTCTCTCACCTTCGTTGCAGCTTCCGCGCCAAGTAAATTATTATCCAAAAGTCTCTTTACGACCTCATGCTCCGGCGCAAGCGCCGCGTAGCTCATGCCGTAAATCGTATCCGGTCGCGTAGTAAAAACCTTAAAGCCCTCGATGCCGCCAAGTTTGGCACTACTTTGCTCGTCAAATTTAAAGCTAAATTCCAAACCTTCGCTGCGCCCGATCCAGTTTTCCTGCATCGTAAGCACCTGAGCGGGCCACTTGCCCTCAAGCTGCTTTAGGCAATCCAAAAGCTCCTGCGCATAAGCGGTGATTTTTAGATAATATCCCGGCATCTGCTTTTGCACGACCTCGTTGCCGCAGCGCCAACACCTGCCCTCCTCGACCTGCTCGTTGGCAAGCACCGTCTGATCGTGCTCGCACCAATTTACCACGGCGCTTTTTCTATAGATAAGCCCTTTTTCAAAAAGTTTGATGAAAAATTCCTGCTCCCAGCGCGTATAAAGCGGATCGGAGGTAGCGAGCATGCGACGAGCCGAAAAGCTAAAGCCCAGGCGGTGTAGCTCGTTTTTCATATAATCGATATTTTCGTAGGTCCAAGTTTTAGGGTGAATGCCGTGTTTGATCGCCGCATTTTCCGCGGGCATGCCGAAGCTGTCAAAACCGATCGGCTGAAGCACGTTGTATCCGCGCAGCCTGTAGTATCGGCTCAAAGCGTCGCCGATGCTGTAGTTTCGCACGTGCCCCATATGGATGCGACCGCTTGGGTAAGGAAACATCGAAAGGATATATTTTTTAGGTAGGCTATAATCGTCCTTAGGCTCGAAAACTCCCTCTTCATCCCAAATTTTCTGCCATTTAAGCTCAATACTTTTACTATCGTAAGGCATTTTGCGCTCCTAGAATTCGTCTTTAGTTTTTGCCGATTCGATCGCTATTAAAATTAGCGAGAAAAAGTTTGCAAGTAGCGCGCCGATCGCAAGCGAGGTCACGATCGATAGATCTCCCGGCGCTACTACAATCAAAACGAACGCCGGTATGAGATGCAGATCTGCTACGAGCGAGCTTGCAAAAAGCTCGGCTGCTAGCATATTTCGCACGCCTACCTTCAAAAGCGTCGAGACTGCATTCACGCTGGTTGCTATGAAAAGTAAAATTTCATTCTTCTCATACAAAAACCCGCCTATCGTAGTCATACTCATCAGCGCAAAAAATATGTAAATTACCCTTCCCCAGTTCATCTTTCATCCTTACACCGTGCCTTTTTCATACATGGCGCGATTCTTTTCTTTCTCTTTGATACGGCGCTGTTTTTCAGCTAAAAACGCGCGGTACTTTTCAACGTTAAATTTAAACAAAATCAGCATCGGAGCAGCTACGAATACGGAGCTGAAAGTTCCTGCTATGACGCCCACTAACATCACGAAGCTAAAGCCGTGGATCATCTCTCCGCCCCAGACGAATAAAATCACGATGACGATGAGAGTCGTAAGCGAAGTAAGCAACGTGCGCGATAGCGTATGAGAGATCGATTCGTTTATAACCTCATCAAGCTTAATCGATTTACTATCTTTTACACCTTCTCGAATTCTATCGAAAACAACGATGGTGTCGTTTAGCGAGTAGCCCATTATGGTTAGTAGTGCAGCTAGAATTTCAAGGTTGAAATCCACGCCGGCTAAAATCATCGCGCCTACGGCAACTACGACGTCGTGCAGATCCGATAGTACGGCTGCAATCGCAAATCTCCACTCAAACCGCAGGGTGATATAAACCAAAATGAGCGCAAACGACACGCATACCGCTAAAATTCCGTTTGTGCGAAGCTCCTCGCCGACTTTAGGTCCTACGATATCGACTTTGCGAATGTCGAAGTTTCCGCTGCCTTGCAAAATTTTTTGCGCCGCTAAGGCGGGATTATCGCCCAGTTCACTCGCAGCGCCTGAATATCTAATCGTAACTTCCTGATCACTACCGAATTCCGTAACGTTGATATTGCCTAAATTTGCCGCCTCGAAGCGCTTTCTGATCTCATCAAGCGGTGCTTTAGCGTCGTATTTAACCTGAATGAGTGTACCGCCGCTAAAATCGATGCCGTAATTAACGCCTTTAATGAAAAATAGCGCAATAGAGCCTATTATCAAAACAGCAGAAAGCGCAAAGGTAAAATATCTAAATTTCATAAAATCATAAATTTTGCCCTTATCGAACACTTGCATTTGCGCCTCCTCTTACTTTATAACCGAGCCAAAGCGCGGTATTTTTGCTCTTTTCCATCTTATCCATTACTAACTCAAACATTCCGTGAGTGCCTAAAATAGCTGTTATCATCGACGCTACGATACCGATGCTCATCGTAACGGCAAAGCCCTTCACTGGACCCGTGCCGTAAGCATAAAGCGCAGCAGAAGTAATTAGCGTAGTGATATTTGAATCCACGATCGCGCTCATCGCATTTTCATAGCCTTTATTTATACTTTGGCGGATTGAAACTCCCGTCCTTAGCACCTCTCTAACGCGCTCGTTAATGATGACGTTCGCATCTACCGCCATTCCGATAGTTAGCACGATTCCAGCCATTCCAGGAAGCGTTAACGTTGCACCAAAAAGCGCCATACAAGCGATCAAAAACAAGATATTGACCACAAGTGCGATGTCGGCAAAAAGTCCCGCTACGCCGTAGTATAAAATCATAAAGATCAAAATCGCAACCGCTGCAAGACTAAGCGCCGCCATACTTTTATCGATGCTATCTTGTCCTAGGCTAGGGCCGATGCTGCGCGTTTCGGATACTTTAACAGGAGCCAAAAGCGCACCGCTTCTAAGCGCAATCGCTACGTCGTGCGCCTCCTCGACGCTAAATCCACCACTGATCTGACCGCTGCCGCCGCCGATACGCTCGTTAATGCGCGGTGCGGAGTAAACCTTGCCGTCAAGTACGATCGCAAGGCGCTTACCGACATTTTTGCCAGTAAAATCGCCAAAAATTTGAGCACCTTGAGAGTTCAGTGTAAAATTTATGATCGGCTGGTTGGTGTGCTGATCGAAGGCAACCTTCGCATCAACTAGCATCGCGCCGTCCAGCACCGGAATTTCGTTTATGAGATACTTGTAATTCGGATTTTTAACGTCTGGATAGATCACGTCGCCGTAAGCTCTGGCATCCGCTGCGCTAATAGTCTGCGCGCGGTCTTGGCGCACGTCGTCCACCGCCATAAGCTGCAAGTGGGCCGCTTTGGCGATCAGATCCTTGGCGCGCTGCTCATCCGCTGCACTTTTGACGCCCGGAAGCTCAACCAAAATATAACTCTCGCCCTGCTTTGCTACCGTCGGCTCCGCAAGTCCGAATTGGTCCAAGCGGTTTCGGATAGTTTCTACGGCCTGTTCAATCGCGTATTTTTTAGTCGCTTCGACCTCCTCAGGTGTTAGTGTGACGCGGTATTTTTCGCCAGATTTTTGAATGTCTAATCCGCTTGCGGCGTTATGCAGAATCGCATCAAATTTAGAAGCCTCGTCCGCGTCTAAAATTTCAAACTCGAACGAATCGCCTTCCAATTTTAGCCCGTCCATCAGCAGATCGTCGCGCTTGGCGGCGTAATTGACGCTCGCGGCGATCGATTTGATCTTTGAAACGACCGCCTCGTCGCTTTGAACTTCCAAAAGCATATGCAGGCCGCCTTGCAGATCCAAACCCAAGTTTATCTTGCTTCCCTTTTCGGTCTGAAAGATCGAAGGCGCGGCAAAAATCGCCGAAAAAATAACCGCAGCCAAAAAGATCAGTAGGCGGTATGAAATTTTACTGCTCATCTAATTTTCTTGCCACAAATTGTTTATCTAGCTCGACCATGACCTCATCGTTAAGCTTAACTGTGATAAAATCATTGTTTGTTTTCACGACCGTGCATTTTATGCCACCGCTAGTTATGATCTTATCGCCTTTGCCGAGCGCATCGACCATCGCTTTATGATCCTTGGCCTGCTTTTGCTGCGGTCTGATAATCAAAAAATACATAATCGCAAAGATTACGACTATAGGCAGGATTGATGCAAAGAAGTTTCCTTGTTCCATGTGTTTCCTTCATTAGAAATTTAAAAAGTAGCTATTTTACATTAAGTTACATAAATAAAGGCTTTGTTCTTGCGCTTGCGCTTTCAAATTTTATTTTCGTAGAAATTTTAAGCTCTAAATTTAACGGTTTAGTCGCCCTGGCGGCGGAATTTTTCTCGCCTCTAATTGCGATAGCAGCACTTTTTTATCTGCTAAAAGCAAGCAAGGCAGAGTGGTTTTGGTGCGGATTTTTTATCGGCGCGCTGTGGATGCACTGGATCAGCTTCAGCCTGATCTATTTTAATCTCGCGTTTTTGATCCCGCTTGAAATTCTTGGAATTTGTCTCGTTTATGCCTTTATTTTCCGCATCTTTGCGATCTTTGACGCGCCGGTTTTGCGAGCTGCGTGCCTTTTGATTCTAAAATTTATCCACCCTTTCGGCTTTGATTGGTTAAATTTTGAACTGCTGCTAAGTCATGGAATTTTTAGAGCCGATCTTAGCGCGCTGGCTCTGATTTTAGCGGGGCTTTGCGCAGTTTTGTATCTGCGCGGGCGCGGTATTGCGACTAAGCTTAATGCCGCGATCTTCGCGGCATTTTTGATCTGCGCGCTGCAATTTAGCCAAAAAGAGCCCGAGCCGCTGCCGATTAAAATTTCACTCGCAAACACCGATATTTCGCAGTATGACATCTGGGCAAAGGATAAAATTTTATCCGCTGCGTTGGCAAATTTAGCTCGGATTGATGATGCGATCGCAGCGGGACAAGACGCGATAATTTTGCCCGAGAGCGCCTTTGCGATGCCGTTAAATTTAGAAAACGCGCTAGTTGAAGCCTTAAAGGAAAAATCGCGGCAGATTACTATCGTAGCGGGTGCGGAAGCGTATGAGAACGGGAAATTTTACAACAGCGCCTATCTTTTTGCAAACGGGGAAATGAAGCGCTTCGATAAGCATATTTTGGTGCCGTTTGGCGAAATGGTGCCGCTGCCTGAATTTGCGCGAAATTTCATAAACCGCGTGTTGTTAGGCGGCGCGACCGATTTTTCGACCGCTAGCGGTTTTAGCGACTACGAGCTTGGCGGCAAGAGCGTAAGAAGCGCGGTTTGCTACGAGGCTACGCGCGCGGAGCTTTACGAGGGCTCGCCCAAATACGTCGTAGCGATCAGCAATAACGGCTGGTTTGTGCCGAGCTACGAGCCCTATTTGCAGCGCCTCATAATCCGCTACTACGCGAGCTTACACGGTACATTGATCTATCACGCCGTAAACGGCAGCGCTAGCGAGATAATCGCTCCGAAAAAGATCTGGATAAACCGTCTTAAAGATCATCTAAAATAGCCTAAAAAGTTATTTTTAAACGACTTTTGGATAATATTTTAAAATTTTATTAGGAGCTAAATTTATGGCTAAATACAATCGCATACTCGTAAAATTTTCGGGTGAAGCGCTAGCGGGAGAGAACGGCTTTGGGATCGACAGCGAAATTTTAAAATTTATCGCTAAAGAGATCAAGCAGCTCGTAGAGGGCGGCATCGAAGTGGGCATCGTAATCGGCGGCGGCAACATCATCAGAGGCGTAAGCGCCGCGGCTAGCGGTATCATAAAGCGCACCAGCGGCGATCATATGGGCATGCTAGCCACCGTTATAAACGCAATCGCTATGAGAGAAGCGCTCGAATACGCAGGCATGGATGTGCGCGTGCAAAGTGCGATAAAGATGGAAGCGATCTGTGAGACCTTCATCATCGGCCGCGCCAAAAGGCACCTCGAAAAAGGGCGCGTCGTGATCTTTGCTGCAGGCACCGGAAATCCGTTCTTCACAACCGATACTGCGGGCACTCTCCGCGCAATCGAGATCGGAGCCGACGCCATCATCAAAGCCACCAAGGTAATGGGGATCTACGACAAAGATCCGCAAAAATTTAAAGACGCCAAATTGCTTTCCAAAGTCACTTACGACCAGGCTTTGCACGATAATATCAGGGTGATGGACGATACGGCTATCGCGCTTGCCAAAGATAACGCGCTTCCGATCATCGTATGCAATATGTTTAAAAGCGGAAATTTATACAAAATCGTCGAGGGCGGAGATCTAAGCTCCTGCTCGATCGTAAAAAACTAAAATTTTAAATTTAAGGAGAATTGATGAGAACCGAACAAATTGTAGCTAAGGCCTTAAAAGTAACGGGCGGAGACCGATATAAGCTATCTTTGATGATAAGTAAACGCGCCGAGCAGCTAGCTGCTGGCGAACCTCCGCTGATAGAGAACGTAGATACTCGCAGGATGAAATTTGCCGATATAGCAATCTTGGAACTAGCCGAAGGTAAGATCGCATTAGATGGAATCGTTGACAAGGATTAATGATAACTTCTTAGAAAGTCTCATCGACGATGTCGTCGATACCAAAGACATTCAAAGCGCCAAGCAGCTGCTTTATAATCTAAAAGAGCCCACTCCGCTGCTGGTGGATGCTATAAATTTATGCATCGCTCAGCATGACGGGCAGTTTCGCAAAAGTGGCGAGCCGTATGCGATCCATCCGATTTTGGTAGCTTGCTTCGTATCTTTTATGGGCGGAGACGACGCGATGGTGATATCTGCGCTACTACACGACGTAGTAGAGGATACAGATTACAGCATCGAGCAGGTTAGGCAAAGATTCGGCGACGAAGTAGCCAAAATCGTAGAAGGGCTTACTAAAATCGTAAACATCAGGGAGGATAAGCTGGCTCCATCCGGCGATAGCAACGCCAAGCTTCGCACCACCGCGCTTACCTTCCGCAGGATGCTGATGATCTCCATTAACGATCAGCGCGTCCTAGTCGTAAAGCTCTGCGATAGGCTGCACAATATGCTAACCCTAGACGCACTTCGCCCAGATAAGCAAAAACGTATCGGCGAGGAGACGCTTTTGGTTTACGCGCCAATCGCGCACAGGCTTGGAATTTCATCGATCAAAAACGTGCTTGAAGATCTTAGCTTCAAATACGTTATGCCTAAAGAGTATTCGGCGATCGCCGATTACGTCGAGGAGCATAAGCAGCAGCTTCAGATGAGCTTGAGCAAATTTAGCGAAAAGATCAAAGAGTATATGCTTTCAAACGGCTTTAGCGAGGGCAGCTTTGAGATCCAAAAGCGGATGAAGCACTACTACTCGATCTTTTTAAAGATGCAGCGCAAAGGAATTTCGATCGAGGAGGTGCTCGATCTTTTGGCTATCCGCATCATCGTGCAAAAGCCGATGGACTGCTACTTGGCTTTGGGCATCATCCATACTAAATTTAATCCGCTGATCTCACGCTTTAAGGATTATATCGCGCTTCCTAAGCAAAACGGATATCAGACAATCCACACGACCGTCTTTAATGAAAGCATGATCGTAGAGGTGCAGATCCGCACCTTTGATATGCACAACACCGCGGAATTTGGCGTCGCCGCGCACTGGAAATATAAATATAGCGGCTCGATCAATCCGAAGCTTGATTGGCTAAACGACATCGGTATGCAGGAAGAGGACGACGCCAACGCCGAGGATCTTTACGAATATGCTAAAGACAGCCTCTACGTCGAGGATATCGCCGTGTATTCGCCGAAAGGCGGAATTTTTACATTGCCGCGCGGCGCTACGGCGCTTGATTATGCCTATGAGATACACTCTCAAGTAGGCTTAAAAGCGACCGAGGCCTTTATAAATCGCGTCAAGGTGCCGCTTCTAACGGAGCTTAAAAACGGAGATATCGTTCATATCATCACCGGAAGCGAGCCACACTACCGCTGCAGCTGGCTAAGCTCTGTAAAAACGGGCAAGGCACGCGCAACGATAAAGGCATTTTGCAAGCAAAAGATCAGAGATATAAATTTTGAAGTAGCGATTAAAATTTTATGCGCGATCTTTACGACGAGCAAGGAGAGCATTCTAAGCTGGCTTGAAAAAGAAAATTTAAGCAAAAAGATCGGCAAAGCTGCCTATGACTCGGTATTTTTAAAAGACGTCGTAAATGCGCTGAAAAAATACCCGCTCAAAGAGAAATTTTTCAATATGAAATTTCGCAGCAAGTATGAGATCGAGAAGCAAAAATTTGACAACATCGTGGTGTATTCAAATTTTAAAATCGACGAGGTTGAGTTTGATTACTGCTGCAACCCAAAGCGTGGCGACGACATCATCGGCTTTCGCAACGGACACGGCGTGACGGTGCATCATAAGCTGTGCGAACGTGCAAGCGAGCTAATCAAAACCGATGAGATGATCTTCGTAAAATGGACGCGTAATGCGCCGCACCGCTACAAGATCATATTAAATTTAGAAAACAAGCGCGGCTCGCTGGCGACGTTTTTAAACTATTTAGTCAAGCTTGAGGTCGATCTGGTGTCGATAAGCCTCAACGAAAATAGCGAAACAACGTCGGATTATTTTGAGATCATCATCGAGCTAAACGAAAATTTAGACTCCACGGAAATTAAAGATAAACTCAAAAACCGCTTTAAAATCGTGGATTTCGTATCGCTTACGGACGTATATAAAAACTAAATAAGGGAGAGCAAATGGCTGACATTCAAGGCATTATGGAAAATTTCAAGCGCGGTGTCGCGGAGATCATCGGCGAAGAACAGATCGAGGCACTGATTAGGCGCTATTACGACAGCGGCGAGGTCTTTTACGTCAAAATCGGCATGGATCCCACTGCTGCGGATCTACACCTAGGACACGCCGTCGTGCTAAATAAGCTTGCATTTTTGCAAAACCACGGCGCGATCGTGCAGTTTCTAATCGGCGATTTTACCGCTCAAATCGGCGATCCTACGGGCAAGAGCGAGACTCGCAAAAAGCTAGCGCGCGAAGTCGTGCTTCAAAACGCCAAAACCTACGAGCAGCAGGTCTTTAAAATTTTAAATCCCGCAAAAACTAAGGTGATGTTTAACTCCGAATGGACCAACCGCCTGGGTGCTAGCGGTATGATCGAGCTATCAAGCACTTTCAATGTTGCCAGGATGCTCGAGCGCGACGACTTCGAGAAGCGCTACAAGGCAGAGCAGCCGATCAGCATCAGCGAGTTTATGTATCCGCTACTGCAGGGATACGACAGCGTTTGCATGAAATGCGATATAGAATTCGGCGGTACCGATCAGAAATTTAATCTTTTAATGGGTCGCCAGCTGCAAAGAATTTATGATGTCGGCAAAGAACAAAGCGTCGTGATGATGCCGCTTTTAGTAGGTACCGACGGCACGAATAAAATGAGCAAGAGCCTTGGCAACTACATCGGCGTAACCGATACGCCTCATGATATGTACGGCAAGGTGATGAGTATCAGCGATGCGTTAATGTGGGATTGGTATAATCTGCTAAGCCAAAAAAGTAGCGAAGATATTGAGCTAATAAAAGGCTTCGTGGCGGATGGCTCGATCCATCCTAAGGCGGTTAAGGAGGAGCTTGCCTCCGAGATCGTAACGCAATTTTACGACGAAAATACCGCCTTTGAGGCCAAGCAGGAATTTGACCGCGTCCACGGTGCTGGCGAGCTCCCTAGCGAGATCAAGGAATATCACGTAAGCTCGCCTGCATGGATCGTAAAAGCGCTAATTAGCTGCAAGCTTGCCGTCTCTAGCTCGGATGCGCGCAGGCTGATAAAATCAAACGCCGTCAGTATCGATCAAAATAAAATTTTAGATGAGCAGCTTCAGCTTAGTTCGGGCGAATATACACTCCAAGTAGGGAAGAAAAAATTCGCTAAATTAAAGGTGGATTAATGAGTATAAAAATAGGCAAACACGAGATTGCACACCCGATAATTCAAGGCGGCATGGGACTTGGTATCAGCTGGGACAAGCTAGCCGGCAATGTCAGCCTAAACGGCTGTCTAGGCGTCATTAGCTCGGTCGGCACCGGCTATTACGAAAATCTTAAATTTGCCAAAAAATCGCTCGAGGGCAGACCCTATACGAGCGAGAATTTTTATAGCAAAGAGGCGCTTTTTATCATCGTGCAAAATGCCCGTAAAATTTGCGGCAATGCGCCTTTGGGGATGAACGTAATGTGTGCGGCGAACGACTACGAGCGCATCGTGCGCGACACGTGTGAGGCAGGCATCGACGTTATCATTAGCGGCGCGGGACTTCCTACCAATCTGCCGGAATTTACGGCAGATTTCCCGGACATCGCGCTCGTGCCTATCGTCTCATCCGCCAAGGCCCTTAAGATCATCGCCAAGCGCTGGAAGCAGCGCTACGACAGAATTCCCGACGCCGTAGTGCTCGAAGGCCCTCTTAGCGGCGGACATCAGGGCTTTACCTACGAGCAGTGCGGCGATCCAGCGTTTGCGCTGGATAATCTAATCCCGCAAGTAAAAGCAGAAATCTCGCAATGGGGTAGCTTCCCGCTATTTGTCGCAGGCGGAATTTGGGATAAGACCGACATCGATCGCGTAAAAGCCCTAGGCGCCGACGGCGTGCAGATGGGCACGCGCTTCATCGGTACCTTTGAATGCGACGCCGCGGAGGAATTTAAACAGGTACTTCTTAACGCCAAAAAAGAGGACATCGAGCTTCTAAAATCGCCCGTAGGCTATCCCGCGCGCGGCATTCATACTAATCTGCAAGATATGATCGCCGCAGGCACGGCGCCTAAGATCCGCTGTATCAGCAACTGCGTAAGCCCTTGCGAGCGCGGCAAAGGCGCTAATGCCGTAGGATACTGCATCGCCGACCGCCTAAGCGACGCGTATCTGGGTAAAACGCAAAGCGGTCTGTTTTTTACCGGTGCGAACGGATGGCGATTAAACGAGATAATATCCGTGAAGGAATTGATAGAAAAACTTATAAATGGCGAAGATAGTTAAAATTTTTCTAATCGCAGCTTTTAGCTGCGTATTGGCGTTTGGAGCTTCGAGCGAGGCGTTTTTTGCGAAATTCGACAAGGATTTCATCGTAGCGACGCCGAATTATAAGCGCTCGCTGCACAAAGAGCTAAAATCGCTCTACCAAGGCGCGTCCGATAAAGAGGTCCGCATCAAAGCGCTAAAAAGGCTGGTTTACAGCTCGAAAAATTTAGGACTCGACTCCTCGCCTTATGAATCTGCGCTAGCCAAATTACAGGGCAAAGCAAGCGATAGCAGCACGAATTCTAAAAAGCTCAAAGATGAAAACGCAAAAAATTCCAAAAGCTCGGACGAGAAAAACGCTTCAAATTTAGCGCATAGCCCCAAAGCCTCCGCCTCTAAAAATTCTAAGAATTCAAAAAATTCCACTTTCAAAAACCTTAAAAAAACGCGCGCGCCAGAAGAAGCCGATCTAAGCTCGCTATCTAGCGAGGATCTGGAGTTTTTACGCTCGACTAGACCTCACGACGCGGACGAGGTCGTAGACGTCCAAGAGGACGATGGCGGCGAGGACGCAATCGCGCAAAACGAGGATGAGGAGGTTGCGGATCAAAGCAGTGAGCTTAGAAAAAGCAGTGTCAAAAAAGCGGACAAAAACGCCCAACTTACTCTAAATTCTCTGCGCGGCGATAAAAACGAGATCGTACTTGAGTTCAACCGCGATCTAAGGCAGAGCGATTATAAGGATTTTACCATCGCGAGCAACGATCACTTTCGCTTCGTGCTCGATTTTAGCGCGCGCCAAAAGTCGCACAATACGCGGCTAAAAGATAGCTTCGTGGGCGAAGTGCGTATCTCACAGTATAACGACAAGACCGTACGCATTGTACTTAGTAATCCGAAAGAATTCAACGCAAACGTAGAAATTAACGGCAATATGATGATTTTAAGTACGGCTGAAGGCTTAAAAGCCGCAAAAGCGGCGCGAGCAGAAAAAAACAAGGATCAAAAATCAGGGCGCAAGCACGGACGCGAGCAAGATAGCGAGCCGCAAATCAGCACGATAGAGAAATCAGGGGGCGCCAAATCGACCTCCGTGGCCGCCGGTAAAATTTATAAATCCACCAAGGGCAAACTCATCGTAATCGACCCCGGTCACGGCGGCAGCGATTCGGGCGCCGTCGGAAACGGGCTAAAGGAAAAAAACGTCGTGCTAGCCACATCCAAAAAGCTCGGCGCGCTGCTTACCAAGCGCGGATACAAGGTGCTTTATACGCGCAGCACCGACGTTTTTATAAATCTACGATCGCGTACCGCTTTCGCCGCTAAAAGAAATGCTGATATGTTTATTTCGATCCACGCAAATGCCGCTCCTAACGCTAGCTCAGCACTTAAAATGAGCGGCGTGGAGACCTTTTTCTTAAGCCCGGCTAGAAGCGAACGCAGTAAAAACGCCGCCGCGCTCGAAAACAGGGGCGATTTGGAGGATATGAATACCTTCTCGAAGCAGACCTTCCTAAATTTCTTAAATCGCGAGAAGATAATCTCTTCAAACAAGCTCGCCATCGATATTCAAAGCTATATGCTAAGCTCGGTCAAAAAAAGCTTCGCGAGCAAGGACGGCGGCGTGCGCGAGGCGCCGTTTTGGGTGCTGGTAGGAGCTACGATGCCCGCGGTACTCGTGGAGATCGGCTACATCACGCACCCGGATGAGGGTAAAAATTTAGGCAAAAGCGCCTATCAAGATCGCATCGCCCAGGGTATCGCAAACGGCGTGGACGCGTACTTTCAGAAAAACAAGTGATGAAATTTTACGCGCCGCGCATTTTTGCAAGCGAGATGAATTTTATTTCGGCGCGAGATTTGCTCCGCAGATAAATTTTAGCTGGCGCGATAGCTCTTGCGGATAAACAGAGCGCAGAGGCAGTAAATTTAAAATTTTAAAGCCCGCCGCGCTAAATTTAAAACAAAACGTGCGACGCTTGGGTGCAAAATTCGCTCGCGTGCAAAATATTTACTACGAGCAGGTAAATGTTACGGAGCGTCTTGCGGCGCCACGAGCTAGGGATATATACAGCTTAGGCGCGGAATTTTAGCGCAGCTCGGCGTAAAATTTTTAAACGTGGACTTGGCGCTACTTGCTCAGCAGAGTGCGGCTGGCGGTAAAATTTACCGACAGAATCACATTTAAGCCGCGCGAAAAATAGCGATTTTGTCGCGCCTAATGCGAATCGTGTTTCAAACCGCGTCCGCGCAATTAGGATTGCGTTTAAGTTATGAGCGTGTATATCGCGCCAGTCGCGCTTAAAACAGCACGGTCGCGCCCTAAAATTTCACGCCATGTTCGCAGAGCGGCGATATTTACATAATGCCGCGAACGCGATAGTTGCAACGCGCCGATGCCTGCGCCGTATTCGATGAATGCGCGCAACCGAATCGGTAAATTTAAAGATAAAATTTAAAAAGGTCTGAAATGAAAAAAATCGTATTTTTGATCCTGCTTTTCGCAGCCGTCGCGCTCGCACTCTACGTCACTTCGCGCGTAAATCCAAATCTTTTCGCCGAAATCAAAATCCTAGGCGCACTGCTAAACGCCACGATATTCGGCGTCGCGCTCATCGCCTTAGCGATCGGCGAGAAAGAGCTCGTGCGCTTTCCGTTTCTTACCGCCTCGCTGCTGGCGCTGTTTTCGGGGCTGGTAGAGGGCGTGCTGCTCTTTGAAAACCGCTACTACATCGCGATCACCGCAGTAGCGTTCGTCGCCTTCGTCTTTTATCTGCAGATCAGACACAAAAGATTTTCAAATAAAATTTATAAAAATTCTGCGGACGAGCGCTCTAAAAATTTAAATGAGGACGCAAATTTAAAAGACGCGGATTTCGGCAGGGCAAAAGAGGCGCAGGAGCCGCAAAGCAAAGACGCTGCGGCGGATGAAATTTTAAACTTTAAAAGCGGCGGCGAAATTTCAAATTCTCAAAGCGAGGATGAAATTTTAAACTCCAGTGGCGATCTCGGTGAAAATTTCGCAAACGGCGCCAATGAAAATTCCGACGAAAATTTTAAAATTTCAAACGGTAGCGCGGGTGAAGGCGGCGCGGGCGAAAATTCCGCGCAAAATTTCAATCAAGGCGCTGAAAATTCCGCGCCCGATGCAAGGTGCGATAGATGATCAAATCCGCGCTGATCGCGCTTGTGGTGATATTTTTACTGCTTTTAAATTTAGCCAATCTTTTCGGAATGATAGGCCTAAGCGGGCCGGTGCCTGCGATGATCTGGTTTGCGATCAGCTTCTGCGGGGTTTTTTACCTATACAAATTTTGCGGTGCAAAGCCCGTCACGGCGCGGATCGGGATCTTTGCCGTAGCCTTCGTGGGCGGATTTTTCACGAGCGTTTTGTACTACGGATTTTTTAATTCGCAAACTTTGGAATTTGCCTTTACATACGCCTTTTTCGCGGTGGTTTTTACGCTCGGTATAGGCGTGATTTTGTAGCGAGCTTTAAAATTTAGCCCGCTGCTTCAAATTTCACCGCCGACTTAAAAACAAGTCTCGCTCGATTTTGTAGAATTTCAAAATTTACCCGTGCGAACGCTAAATTTACATCCTAATCTTATAGGTCTTGTAGTTATCCTTCATCCTAAACGTCAGCAAATTTTGTAAAATTCCAAAGAGGATCATAAAGGTGATGAAGCTACTGCCGCCGTAGCTGAAAAACGGCAGCGGCACGCCCACGACGGGCGCGAAACCCACTACCATCGAGATATTAACGCCCGTGTATATGAAAATGAGCGAGGCAAGCGCGCTCGTAAAGACCCGTATCAGATAATCGTTTTTGAAGTTGTAGTTCAGGCTCAGCAGATGCAGTATCAGCAGCGCATACAGTGCGATCAGCGCGGCAGCCCCCACGAAGCCGAAGCGCTCGATCGTATAAGCGAAAATAAAATCGCTCGTCGCAATCGGCAAGAATTTAAAGTGCGTCTGCGTCGCTTCATCCCTATCCTTGCCGTAGATGCCGCCATTTCCGATAGCGATGATTGCCTGCTTGACCTGGTAATTGGGCTCCTCGCTGATGAAATCGGCGATGCGCTTTTTTTGATAATCGTGCATGTTTTCGTACAAAATCGGCGAGCTGGCCACAAAAACGATGATCAGCGTAAGCCAAATTTTTTTATCGACGCCGATGATGAAAAGGATCGCAAATCCGGTCAAAAAAAGTATCGCGGCGGTGCCTAGATCGGGCTCTTTCGCAATCAAAACGAAAGGCAGAAGTATGTAGAAGCTAAGGCGCAAAAAATCCTTCAGCCCATAGCCGTTTTTCGGCGGCGGATTTTTGTGTATCAGATACATCAGCATCAGGATAAACGCGGGCTTCATCACCTCGCTGGGTTGCAGCGTAAAATGCACGAACGGAATCTCCAGCCAGCGCCTCGCTCCTAGCTTGCTAACGCCGAAAAAATCGACGCTGAGCAGCAATATGATGTTGGTCCAATAAAATATCGGGATCAGATATAAAAATTTGCGTATCGGAAAGAGAAAAAACAGCGTAAAAACGGCAAATCCGACGCCGAAATAAACGACCTGCTTCGATGAGAGCACGTCGTTTGCCTCGCTTATTAAAACGTATGAAAAAACCACTATCGGCACGATCAAAAAAGGTTGAATGAAATCAAAATATGCTAAAATCTTTTTGTCAATTTTAAACAACGCTTAATCCTATTAAAATTTTGACGTAAGAATAGCCAAAAAAGGTATAAATTTGGATAATCTAATAGCACAATGCAGCGAAAGGCTCGACGTTTTTTTAAGCTCGCAGCTTGGAATTTCGCGCAATCAAATATCAAATTTAATCAAATCCGAAGCGGTCAGAGTGGACGGCGTCGTGCAAACTAAGCCCGGCTACAAGCTATCCGCGGGCGAGCTCGTGCACATCGACTACCCCGCGCCTGCGCCGCAGCAAACAAGCGCGCAGCGGCTGGATTTCGACGTTGAAATTTTATACGAGGACGAGGATCTGCTCGTGGTAAATAAGCCCGCAGGCCTCACCGTCCACCCCGCCGCAAGCGTCAAAGAGCCCACGCTCGTGGACTGGCTCAAATCTCGCGGCTATCTGCTTTCCACACTCGGCGGCGAGCTTCGCGCGGGCATCGTGCATCGCCTGGATAAACTCACCAGCGGCGCCCTGCTCGTCGCCAAAAACAACGCCGCGCACGCCGCGCTTTCGGCGCAGCTAAGCGATAAGAGCATGGGGCGGATATACCTCGCGCTCATCGACCTGCCGCTGAAGCAGCCCTGCGTAATCGAGCGTCCGATCGCTCGCAACCCAGCAAACCGCTTAAAAATGGGGATCGTGCCCGGTGGACGCAACGCAAAGAGCGCGTTTTATGAAATTCTAAGCGGAGCGGAATTAACGGAGCTTCAAAACTCCGCCCAGAAGTGCGATGAAATTTTAAGTACGAGCGCGGGCGACGGTACGGCTGCGGGCAAGAGTGCGAGCACGGATGAAATTTTAAATAACCGCGCGGATAACGCGGACGAAATTTCAAATAATTGCATGCGGAGCGCGGATAAAATTCCGATCCAAAGCGCAGATAAAATTCCAAGCAGCCGCGCGGATAGCGCAGATAAAATTTTAACCGCCAAAATGAGTGCGGATCAAACCAGAGCCGCCCGTCTCGCCGAGAATAAATTTTTAAATTTTAAAAATCCCGCTCAAAACCAAATTCTGCCGCCGATAAACCTAAAGAGCTTTAATCTCGTCGCGGCAAAGCTCTTCACGGGCCGCACGCATCAGATCCGCGTGCATTTAAGCTCGATAAATCGGCACATTTTGGGCGATCATTTATACGGATTTAAGAGCGAAAACGCTAAAATTAGCAGGATTTTGCTCCATGCCTATTTGCTCTATTTCATCCATCCGCGAAGCGGCAAAGAGGTGAAAATTTGCGCGGGCTTGCCGAGCGAATTTCTAAATTTTACGACAAATCAAAAGGTAAAGGATGAAATTTATGAAAAAATTTTACCGACTAACGTTGAGCGCTACTTTAGCGATACTAGCGGCTGGCTGCGCTACGTCTAGCGCGCCTAGCGCAAGCGACGAGAGCCTGCCGCGCGTAGAAGGCATTAGGACGATTACAAGCGACGATGAGATCGGGCTTGAGTGGCCTAGATACGACGCAAATACCGCCGTGTTGGGCTTTGTCGTTTACCGAGCGCCTGCAAGCGGCGGCGAAGCCAAAAAGATCGCCACCATCGCAGATCCATACTCCACTCACTACGTAGATACGAGGCTGCAGCCGGGCACTTCGTATAAATACACCGTGCGCACATACGGCGCCAAGGGCGTTTCAGCTCCTTCTCCGGTCACTATCGCAAGCACTGCGAAAATGCTAGAGTCCGTGCCGTTTGCGCAGGCGATCTACGGGCTTCCGGGCCGCGTTAAGATCATCTGGCGCCCGCATCCGGATCTTCGCGTAAGCTCCTATCTCATCGAGCGCCGCCCTAAAGGAGGCGAGTCATGGAGCACGATTAAAGAGGTTCGCGGCAGACTTAGTGCTGAATATATCGACAATATCGATTATGGCGAAGGATATGAATACCGCATCACCGTCAAAACCGAAAACGGAGAGCTGTCAAAGCCTAGTGCAGTCATTGCCGCAGCGCAGGCAGAATAAAGTTTGCCGAATTTCATAACCCAAAGCGTGAGCCTGCCACCGCTGCCGATTAAGCTCGGCGAGACCGAATTTCTAGAATCGGCACGCGGTAGAAACCTGACGCTCGTGCGAACCAGAAGCTTTGATAGCGAGTTTTTTATCATCGTTAAACCCGGCAGCGGAAAAGTGATAGTAAAGGGCGAAAAGATCACCAAGCCCGCTAAGATCGCTCATCTGCAGCGAGCGCTCGAAATTTTTAAAGAGCGCTTCTGCGGGCCGATCATCTCGCAGGCGTTTGCTTACAAAGACAGCTCGCTTACCGAAAAAACGCCGCTAATTTTGGACGAGAATGAAATTTTATCCCTCGTAAAAAGCTCTAAATTTAATAAAATTTTTATCGAGATCGGCTTCGGCTCGGGCAGACACCTGCTTCATCAAGCGCGCTCAAATCAAGACGCGCTGCTAATCGGCATCGAAATTTACAAGCCCGCGATCGAACAGGTCGCAAAGCTAGCGATCCGCGAGGGGCTGCAAAACATTGCGCTGATTGCCACTGACGCGCGGGTTTTGCTGAGCCTGCTTCCCGCGGGCTGCCTGCAGCGCGTATTTTTGCACTTCCCAGTACCGTGGGACGACGCGCCGCACCGCCGCGTCATAAGCGACGAGTTCGCCTCGCAGATCGCGCGCACGCTCGGGCGCAGTGGTCGCTTCGAGCTTCGCACCGACAGCGAGGAGTACTTCCTCTACGCGATGCAAAAGCTCTCGCCCTACGTGCAGCGCAAAGCGGGCGAAATTTCGCACTTCAAAAACCGCGACGCCGCCGTAGCGAGTAAATACGAGGATAGATGGCGTAAAATGGATAAAAATATCTACGATCTGATCTACGAGAACAAAACCGCGGGCCGGGACGAGCCACAACGGTTTGAGATGGAATTTTTAAAATTTGACGCAGCGGCAATTGCGCGAAATTTTAAAAATTTCACCTTCAAAGGCGAGGATTTTTTCGTACATTTTGAGGAAATTTTTTACTTTGACGTGCAAAAAAGCTTAGGCGCGGGCGGAGCTTGCGCGGCGGGCGGCGTAAATTTAAGCGGCGCGGGCGAAGCTATAAACGGCGAAGCTATAAATTTAGACGCGGCGCGCGGCAAAAATTTAACCGAGCGCGCGAGCATGGGTGAAATTTCGTCAGACTGCAGCAAAATTTCAGCTACGACAGCGGGCGATAAAATTTCAACTTGCACGAACACTACACAAATTCTAAAAAAAGCGAGCGCCGCGCCAAATACAAATTGCACAAATGAAACCAGCGCAAAAGAGAGTGCAAATTTAAATCAAAATTGCTCGGGCTCAAACGACGTAAATTTAACGGGCGACGTTCCCATCGCAATAAGCACTAAATTTAGCCGCACTGCCCCTGGCGAAAAACGCGCTTTAGCCTGCGAGCAGATCGCGACAAGCAGCGCGCCAAATGCTAGCGGCACGGAGGGTGCGCTTGCAGCTATCGACGCGACAGGCGCAAGCACTACACCCGCAGCGATCGGCACAATAGATGCAAGCAATGTGCCGAATTTGGATGGCTCATTCGCGGCTACCCGTACAGCAAAAGCAAGCGCCGCATCAAATGCAACCCACACAGACGAAGCAAACGCGGCACTAAACACAAGCGCCACACCTTGCAACAAGGGGCCGCAAGCAGAATTACAAAATAAGTCAAACCCTATCAAGTCGCAAATCGGTCACCGAAGCGAGCTAAGCCATGACGAGCTACAAGCCGAACGCCAAGGCAAATTAAATCGTGCCGAGCAGCAATGGCAAGGCAAACCAAGCCGCGTTAAGTCGCAAGACGAACGGCAAAGCAAGCCGTGCGCTGCCGAGCCGCAAGATGTGCTAATCCTGCTTTCGCTCGGTGCATTCGACTTTCCGCAGCAGTGTTTCATCCGCGCAAACGCAAGCGGCACGCGCTACTTCATCCGCCGCCCGCTTCCTACGCGCGAAAACCACGCGGCACATCAAAAAATTTCGGAGATATTTTCACAATGGCAGAGATAACGGACGATTACAACATCATCACCGCAGCGGGCCTCACGCTAGGCTACGAAAAGGCGGGCGCGGTCATCCAAGACGCGAGTTTCGGCATCGGCGCGAAGGATTTCGTCATCATCACGGGCAAGAGCGGCAGCGGAAAATCTACGCTGCTTAAGTCCTTCTACGGCGGTATCGACATCATCGGCGGCGAGCTGAACGTCTGCCTGTGCGATCTAAAGGGCATCACAAACTCCGATCTACGCACCCTGCGCCAGCGCATCGGCATTATCTTTCAAAACTACCGCCTGATCAACGAATGGACGATCGAGCGCAATATAATGCTTCCGTTAATGATAATGGGCTACAATCAGCAGGTCTGCCAAGACCAAGCCAAAAAGCTACTGCGCCACGTCGAGCTCGGACATAAGATGGGTAAGTATCCGCTCGAGCTTAGCGGCGGCGAGCAGCAGCGCGTGGCTTTGGCGCGCGCGATGGCGCATAATCCGCGCCTGCTGCTGTGCGACGAGCCAACGGGAAATTTGGACGACTACTCCAGCGCCATTATTTGGAATTTGCTGCGCTCGGCGTGCGAGTCGTGGAACGCCTGCGTCGTCATCGTGACGCATAAAATGCCCGCTACGCTGCGTTTTAGGCACCGACATTTTGAGATTAAGGACGCTAAAGTAAATGAAATCGATTAAAACCCATTTCGGCGTGATCTTTTCGCTCGTCGCGCTGCTTTTTTCAGTGCAGTTTGGAATTTTTATGAGTAACCTAACCAAAAGCTACGAGCGCTCGATCCAAAACGAATACAACATCGTGCTAGTCTCCAAAACTCCGCTCAGCTTGCAAGACGCGCAAAAAGCGGTGCCTAAAATCAGCTCGATTAGCGAAATTTCCACAGCGGGCATCACCGAGCGACTGAAGGGTAAAATTTCACAAAACGCCTTTGCCGAGCTTAGTAAAAATTTGCCTAAATTTTATAGCATCAAGCTCGAAAGCTTCCCTGACGCCGCGCAGCTTGCCAAGATCGAGCAGGATCTAAAATCCATAGGCTCGCTCACGCGGGTTGAAATTTTTAAAAAGGCCCACGATGAAATTTTTAAAATTTTACTGCTTATCAAAAGCCTCGTTTACGGCTTTGCGTTTCTCATCGTGCTTTTAGGCGTGATGTTAATTCACCGCCAGATGCGTATCTGGGTTTACGAACACAAAGAGCGCATCGAGATCATGGAGCTTTTCGGCGCGTCGTTTCTGATAAAAAGCGGCAAACTCTACCGAATGGCGATAATAGACTCCTTCATCGCCACGCTGATCGTGACCTGCTTCTACATTGCGCTTCCAGGCTGGGAGGTGTTTTCGACCACGCTTAAGGACATCGGCGATCTACGCACCGCAATAGTGCTGCCTTACGACGCGCTGATCCTTTTGGGCGCTGCCTTGGCGCTATCTATCATCGCGGTAAGTTTTGTGATGCTGCAAATCGGAAATAAACGAGCATGAAAAGGGCTTTTTTAGCGCCGCTTCTTGCGCTAGGGCTTGCCGCGGCTCTTACTTATACCGCGCCCGCAAAGCAGCAGAGTACGAAAGACAAGATCGCCAAAGCTGGTCAAGAGCTCAAAAGCTCGCAAAAGGAGGGGATGCAGCTCTCGCAAAAGATCGACGAGATTGCAGGCCAAATCGTAAAGGAGCAGGAGGGCTTTAAAAAGCGCGAGGGCGAGATCAAACAGCTAAGCGAAACGATCGAAGGCCTAAAGGATCAATACGCCGCCGAAGCACAGGAGCTTGAAAAGCTCAATAGCCAAAACGCCACGCTTCTTAGCGTGCAAAACGAACTGGAAAGCAAGATCATAAGCGTGATCTCGCAAGAGCTATCGTTTGATCTCATCACCGACGTAAATTCCACAACCACGCCCGATTCTATCGTAGCTAGCGAAATTTTAGAAGGGCTCGGCGTCGTTATGAACGACGAACTGAAGGGGTTAATCAAAGACTACGAAAATAATCAAAATTTTATCAACGAGCAGAATAAAAAGATCAAATCGATCCAGGCAAGCATGGCGGGCTATGACAAGAAAAAAACCGATCTCGACGCCAAGCAAACCACCCAAAAAGAAAAGCTCGCGCAGATGAAAAAGGACAAAGAGGACTATATCGCGAGGCTGGAGAAAATAAACGACGAGCAAGACGCCATATCTAAGACCCTACAGGAGCTTAAGATCATCGACGACGCCGAGGAAAAAGCCAAAGCGCAGAAGGAGGAAGCGGCGCGCCAAGCAAAGCTTGAAGCGCAGAAGCAAAAGGAGCGCCAGGCGCGCGAAAAAGAGTACGCCAAAGCAAAGGCGGCTGCCAAAAAGGCAGGCAAGCCCGAGCCTGCGCCTCCTAGCGAGCCCGAGCCAGAAGTGAGCGAGCCCGCGGATGAGCGCGTAAGCAAGATCAACCAAAAAGTCAAGCAGTACGGCTCTAGCTATCAGTCCTCGCGCGTCAAAAAATACGGCGGAGCTAAAACAGCAGCGCCTTTAAACGGCGCGTATTTGAAGCGAAAATTCGGCAATTACAACGATCCGGTGTATAACATCAAGCTTTTCAATGAAAATATCGTGCTGGGATCAAACAGCGGCGACACACAGGTTAAAGCGGTACTGCCGGGCAAGGTGGTCTTTGCTAAAGAGACCGCCGTGCTCGATAAGGTCGTGATCCTAGAGCACAGCGGCGGCATCCACACGATCTACGCGCATCTAAATCAGATCCCGCCTACCGTGCGCGTCGGCTCCAACGTCAAAAAGGGCTACATCATCGGGCGCATCGGCTCGGATCTGACCTTTGAGGTGACGCAGCAGAACTACCACATCAACCCGCTCGATCTCATAAGTCTGAGGTGAAGCCGTGAGCGGGGAAAATTCTAAATTTAGCGGATCTTGCGAGGATGCCGAAAGTTTAAATTTAAGCGGACAGAATTCAGGCTGCGATTTAAATTTAGATGAGCAGAATTCTTTAAAAGAGCAGAATTTCGCCGCTTCAAATTTGAGCGATGAAAGCTCTGTGGCGGCGACAAAAAATTCTAGCGGCGAGAATTCAACCTCAGCGTTAAATTTGAATGACGAAAATTCCAAAGCCACATTCAATTTAAACAATCAAAATTTAAGCAGTCAAAATTTTACCGCTACAAGCGATGTCGCCGCGTCAAATTTAGATAGCGAGAATTCCTCCACGGGCGCTACCGCTGCATTAAATTTTAAAAATAAAAA
>NZ_CALIIS010000133.1 GCF_938017705.1 uncultured Campylobacter sp.
CATTCAGCGACGCAGCTCTTATGCTGCAAACGAGCCCCTAAGCTTTTAACACGCGCCAAATTAAGCGCCAAAGCCTTGCCGACCACCTTTAAAAGCTCATTTATAGCGCTCGCTATAAGTATAATTTTGCGTGAAATTTTCTGCGGTGCGGTAACAATTGTGACCTTTAAAAGCGCGCACCGCAGCTCAAAGGCCTATTTTAGCTTTTTAAACTTTCTATAACTTCCCCCGGCGCAAGCAAGCCACCGCTCAAAGGCCTATTTTAGCTTTTTAAAACCGCGCGCTGTATGGCTCAAAGTCCATTCCTGCGCTCAATCAACTACCGTAATCCCCGCATCCTCGCAGGCTTTTCGCGCCTTTTTTGATATGCCGATGCCGGTCGTTTCGATTTTTTTAAGATTTTTGAATTGCGCAAGCTCGGCGGCGTCAATGTTTTTAATGTCGAAAAGCTCATCCTCGCCGTCCCAATCAGGCGCGATTTGCAGGTAAATTTCGTTTCCGCCGTCAAGATATAGCTCGCTCACCTGCTCTGCCAAATTTGCGGGGATCGGGTAGTCCTTAAACCACTTTTTGGCTTGCGGCAGGGCGCCGAAGTCCGCGTACGGATCGATGCCGCGCTCCTCACAGTACTCAAACACGTCAAATTTGGGCTGTAGCAGGGTTTTTTCATACATCAGCTCGTTCATCACGGCGATTTTGAAATTGAAATTTTTAAACGCTAGCGTCTCGCCCGCCGCGCGCGGAAGCTTAAATTTATCGCTCGGCTTTCGCTTTAGCTTTTTCTCTTTTTGATTGATGCAGACGCGCCCTATCGGCATTTTCGCAGCTCGCACGATATCTGCAATCTCGTCGGTGTCGCGCTTAGCGAAGCGCTCGGCGAAGTCCATCGCGCCTATGCACTCCTGCACGGCCTGCGCGAGAGCTAGTGATACTTCGAATTTGCCCAGGCTAAGCTCCAAAAATATATATGCGCCGCGCAGCTCCTGCTCTGGCACGGCTTCAAGCGGCGGCCTGCCCTCAAGCGTGAACGCGCCGCCGTAGAGCTTGCGCGGAACCTCGTGCTGCACGCCCTTTGCGACCTCAAGCATCAAAACTATCTCGGAAAGCTTCGGTTCTGCGAGCTCGCCCGCGCGCACGAAGGCGAAAACCCCCGCTTCATCCCAAAAATAGCGGCTTTTGCCCTCTCCGTCATCGATCACGCGCGGCCGACCTAGGGCTTCATTAAATTTAGCTAGATCAAACTCGCAGTTTACGCCGCCGATGAAAATGCCGTCCGAGCGCATGTCGACGTCAAATTTATCCTTTTTAAAAATGCCGCACAATCCCATTTATCGCTCCTAATTTTGCCTTAAATTTCGTCTTAAAATTTTTCCAAAAAACCCGTAAAAATCGTCCGCAAAAAGCCTATCCTCGCTCTGCGCGTAGTCGCGCACATATACGGGGTATTCGCACGGTGCGTCGCCTGCCCGCTCGCTTGCTATCTCTTTCGTCGCTCCACTTGCCGCCTCGTCTGCCGCTTCGCTCGTTGTCGCGCTCGCCGTTTTACACGTCGTTTCGGCATTCATATCGCGCGCCGCATCTAGCGATCTCTCCACGCGCGCTTCGTCGTCTGACGCCCTATTTTCCGCACTGTCGGCTACCGTCGCGACCACTGTACCACGCGCTGTCGCGCCCGCAGCCTCGCCGCTCGTGCTCTCCGCCGTCTTGCCGCTCGCCGTGTTTGGTGGGTCATCCGCCATGTCGCTTGCCATGCCATTTGCTGGCAAAATTTTAAAATAATACTCCTCGTCCTCGAGCTGCAAAAATACGAGCTCGTCCGCGGCAAATAGGCCATTTTTTAGATTTACCTCATACGTGTAGCAGATGCCCTCATCGGCGCTACCCGCAAACTCGGGCGGCGCGATCGTTTTTAGCTCCGTCCCCGCCGCGCTCACGCTAGCGTATCTTAGCAGCATCTACTTGTAGCTCGCAGGCAGCGCGAAACCGAGCCGCCGCTGCGCCTGCGCGATCCACGCGGGCTCTATGTCGCTGCGCCCCGCGGCCGTGATATTTTTAGATTTTTGAATAAGCTTTTCTATCATTTTGATCCCATTTTGAGCGAGAAATTTTAACGCTTAGCGACACCAAGACGCGCTGTTTACACAGCCCCGCGGACATTTGACGTGGCTTTTAAAATCTAAATTTAAAAGCTCGCGCAGCTTCAAAACCAAAGCGAGCCGTTTAAAATTTCGAGCGCCCGCGCATAAAATTTCAACCGCAAACACGAACTGGCAGTATTCCTGCGATCAAAATTTAGCGCTACTTAGCCAGCGCTATTACTTCGATCTCCACAAGCGCGCCCTTGGGGAGCTTAGCGACCTGCACCGTGCTGCGAGCGGGCTTATGCGCGCCGAACGCCGCAGCGTATATCTCGTTCACCGCGGCAAAATCGCCTATATCGGCTAGGAAAATCGTAGTTTTGACGGCATCTTGCAGCGTAGCGCCCGCTTCTTCCAGGATCGCGGCGAGGTTTTGCAAAACCTGCCTACTCTGCGCTTCCACGCCGCCCACAACAAACTCGCCGTCCGGCTTAAGCGCGATCTGCCCCGAGGTAAAGATGAACCCGCCCGCCTTGATCGCCTGGGAGTACGGTCCGATGGCCTGCGCCGCATCGGGAGTCGAGATAATCTGCATAGTAAAATCCTTTGTAAAAAATTTCGCCCATTTTATCGCAAAATATTTTAGCATTGCTTTAGGCGGCGGAATTTTGCGGGCGAGCGAGGTCGCCGGTACAGCGGATGTGATGAAATTTAATGGTTGCAAATTTCATCGGCGATAGCGGAGCGAAACAGCACGCGTGGCGGTGCGGTTAAATTTATCGCGTAAATACAGCGAGCAATATGGCGAGGAGCTAGCGCGAAAAGCGAGCCGTGGTGACGGAACGGCAAAATTTAAAATAGCTGACGGGCGCAAAAAACAGCGCGTGAAAGTGCGCGTGAAATTTCATCGCTTAAAAGAACGGCTAAATTTCATCGGCGATAGCGAAATGAAACAGCGAGTGCGGCGGCGTATAAAAATGATCTATAGAGCGGTATTTCAAAAATTTTGCGTGCACAAGCATGAAAATTTTCACCGGCGCAGGCGCGATAATGCCGCGCGCTAGGCAATACGACCAAATTCTATCAGCGGCGGTAGTCAAAAAATGCACGAGCAATATGGCGATACGAATAACCAAAATTTCATCGGCGACACTGCGGCAAAACCGGCGTTATCGCAGCAGTAAGGTCGGCGCAATTGCAGCGAGTTTGTGCAACGCTGTCGTAGCAGCAAGCCAACGTCGTCGAAGCGAGATTAGTGCGACACCGCGATAAAATCGGCACCATCAAAGTAAGTTTGGCACAACGCTACCACAGCAGCAAGGTCGGCTCCATCGCAACGCGATCCGTACGAAGCTGCGATAAAATCGAGGCCACATTAATAAATAAATTGGCAGTGTTACAGCTAATTCGGCGCGACGCCATGATAATATCCACATGCTATCACGGCAGCAAAGTCGGCGCCGTCACAGTGAAATTAGTGCAACGGCGTGATAAAATCAGTGCTGCTGCAGTAAGCTAGGTTCGACGCTACGATAAAATCGGCGCCGCAGTAGTAAATTGGTAGTGTCGCAGTAAGTTTGGTGTGACACTGAGGTAAAATCGGCGTCACGCCGTAGCTAGATCAGCGAGACTATGCAATAAAATCGACGTAGTAGTAAAATCGACATTGTCGCTACAGCAAGATCAGCGTCATTGCAGCAAATCGGCAAGGGTTCATAAAATTTTACGCGAAATTTTATACGAAATCCTGTATAAAATTCTATGATTTTGGCTTGAAATTAACCCGCGATCGGCCCTCAACCGGTCTGTAATTAATTTGCAATCAGTCCGTAAAGTAGCTTTAAAATCGTGGCTGCAACGACGAGCAGAAGCATCTTGCGCACAAATTTCACGTCGCATCTCATCACGAGGCTTGAGCCTGCGAAGCTGCCCGCGATCTGTCCGACCGCCATCACCGCTCCGACGAGCCATAAAATCTGCCCGCCGATGATAAAAACGCCTAAAGAGACGATGTTTGAGGTGAAATTTAAAACCTTCGTGTGTGCGACCGCCTTTTTCATATAAAGCCCTAAAATTCCTACGAGCGCAAACGTCCAAAACGAGCCTGTGCCCGGGCCGAAGAATCCGTCGTAAAAGCCCAAAACAAGCCCAAAAATCGCGTAAAAGCTATTTTTTGACATCTTGGGTTTGGCGGGTGCTTCGCCTAGGTTTGGCGAAAAAATCATATAAAAGAAAAGCGCCAGCAGGAGGATCGGAATGAGATAGTTTAGGAATTTCGCATCGACTAGAAGCAGGACATAAGCGCCGACGAGTCCGCCTATGAACGTAAAAATCACGCCGCGCAGGATCTCCGCCGCATCGACGTAGCCCTTGCGGATGAAATTTAAAGCGGCGGTGAAACTTCCGAAACTGCCTTGAAATCTATTTGTGGCGATCGCTACATGCGGCGGAACGCCCACGGCAAGCAGTGCAGGCAGCGAAATCAACCCGCCGCCGCCCGCGATCGAGTCGATAAATCCGCCGAAAAACGCCGCTGCAAAAAGCACCGCAAACTGCCAAAGTTCAAGCTCCATTTTTGTCCTTTTTGATTTCTATTATTTTACAAAATATAGACTTAAATTTTAACTGTCATACACCGCAATGGCAAATCGTGTGCTATAATAGTAAAAATAAGGATAAAAATGAACAGCTTCAAAAAAATCATAGATCTGATTTTAAAAATTTTCATCATAAGTGTATCTATTTTAGGGGTAATCATCATATTAATAATAGCATTTATTATTGCGTCAATTTATTTAAAACCATATAATGATTTTTGGAACGTAAAGAGCAATAATTTTGAAGAATTGAATATTTTAACAGAAATGCAGATATGGATGGATTACTTTTGTATCGTAGAAAAATTCAACCAAATGCCGCAGATAGTCTAGATGAAATCTGCTATGTTCATTACGTAAAGTTAAATTCTACTAACGGCATAGCAGAAAAGAAACTCATTGAAAACGGCTACAAACCCTCCAATAAATCCAATTGTGTCGCTCAAGATAGCAATCTAACGGAATTCAAAAAAATCACGTTTGCGGCGCCGTTTTTTCATTATCTAGGCTATAGTGATATATTTGATAAAATATATTTAGTCTATGGCTCAACAGCTCACTTAGATGTATCTACCATAAGCGCAAAAAATGGACAAATCTGGCAAAAGCAAGGACACGAAATTATTATCTATCCAGGAGAAAATATAATTCAAAAGAATAGATTATTCTCTGAGTGTTTTGGTCCATTCGGTATGTGCAATTAAAGCTAGAATTAATCAAGCAGTGAAGGTAAAATTTTATCTATCTCGCCGCTCTGTCCGAGGCGGTACAGCGCGAAGTCGTATTTGATAGGGTCGCTCGGATCGAAGCGTCCTAAGCTTTGCGTAAGCTGTAAAACCGCCTCGAAATCGTAACTCTTGCGATCGATCAGCCCAAGCTTAAGTGAAACTTTGTGCGTGTGGGTATCGAGCGGGATGAAGAGGCGCGATTTTTCGATCTTTTTGTACAGCCCCAGATCGATGTCGCTGTCGCGCACCGCCCAGCGCAGGAAAAGATTGTAGCGCTTATACGGCGACGTGGGCTTTTGCGCGAAGCCACGCCCGAAAAAAAACTCATACCCAGGGCTGCGATAAGGATTTAATCTGTAAATCTCGCCGATTAAAAAATTTATCCCATCCTCGATCCGCCCGCTTTTTTGCATACCGCGAAGCACGCTCTCTTCGATGCTAAGGCTATTTTTAAGCCGCTTTAAAGTTATAAAAATTTCAGCGACGTCGCGCGAGCTTTGAAATCTATATTTTTTGCCCGCAAGCTCCGCGCTAATGCGCTCATCGCTCCCGTCTAAAAGTGAAAAATCAAGCGAGCGAAGGAATTTTAAAATTTGAGCCGCATTACCGTAAGCAAACAGCGCGCAGATGAGCGCTATGACGTCGTTTCGATGTCCCTTTGCGACCTGCAGCGGATCGGGCGCGCCGAAAAGATCCGCGTCGCAATTTTTCAAATCGGCGTAATAATCTAAAATCTGCTTTAAGCTTTTCATTTTGCGTAGTAACTCATCGTCGTAGCGCCGAATTTGCGCGATTTAAGCAGCGCGAAATCGCCGATTTTAGGCGGCAGCTCAAGCTCGCTCATATGCTCGATCGCGATTAGCAGCTCGCACTGCACGGAGCCTAGGCGCGCTATCAGCGCCAGCACTCGCTCGTAAATCTCGCCAAAGCCCTGCCTGATCGCAAACGGCGGATCCAGATAGACAAACACTCTGCGCGTGGGATCGAAGAAAGAATTTTCGCTAGAATTTACGGTATGGCTTTCGCTTAAATTTACGGCAGAGCATCCGTTCATATCCGTTTGCAGCTCGTGCAAAATTTCGAGTAGTTCCTCGAAGCA
>NZ_CALIIS010000134.1 GCF_938017705.1 uncultured Campylobacter sp.
CGCCGCAAAAAAGCAGGCGCAAAGAACGAAGGCGCGCATCGGATGGGAGAAAAAATTCCTAGCGCGCTCGTCTTTAAATTTAGGCGCGTAAAAGCCTAGCTCTTGCTGCTGCGCCAGGCACGGCTTCGGATTTTTGAACTCCTGCCGCGAAACGGGCTCTGCTTGATTTTGTATGGAATTAGCTTTGAAATTCGGATTGGAATTTTTAGTGCTCTGCGAAAAGCTCGGTTTAGAATTTAGTTCGGCGCGGCTTTGCGCGGAGGCGTGTTTAAAATTTTGACTTTGATCGGAGCTTTTAACGCTTTGCAAGAAGCTTAGCGATAAATTCCGTTCGGAATTTTTAACGCTCTGCGAAAAACTCGCCTCGGAAT
Source organism: uncultured Campylobacter sp. (assembly GCF_938017705.1). Lineage (GTDB taxonomy): Bacteria > Campylobacterota > Campylobacteria > Campylobacterales > Campylobacteraceae > Campylobacter_B. The sequence goes on from NZ_CALIIS010000134.1 coordinate 372, forward strand.
TTGGCTCGGCGCTTTTGCCGCTTTGCGAAAAACCCTGAGTGGAATTTTGATCGTAGATTTTACCGTTTTGCGGAAAGCTAGACAAAGAATTTTGATCAAAATTCTTGATACTTTGTAAAAAAACCTGAGCGGAATTTTGATTTTTAAAGCCTCGCACGGGCTCTGCCTCCAAATTTCGATTGGATTTTTTGTCACTCTGCGAGAGATTCTGCTTGGAGCCCTCAACTCTCTGTAAGAGATTTTGCTCAAAATTTTGCTTGAAATTCTTAGCGCTCTGCGGGAATTTCGGCTCAAAATTTCGGCCCGAATTTCCGAAGCCTTGCATAGACCCGGCTTCCCTGCCGCGAGCGGAATTACAAAAATTTTGTATAAAATTTAAAGCGGAAATTTTACAATTTTGCACGGGCTCGGCTTCCAAGCCCCGGTCAAAATTTTTAAAATTTTGTGTAAAATCCGAGGCACAAACTTTAGAATTTTGCGCAAATTCGCAATTTCTATATCCGAGGTTGAGTCCGCACGGCACACCAACCGCACTCTCAAAGTAAAATCTACGCGGCACGAGAATTTTACTTTTAAAGCCTGATCTGCGCAGTGTAGGGGCTCTGCGCCCAAAACTCGTCAAATTGCGCGGATCGGCGCTCTTATCGACACCTTCGCCGGCGCGGATTTGCTTTTTTAAATTTACAAATTGCGAGGCGGCGAGGTTAAATTTCTTCAAATTTACAGAGCCAAAATTCTTAAAATCGCGCGCGCCGTGTAAATTTAAAAAATTCCGCACCGCACAAAACGTGCCTAGAGTGGGATTTTGCTCGCTACCTAGCCCACTTGCATCGCAAAACGGCGAGCGGTAGGCGCTAAAAACGGCTTTTTGAGCGCTGAACTGCGCGCTCAATCCGCATGCATCAAAACCGCAACGTAGAAAGGCGTCTAGGTTCGCGCCAAATTTGCAGTACAAATGGACGCCCCGCTTCGTGCCAACGCGACGCAAGCAAATGCCTGCATTGAAATTGCGCTGCGAGCGTCCGTTCATACTAGATTGCAAACGAGCGCTCGAGCTAGGATCGCGGCGTGAGTGGACATCTCGGTTCGCGTCAACGCACCGTAAGCAAGCGCTCACGCTAGAGCTACACCGCAAGTAAATACTCTCGCTAGAGCTGCGGTATGTATCGCTTCTAAATTTCGTCGAATTTTGTGCCGCAAAACCGCAGCACACTGCGCCGTTCAAGAGCACGCTCACGCTATAATCGCAGTTCACACGGCTGCGCAGTTCGTATTTTAGTGCGATAAAACCGCGGCGCCAGGCGTCCTGCGAAAGGCT
>NZ_CALIIS010000135.1 GCF_938017705.1 uncultured Campylobacter sp.
CCACGACGGCCTGCGCCAGCGGCAGGATCCACCAGGAGCGGGTCAGGGCCAGCGGTGGGCGCGCCAGGGTGATGAGGAAACCGAAGCCGACCGTCACGGCGGACACGCCCAGCGGCAGCATGAAGGCGGCGTCGAGCCCCATGACCGCCCGGGCGAGTGCACGGCTGCGGGGACGGCGCGAGACCACCAGGCACACCGACACCCCCAGCGTGAGGGCGATGACCGCGGCCGCCACGGCCACGGCCACCGAGTTCGCGGCCGCCTCCCACACGGTCACAAGCAGGGCGTTGCGCCCGCCGGTCGTGCCCAGGTCGGTGTAGTTCGCCAGCGTCCAGACGCCATCGCGCTGCAGGGAGCGCGTCACCAGCACCGCCGATACCGAGCTTCGAAGCGGGGAAGGCGCTTTGCAGATTGGTAAAAATTTCGTTCCAATCAGGCGTAAAGCCCTCGTTGTCGTCCTCATAGTAGCTTACGAAAAGATAATCCAGCCCCTCTTTCATATCCTGCGGCACGAATTTTTGCAGCCACTCGCGCATCTCCGTATCTTGCGCCTCTGGCGGCGTATAATACGCAGTAAGCGCCGTCTTAGCGCCCTTTTTGTGGATGAGCTTGAAGGCTGCAATCATCTTGGCGGCGATGAAATTCGCATCGTCCCCGAGCCAGCCCTCGCCGTTTATTTCGTTGCCGATCTCCCAGATCGCGACATAGGGCGCGAGCGCGGCGAAGGCGTCCGCGAACCTCTTTTCGTAGCTTTTCACGCTTTTGTACGAGCTCATCTCGTAGGAGTCCACGGGGCAGGCCATCACGTACGAAACCTCGCTAAGCCGCCTAAAAAGGGGTTCGTACTCGCGTGGGCTAATTTCTTTTGACATCACGACGCGCACGGTGGGCTTTGCGGGTAAGGCTTGCAGGGCGCGCACGATACTTTGCAGCTTCGCGCCCGAGGCCTCTTGCGCGTCCTCGTACCAGCCGTCGTCGATCGTAACGCCCCAGATGAAGTCGGATTTAAAATTTTGCTTTGAAATTTTATTTTGATTTTCGCCGAAAAGTACGCCGCAAAACAGCGCTCCACAAAATAGCGCGAGAAATATGTGTTTGAAATAGACCATGGCTTGCTCCTTGATTTTAAATTTTAAAAATTTAGCTCTTTGCTGGTCTTTTCACAACCGATCAAGCAATCAAAATTTATCTCTTGCCTCTAAGATCATAAGAATAATACGAACGAGAAAAACCCTCTACGCTGAATATAGCAAAAGCGTTAAGTGCAAGAGCCGCTAAGCTGAGCAGCACCGTAGCAGGCAGCGAAAAACGCGCCAAAAACGCATTTGCAATAGCTGCAAGTACAAGCGCGATAAAGCAATATGAAAATATCGCAATTCCGCTAGTATCGGCAAGCTCCTGATAAAATCTATAAAAAAACAGAAACGATGCGATGAATCCCAATGCAAGTAGTATTTGAGCGATGATGCCGCCCGCTAAAAATATAAATAACAATACGCCTATAAATATCGCCGCAAAGGCAATGGCTACGTTGCGCAAAAGGCTGCAGCTTACGGTAAGTTTAGAGATATTATAAATGCTAAAGATAAAAAGCACGAATGCCGCTGCGCTTAGTAGCACTCCCAATCCGCCGTAAATTCCTAATAGCAATAGCACCAGTTCGGCTATAGCTTTTAAGGCGCAGGCCGCGATGAAGGTGTATTTGATGAGTGCTACTTCTTTTTCTTGAGGGTTTGAAGGCTGCTGATCTTGAGTGTGGAGGTAGTCGTTTAAGTCCATGGTTGCTCCTTTAAAATTTAGCAAAAGTATATCTAAAAAACGAATAGGTAAAAATAAATTTCAAAATTTAGTGGCTCGCCGGCGGATATGTCGTATAAAGCAGGCGCCGCAAAAAGGCGGGTAAATTTAAGTGGTAAATTTTAAAATTTAGATTGGAATTTCGGCGCTGGCGCGGCGGACAAATTTTAAGCGGGCTGTAAATTTAAAAAGATTTGAGATATATTTCGCGCGGATCTGCAAATTTAAAATCCGCAAATCCGCGCAAACCGCTACAAGCGTGACTCGTAGCGACGTAGCGTGTAAAGACGTTTAAGCATCTTTTTGCGAGCTGAAATTTTTTGCTTTTTGCGGACTTCCGTCATCGGCTCAAAAAATCGTCTCGCGCGGACCTCGGTAACGACTAGGTTACGATCGGTCTGCTTCTTAAAGCGTCTGTAAGCTTCGTCAAATGATTCGTTCGGATATACCTTTACTCCAGGCACTTTCCTCACCGCCTTTCAAAAAAATGAACCGTGAGTTTAGCGAAAAATTCCTTAAATTTGCTTTTGAAGCGCTTTTTTATACTTCCACACGCTCTTGTTGTTGCGAGTATCTATCATCGAAAGCTCTAAAAATAGGTTCTCGCTTGCTTGTGCGGTAGAATTTTTAGCTACATAATTTAAATTTTTTGATTTTTTAGATTCTGCTTTACCGTCATTTGCCGCAGCGGGGCTTTGCGGTAAAATTTTACCTACCAAGATGTAATCCGGCGCGTAGATCGAGCCGCTTTCTACGGCGTGATAGCCACGGCTTACGCCATCGTTGCTAAATACGAGTTCATCTTTACTTGGGGCGTCTGTGACGACTGCTTTGCCTGAATGCAGTAGTGAAATTCTAATTTTTTTGCTCAAAAATTCCGCATCCACGCCGTGCGCGTTCGTTCCATCCAGTGGCTCGATGCCGACGACACTAAATTTACCGCCTTTCTTGCCGACAATACGCTTTGAGAGTAGATCAGCGATGCTTTCGCCTGCAATGCGCTCCAGATATGCGTTTGGATATCCTGCGTGATCGATGCCTCCGGTAAGCGCCGAATTATCCGTGCTTTTAGAGCCTTTAAGCGCAGCGCAGCCTGCTAAAAAGACACATAGTAAAATCACGAAAAAACTTATTTTAAAATTTTTCATAGCATTTCCAAATTTTATAAAATAAACTCTGCGATTATAGCGAGATTTGGTTAAATTTCGTTTTTTATAAGCAAAATTTGTAACGGATATTCCGCTCGTTCCTTTAATTTTGAGTTAAAGATTCCTTGATATACTTTCTGCCAATTTATTCAGAAAATTCGCGGGGTTATTATGAAGAGAATCATTAAAAGAGACGGAAGTTTTCAAGAATTTCAATCCTACAAAATAAAAGATGCTATCAAAAAAGCCTACAAAAGCGTCGGTACCGAGTTTGACGAAAAGGTTTTTGATAACGTAATGGGCGCGATCGTTTTTAAGGATAAATTAAGCGTAGAAGATATTCAGGATCTCATCGAGAAAAAGCTCTTCGAAGCGGGCGATTTCGCCGTTTTGAAAAGCTTTATGATCTATCGCCACACGCACAAGATGCAGCGTGAGCACATTTTGGGGCTTGAAGAGGATACGACCTACATCAACTGCACCCAGACGGTCAATGAATACATCAGTAAACAGGATTGGCGAATTTTAGCAAATTCCAATACCAGCTACTCAAACGCAGGCCTTATCAATAATACCGCCGGCAAGGTCATCGCAAACTACTGGCTAGATAAAATTTACTCTCGCGAGGAGGGCGCGGCTCACCGAAACGGCGATTATCATATCCACGATCTGGACTGTCTTACGGCGTATTGCGCGGGCTGGAGCCTGCGCGTGCTTCTAAACGAGGGCTTTAACGGCGTGCGCGGCAGAGTCGAGAGCAAGGCGCCGAAGCATTTCCGCGAAGCACTGTATCAGATGGCGAATTTTCTTGGAATTTTACAAAGCGAATGGGCGGGCGCACAGGCGTTTAGTAGCTTTGATACATATCTAGCGCCATACGTTTTCCGCGATAAATTAAGCGACGATGAGGTCAAAAAGGCGATCACGAGCTTCGTGTTTAACCTAAACGTTCCGGCGCGCTGGGGTCAGAGTCCATTTACCAACGTCACCATCGATATGACCTGCCCAGATGATCTAAAAACGCAGATCCCTACGCATAATAATGAGCATCTATTTAAAAATTTACACGACGAGGAGCTTTTGGCCGAGGCTAAAAGGCGCGGTAAGGACTCGCTCGAGGCGATGACTTACGGCGATTTCGAGCCTGAGATGAACCGCATCGTGATCGCGTTTTACGAGGTTTTAACGACGGGCGATAAGTGCGGCCAGCCCTTTACATTCCCGATTCCTACGGTAAATTTAACGGAGGAGTTTGATTGGGATACTCCTGCGGCTGACGCCGTGTTTGAAAACACTGCCAAAGTAGGCTCTAGCTATTTTCAAAATTTTATCGGCTCGCAATATATCACGAACGAAAAGGGCGAGCGCGTACCCAATCCAAAGGCGTATAAACCTGGCGCCGTACGCTCGATGTGCTGCCGTTTGCAGCTTGATCTGCGCGAGCTTCTTAAGCGCGGCGGAGGACTTTTCGGAAGCGCGGAGATGACGGGAAGCATCGGCGTCGTAACGATAAATTTAGCCCGCCTAGGCTATCTGTATAAAAATAACGAAGAGGCACTGTATGCGAGGCTGGATGAGCTTTTGGAGCTTGCAAAATCGACGCTTGAGAAGAAGCGAAAATTCGTTACCGAGATGTTTGAGCGCGGCTTGTATCCATATACGAAGCGCTATCTACCGGGCTTTAATAACCATTTCAGCACCATCGGTATTAACGGCGCAAACGAGATGATCCGAAATTTTAGTGGAAATAAAGAGGATATTACGACGGAATTCGGGCGTAAATTTGCCCTTAAGATGGTTGAGTATCTGCGCGAGAAGATCCGCTCGTTTCAGGAACAGACTGGCAATCTATACAATCTCGAAGCTACGCCTGCAGAGGGTACGACGTATCGCTTCGCCAAAGAGGATAAGAAGCGCTACGCAGATATCATCCAGGCGGGATTTGATAAAAACATATACTACACCAATTCGACGCAGCTTCCGGCAAATTTCGGAAGTGATCCGTTTGAGGCGCTGGCGATGCAAGATGAGCTGCAAAGCTCCTATACTGGCGGCACGGTGCTGCATCTGTATATGAAGGAGCGCATCAGCTCGGCTCAGGCGTGCAAACAGCTCGTAAAAAGCGTAGTGCAAAACTATAAGCTTCCTTATATCACAATCACACCGATTTTTAGCGTCTGTCATAAGCACGGCTACATCAGCGGCGAGCATGAATACTGCCCGAAATGCGACGAGGAGCTGCTTGCGGAATACAAAGCCAAGCAGAGCAAGGGCGCCTAAATAGCGATTTAAATTTTAATCTTAATGAAAGGATGGAGAATGGAATTTCCAAAAGAGTTAGAAGCAAAACGCACAAAATGCGTCGTTTACACAAGAGTAATGGGCTATTTACGCCCAGTAGAGAGCTTTAATATCGGAAAGAAGGGCGAACACAAAGAGCGCGTCTTTTTTGAAGAGAAAAAAGACAAAAAACAAATAGCCTAGTCGCCGCTACCGGCCAAATGCAACAAACGCATACGAAGCCGCCGCAAGCCTTAAATCTGCGTAACGCGCAGATTTACGAGATCACGCCGTTTACGATGCTTGATTTTGCTGATCACATCGCCGCGATCGCGTGGTTTTGCGGCTGCAATATGCGCTGCAATTACTGCTACAACCCTCAAATCGTTACTTCAGGGGGTAAAATTTCAAACGAAGAGTTTCTGCGCTTTTTGGATGCGCGCGCTGGCAAGCTTCAGGGCATCGTATTTAGCGGCGGCGAATGCACCTGTGCGAGCGATTTTATCCCGCTGGCGCACGAAGTTAAGCGGCGCGGCTTTTTGCTCAAGGTTGACACCAACGGCTCAAATCCGCAAAAGATCGAAGAGGCGCTAAACTTAGGGCTGATCGATTATATCGCGCTTGATTTTAAGGCGCCGCGGCAGGATTTTGAGCTTATTACAAAGTCAAATTTATATGATAAATTTCTGCAAACTCTTAGGCTTTTGCTGCGGCGAAATTTTAAATTTGAGGTGCGCACGACCGTGCATGCGGATTTTTTAAACGAAGCAAAGATCGAGCAGATGGCGCAAATTCTATACAGCGAGGGCTACCGCGGCGACTATTATCTACAAAACTTCCTGCCTACAGGCGATAATTTCGGCAATTTAAGCGCGCCGCTTGCGAGCTTTGATCCTAGCAAAATCCGCGCTAATCTAAAGATCGAACTTCGAAATTTTGATTAAATTTGCGCTGCCACGAGCATCTTGCCGCGATGAACGCGATGAAATTTTATCTAGCGCGCATTGTCCGTGTGCATTGTGCTGCGATAAATTTCGCCCTACGGAAAGCTTTAAAATTTAACCTTGCCGCCGCTTGCTATGTTTAAATTTCGCTCCGTCTGCGGCGTAAAATTCTATGTTTATCAAGCGTTTAAAATTTATACTGCGCAAATTTGCTCCCCGTAAAATTTCATGCCGTGTAACCATTGCCGCTTCAAAACAAAAGGTAAATTTAGCTTGCTTTGGCTAAAATACGCCGAAATTTTTAAAAAGGCAAAAAATGGATAGGAAAAAAATCTACAACCCCTTCTCCGACGAGACCCTTACCGATCGCAAGGTCTTCGGTGGCAATCCGCAGGGCATTTTAAATTTTACCAAGGCGAAATATCAATGGGCGCTGAAGCTTTGGGATCTGATGGAGGCCAACACCTGGTTTCCTAAAGAGGTCGATACCACCGACGACGTGCGCGATTATAACTTCAATCTCACAAGCGCCGAGAAGCGGATGTATGATCTCGTGTGGAGCCAGCTGATATCGATGGATAGCTTTCAGACCAACAATCTCGCCGATAATATCAACCCCTACATCACGGCGCCGGAGATCAACGCCGTGCTCGCTCGCCAAGCCTACGAGGAGGCCAACCACAGCAAATCCTACGCCGTCATGGTCGAGGCGATCTGTGAAAATACCGATCTCATTTACGAGATGGAGAAGCACGACGATATGCTCCGCAGGAAAAACGACTACATCTCAAGCGTCTATGAGGAGCTTGCGGGCGAGGTTAGCGACGATAAGCTGCTGTTAGCGATGGTGGCAAATCAAATTTTAGAGGGGATCTACTTCTACAGCGGCTTTACGTCGATCTATGCGCTCGCTCGCGCAGGCAAGATGCTAGGCAGCGCGCAGATGATCCGCTTCATACAGCGCGACGAGATCACGCATCTGCTGCTCTTTCAAAACATGATAAATTCCGTCCGCAAGGAGCGCGCCGATCTGTTTAACAAGCGCAACGTGGATAAAATTTACGAGATGTTCGAGACGGCGGGAAACTTAGAGATCGATTGGGGCAAATACATCACGGATAACCAAATCATGGGCTTTACGGACGACATCATCGAAGAATACATCCACTACCTAGTCGATCAGCGCCTGCTCGCCATCGGGCTTGAGAAGCGATACGGCGCGAAACATCCGATAAAATGGGTCGATGATTTTTCTAAATTTAACGATCAAAAGAGCAATTTTTTCGAGAGCAAGGTCACGAACTACAGCAAAGGAAGCTTGAGTTTCGATGATTTTTAGCGGATTTTGCGGTTTGAAATTTTGCTCTGCCGCATCGCGGCACGGATACTTTGCAGATACTTGTTCGGCGCGGTATGAATGCGCGATAAGCACAGAAGGCGTATTACCTGCAAAATTTTTAAAATTTAGCCGCGCTACGCATTTAAAAAACGCAGCTCATGCTCTTTTGGTGCGGAGTGGGCGCTTTGGCGGCATTTTTAAAAGCTCTATCGGTTTGGAATTTAAACAGGACGGAAGCTTTCGCGGCTTTAAATTGAACGCCGGGTCGGGCGGGAGTGCGTCATGGTCTCGCTAGAGCGGCTTCGCTGCGAAAAGATGGCGAACGACATCGCCGAACAGGTTAGCTTAAATCCGGCGCTTTTTGAGGCGTTTTGTAGCGTCGCTAGAAGCGAGTTCGCCCCGCTGGGCGCGCACGCTTTCAGCCTCAACGCACAGCCCATTTTGGCTAGTCAGTGGATCAGCTCGCCGCTGACGGTCGCGCGCATGACGATGGCGCTAAGCGTCGATCCGAAGGTCGAGAAAATTTTAGAGATCGGCTGCGGCAGCGGCTATCAAGCGGCGATTTTAAGCAGGATGGTTCACCGCGTCTTTGCCGTCGAGCGCGTCGAGCGGTTGGTGGGCGAGGCGAAAAGGCACTTTGCAAATCTCGGGATTTCAAACATCAGCCTGCGCCACGATGACGGCAACGCGGGGTGGAAAAATTTTGCCCCTTTTGATAGGATTTTGCTCTCTGCGTGCGCCGAGCGGATCGACGAGCGGCTGTTTGCGCAGCTGGCAATCGGCGGAATTTTGGTCGCTCCGATGAATAGAGGCGGCTCGCAAAAGATCGTTAGGTTTAGTAAAATTTCGCCAAGCGAGATCAAAGAAGAGGAACTCGGCGCCTGCGAATTCGTCCCGCTGGTGCAGGGTCGCGGATAGGCTCTACGCGCAGTAAATTTTAAAATTTCCTACCGCCGCGGGCGCGTAAATTTAATAAAATTTGCTTTCGGCTCCGTCGCGAGATCAAAGTTTTATTAATTATTTATTTAAATTCAAGTACAATACACAATTTTAATCTTTCAAGGATGAGTCATGCAAGATTTTAGCAAGGAAAAGATAGAGTCGCTGGTCGTCAGCTGGAAAAATCACAACAAAAACCAATTCTGGCTTAAAAAACAAACCGCGATCTCAAAGTATTTAGGCGAGATAAAGCGCTGCCTCGCAAGCTTTGATGAGACCGAGAACGAGTTTTTGCAAACTTTATATATAAATCTCAGCGACGGCAATCTTAGAAGCTGCAAAATTTTATCTTTGGGCGAGAAGTTCGCGCACGCCGAGTATTTTTTTATGGATCAGTTTTTTGATTCCAATATCAGCGCGTTTTATTACGATTTCGCTTTCAAAGACCGCATCATCGGCAAAAAGGAACTCTTTCCTAAAAATGCCGTAAAAAGCGTAGATAGCGTGCTTAGCGGCGAGGATAAAAACATCGTCTCGCTTTATGTTTTTATCGAAAATATCGTCAAAAATTTCAATAGCTATTCGCAGGAGCGCACCGCTCGCGATATTTTCAAACAAAAGCTAGTCAATTTTTACGACGAGCTTTACAGGCTTCTTACGGCGGTGGATAGCGCTTTGGCGATCGATTTTTTCGACGTCGCGCTACATAATCAGCCTTTCGTGCTGATGGAATTTTTAAAATCCGCGATAAATGCCGATAATTTCTATCTGATCGACAGCTACTTAAGCGACGACGGAATGCTAAATTTAGGGCTCGTAGATGGCGGCGATTTCGCGCAAATTTCGCGCGAGAAGCTCTATCTGCTAGCTAGCATATTTGCGCAGTGCAACGACGAGTTTCCGACGCTCGTTTATCGCGATGAAACCGCGCAAATTTTATCCTTGCTCTACGACGAAAAGGTTGAAATTTTTGAAGAATTTTACGAAGTAAGTTCGCGATTTATCGCGGAATTCACCCCGTATCCGCAGGACGTCGTGGGCGCGGCTAAGATCGTGTATTCGTCGCTATTTTTTGAATACGTCAAAAACTACAAAAGCGAAGAGATCGCAAAAAATACGATATTTTACGGCGCGATCGGCACGGGCAAAACTCGCAGATTGCGATCTTTGATCACCGAAAAGAAGCTCGCGACAAAAAATTTCCGCTACGTTTGCCTGCACGAAGGTTTTGAATACCGCGATTTCATCGACGGATTTTACGGCGAAAGTTTCATCAATGGCGAGTTTAAGGCTCTTTGCAAAGAGGCGCTAAACGATCCGAAGGGCGAGTATTATTTTCTGATCGACAATGCAGGTGCCGCGAGCTTGGATAAAATTTTAGGCGAGGCTGCGGTGCTTTTGGATCGCCGCTACGACGAAAATGACGAGCTTTCGCTGATCCGCACGAAAAATTCCCACGTAATCGACGGCTTTGAAGAGGGCGAAAAAGCGCGCGCCAGCGTCGTTTTAAAGGACGGCCGCTCATATTTTGCGGTGCCTAAAAATTTATACGTCCTATGCACTCTAAGTGATCATAAATGCGTTTCTCCGTCGATCGCAAAGGCGTTTAGATGGATCAGATGCGAGTGCGATTACGGCGCGCTTGAGGATTATTTAAGAGATCGCGAGATCGTAAACGCAAGCGCGGTCGTTGCGGTTTGCAAGGCGCTGAATAAGTTTATCGCCGATGAGGCGGGCGGTCTCTGCGCGATCGGACACGGCGTATTTATGGGGCTTGCGCGCTATCAAAACAACGCTCAGATCATGCAAGAAGGGCTAAACGGCTTTTTCGCCGAGGTGCTGGAGCCGATCTTTAGGTGCGCGGCAAGGAGCGAAGATGCCGCTGCGAGCCTTAGCGAGCGCATCGCAGAAGCTAAGGGCGTGTTTAAATTTTAGCCGCCGCTTAGCAGAAATGGTTATTTGCAATGAAATTTTAAAATTTCATTGCACCGTGCTTCACTTGCACTTAGATATACGGCGGCGAAATTTTGGTTTTAAATTTAGCAAGAGTTTGCGCGCCTCTGTTTTATTTGCGACGCGCCGTAGCAATGCCGATCTATTAAATTGATATAAATTTAGACTTGAAATTTTAGTTTTCGCCCGCCATACTTATCGGGCGCGCGAGCTCGGGGTCAGAGTAAAATTTTGAGTTTTAAATTTAGCCTCAGCCGCCAAATTTACACAAAATCTTTATTTTGAAATTCTTCAGTATCACACGGAATTTTGTTTGTCGGCGCAATCGCCGTTTTGATTAAATTTGATTGAATTAAAGCAAGCCTATAAATTTAAGCGGCGCGTGCTTTTAAATTTAACCCAAAAGCCCCGCGCCTTTTACTTTCTGCGAGCGATCCGCCGCGTAGAACCTCTTCCCGCCTACTACCTTGCCGCCCTCGATTTTTCCGCCCTTTACGTCGTATTTCCAGATCGGCGCGGCCGCTTTGAAATCCTCCACAAACTCGTTTATGAGCGCCAGAGCGACCTTGCGCTGCGGGCTTACGACGCCTGCTACGTAGGAGCTTTCATGGATCGGCACACCCCCGTTTGCATGTGCAAAAAGCACGAACGCGCCCTGTGCCGAGGCCTTTTGCTGCCACGCTTCAAACCACGTCTGCAAAATCGGCTCGTATATATCAAAGCTAAGCGCGCAGATACCGCCCTCGTCGCGCACGATGCCCACGAAGGTGATAAACGCACCGCAATTTGCGTCCTTAAATTTAGCGTACCAGCGCGATAAAATCGCGTTCACGTCCAAGCTGCCCTCATAAATTTCAGGCTCGATCCCGTTTAAAATTTCTGGATTAAATTTAGCCTCGCTCATCGCCGCCTTCTAAGCTTAGCCGCCGCAAACGGGAGGCAGAAGGCTCACGCGATCGCCGGATTTAAGCGCAAAATTCGCATCATAAATCATCTTATCATTTACTGCTACGGCGCAGTTTGCAAGCCACTCTCGCAGGTTTTCGTCCTTTTGCAGCTCCGCTTTTACCTCCTGCAAGGAGTTTGCGTTTAGGCGCAGGGGCTCGCGCCCGATCGGTCCTAAAAATTCTATCTCTACCATTTTTATCCTTTTTTAAAGATTGGGCGATTTTAACCAAAAATTTATAAAATTTTATATAATTGTGAAAAAATTTAATGAGGAAAAACGATGAAAATCGATGAAATTTTAACCCCGGCTTACGTGTGCGAGGAGCAAAAATTGGTAAAAAATTTAGAAATTTTACGCAGCGTAGGCGAGCGAAGCGGCGCAAAAATTTTATGCGCGTTAAAAGGCTTTGCGTTTAGCTTCGCGATGCCCTACGTAGACAAATACCTCTGGGGCGCTACCTGCAGCGGTCTGCACGAGGCGAAATTTGCCGCGGAATTTATCAAAAACGGCGAGATTCACACATACTCGCCAGCATTCAAAGAGGATGATTTGAATGAAATTTTAAAAATTTCAAATCACGTCGTATTCAATAGCGCCGCGCAGTGGCAAAAATACCGCGCAAAAGCGCTTGCTGCGGGTGCATCGTGCGGCTTGCGACTAAATCCGCAGACCTCCTTCGCGCCCAAAGACGCTTACAATCCGTGCGGCAGCTTTAGCAGGCTCGGGATGAGCCTTGAAGCGCTGCAGCGGGCGATCTTGCAAGACGGCGAGTTTTTGCACGGCATCTCGGGGCTTCATTTTCACGCGCTGTGCGAAGAAAGCTCTCAGAGCCTAGAGCGGGTGCTTGAGGTTTTTGAGGCGAAATTTAGCAAGTATTTCGGAGGCCTAAAGTGGCTAAATTTCGGCGGCGGGCATCATATCACGCGCGCAGGCTACGACGTGGAGCTACTGATAGATCTGATCAAAAAATTTCGCGAAAAATATGAGGTCGAAATTTATCTTGAGCCCGGCGAAGCGGTCGGCTGGGAGTGCGGGTATTTGGTCGCTAGCGTGCTTGATATCGTAGAAAATGGCGCTAAAATAGCTATTTTGGACGCCTCTTCTGAAGCTCATATGCCAGATACCGTGCTGATGCCGTATCGCCCTGCGGTGCGCGGCGAGAGTAAGAGCGGTAAATTTAGCTATCGCTTCGGCGGCAATACCTGCCTCGCAGGCGACGTCGTGGGGCTTGAGAGCGGGCAGCCCGAGTATAAATTTGACGCGCCGCTAAACATCGGCGATCGGGTCATTTTCGAGGATCAGATCCACTACACAATCGTGAAAAACACGACCTTTAACGGTATAAAGCTGCCCGATCTTGTTCTGGCGGACGAGCGCGGAGAGGTTTTGGCAATCAAAAAATTTGGCTACGACGAGTATGCGAGGCGAAACTAGCGCCGCACTTAATGCAAAAATGTAATTTTGCTTTGTAAGAAAATTTTTTGCAAAAAATGATATAATCGGCTTGAATTTTATATCTAAGGAAATCCATGAAAAGATTGTTTCTCGCGCTTTTCGCCTGTATTTATGCGCAGGCCGAAGAGAAAAAATATGCTGATATCGTGCAGGGAAATAGCGATGTTTGGGGCAATGCAAGGCTTGAAAACATCGATAGCTACGGCAACGCCTTCGTCCCCAAATTCAACGTCGCCAATAGGTACAGAAGGACATCTGCAAAGCTCGGGCTTTTTTGCTTGGTTGGCTCTTGGTGCGGTTTTGGGCGTAATCATAGCTTTTATTGGGCACTACGCGATCATAGGGCCGAAGCACTTCGATCATCACGCGGGCAAGCCGATCTACGCATTTAATAAATTTGAGCGACTATATCATCTCGTAGCGGCCGTGGCATGGGCGATCTTGGTTCCGACAGGCTTGATTATGATGTTTGGCGAAGAATTCGGCGGCGGCGCTTTCGTGAGGTTTTGTAAAAACGCTCACGGACTGGCTACGATAGCGTTTGCGATTGCCGTTGTGCCTATGCTAGTGACATGGTTTTGGCGTATGCTGCCGCGAGCTTACGATATCAAATGGATGATGATCGTGGGCGGCTATTTAAGCAAAAAGAAGCGCACGATCCCTGCGGGTAAATTTAACGCAGGCCAAAAGGCGTGGTTTTGGGTCGCGACTTTAGGCGGTATAGTGATGATAGCGACGGGTGCGTCAATGTTTTTCCTAGACTACGATATCCCGGCGATGAGAAGTGCGCTAGGTATGAGCCAGATCGAAATTTTAAGAGCGAGCGCGATTATCCATAATCTTTTGGGCGCGGTCTGCGCGGTGTTTTTGCTCGTGCATATCTATATGGCGGTCTTTGCGATCAGCGGTGCCATCCACTCGATGATCGACGGACACAAGCCGGAGGAGGAAGTTTACGTCCTTCACCACTACTGGTATCGCGAGCTGCTCGATAAAGGGCAGATCGCTAAATCGCAATTTGAAGCGAAGTACCCGCGCTTATAACTTGGGTAAATTTTATGCGGGCCTGCTTGCGCGCGGCTCGCATTAGCTTTGAGGTTCAAAGAATTTTATTTTTAAGGATTACATATGCAACTAGATTGTCGCAATTTAAATTGCCCGGAGCCGCTTTTGCGCACCAAAAAAGCCCTCGGTGAGCTAAAAATCGGAGAGAGTTTAGAAATTTTAGTAAACGATGTAGCGCCGCGCGAAAACATAAAACGTTTTTTGGCTAAAAACGGCTTTGAGGCGCAAATTTCACAAGCGGGCGCTGACACACTTATAAAAACCGTAAAAACGGACGAGCTTAAAGATGAAAGTATCGACGATATTTATTGTAATGTCACGGCGCCAAAAAGAGGCAAGGTGATATTCCTAAACGAGGAGCAGTGCGGAAGCGGCCCGATCGGAAAGAGCTTGCTTGCTAAATTTTTAGGCGCGGCGCTAAGCTTAGACGAAAAGCCAGTGAAGGTCATCTGTGTAAACAACGCCGTGCACATAACCACCAACCGCGGCCACGAATGCTTCGAGGCGATCAAAAAGCTAAACGAAGCGGGAGCTGAAATTTTAAGCTGCGGAAGCTGTCTAGAGGGCTACAAACTAGTCGATAAGCTCGTAATCGGCGAGATTTCAAACGCATACGAAATCATGGACGTCCTATCAAAATACGAAGTAATCAAACTATGATCTACAGAGATTTTAACCTCACGAAATTTATTGCAGCCGCTGGTTGAGCCGCCAAGCTTGACCCGGCGGGTCTAACCGAAAATCTTGGAAATTTAATCGAGCCCAACGCAAGCCTGCTTTCGTCCACCTGCAGCAACGAAGATGCGAGCATATTTCGCATAAGCGACGATCTTGCGCTAGTGCAGACGCTCGATTTTATCACCCCTCTAGTGGACGATCCGTTTATCTTCGGACAGATCGCGGCGGCAAACTCCCTAAGCGACGTATTTGCGATGGGCGGCGAAGTGATAAATGCCCTAAACATCGTAGGTTTTGACGATTGTCATTTCTCAAACGAAATTCTGCGCGAAATTCTGCGCGGCGGCAAAGACAAGATCAAAGAGTGCGGAGGGGTCTTGGTAGGCGGTCACACCATCTCTACTCCAGAAATTTATTATGGACTTAGCGTTACAGGGCGCGTGAATCCGCGCAAATTTTGGAGTAATAACACAGCGCGCGAAGGCGACCTGCTGATCCTAACAAAACCCCTCGGTACGGGCATTATCGCTACGGCCATTAAGGCGAAATTTCTTAAATTTGAAGAATTTCGTGATGCGATAGAGAGCATGATTTTGCTAAATTTTTATGCCGTGGGTGCGCTAGCGGGTCTAAAAATACATGCCGCGACCGACGTGACGGGCTTTGGACTACTTGGACACGCGCTTGAGATGATAAACGAGAACGTGAGTTTTAAAATTTATCCTAGCAAAATTCCGCTTCTAAAAAGCGCTCTAAGATGCCTTGATGAGGGGCTGGTCCCCGCAGGAAGCTATAAAAATTTAAAATTTATCGCACCGGGTGTCGATTCCGAGCCGGGCA
>NZ_CALIIS010000136.1 GCF_938017705.1 uncultured Campylobacter sp.
ATGCCTTTGCCGTGTTCATATAAAATTCCAAGATTAGTACATCCTATGCCATATCCTAAATTACAAGCTTTAGAATACAATTCACTCGCTTTTTTATAATCTTGTTCTGCGCCCTTGCCGTATTCGTATGACGCCCCTAAGGTAGTGCAACCCCAGCCATCGCCCAAATTACAGGCTTTAGAATTTAGCTCTTTTGCTTTCTCATAATCCTGCTTCACACCATCCCCTGAATAGTATGCCATGGCGAGATTTACGCATGCTAAGGTGTTGTTATTATCGCATTTGCTTCGCAACTTGCTTATACCGGGATCCTCTTGTTCCGTTGATGACAAAGCTGTGGCTTCTGCTAGCGATAAAGTCGCCGTAGCGATCAGCGCTAAAAATATCTTTTTCATACATCGCTCCGTTTAAAATTTCGGCTATTTTATTTCATTTTCGCTTAATCTTTTGAAAATCGGCGAGCTGTAAATTTACATCGCCGCGAGCTTAAAGGCGAAATTTAGCAAAAAGCGTTAAAATTCCAAGCATTACAAGGAGCAAAAATGAAAATTTTAAAAAGCACGAAGGCAAATTTCAAAGAGGAATTTGCGAGGTTGGTGCGCCGCGGCGAGACGGATATGAGATCGGTAATACCCGTCGTAAGCGGCATCATCGAGGAGATCAGAGCGCGCGGCGATGAGGCGCTAGCTGAACAGATAGAGAAATTTGATAGATGGCACGTGCAGGGCGATCTGGCTATCACGCAAGAGCAGATGAGTCTCGCGTATGAAGGCTTAACCGCAGAGCTAAAAAACGCGCTACAGGTCGCATATGAGCGCATCTACGCTTATCATGAAAAACAGCTTGAGAGAAGCTGGTTCAGCTTCGATCCAAGCGGCGCGATGCTCGGGCAAAAGATCACGCCGGTAGATCGCGCGGGGCTGTATATCCCGGGCGGCAAGGCGGCGTATCCAAGCTCGCTTCTAATGAACGCTATCCCCGCAATCGTCGCGGGCGTGGAGGATATCAGCGTCTGCACTCCCGCTGTGGGCGGCGTCGTAAACGAGCTACTGCTTGCGGCGATGCATGTGCTAGGGATCACAAAGGCCTACAAAGTGGGCGGCGCCAGCGCGATCGCGGCGATGGCATACGGCACGCGCACGATCGGCAAAGTCGATGTCATAACGGGTCCCGGGAACATCTTCGTAGCGACTGCTAAAAAGCTCGTGTTCGGCGATGTAAATATCGATATGATCGCGGGCCCTAGCGAAGTGGGCGTCATCGCAAACGCCGCGGCAAATCCGCGCAACATCGCCGTGGATCTACTCAGCCAAGCCGAGCACGACGAGATCGCGAGTAGCTTTTTGATAAGCGACGATGAAAAATTCGCTCTTGCCGTCGCAGAGCACATCGAGCGCGAGCTTCCTACACTCGCGCGTGAACCGATCGCTCGCGCCAGCATCCAAAACAAGGGCGCAATCATCATCGCTCGCGATATGAACGAGTGCGTGGAGCTGATGAACGAGCTTGCGGTCGAGCACCTCGAGATCGCGACCGAGAACGCCTACGAGCTGCTTCCGCGCATACGCCACGCAGGCGCGATATTTTTAGGCCACTACACGCCAGAGGCGATGGGAGACTATCTCGCAGGTCCTAACCATACGCTGCCGACTGGCGGAAGCGCGCGATTTTTCTCGCCTCTGGGGATTTATAACTTCATCAAACGAAGCTCGATCATAGCGCTAAATAAGCGCGCCATAGACGAGCTCGGAGGCGCGTGCATGGCACTAGCAGATGCCGAGGGGCTAGGCGCGCACAAAAAATCGGTACAGATTAGATTTGAAGAGAAGTGATTTTACGCTGCAGCCCCAAGAGGCGGCGAGGACCGAATTTTAAAGAGCACCGGCGGTTGTTGCTAAACCAAGAGCTGAAATTTTAAAATTTAAAGATGAGTTAAATTTTAAAAAACGTAAGCGTCGCGGCGAGAGTAAAATTTTAAAATTTCAAAAGCGCTATAAATTTAAAAAAATAGCCGTATTTGATTAAAATTTAAGGCAAATTTACTAAGCTAAATGATATACTTTCGCTGATTTTTTACAAGGAGAGAAAAATGAAAAAATCACTTTTAGTTTTGGCTAGTTTTGGCTTTGCGCTAAGTCTTAGCGCCGCAGATCTTTCAGATAGCTGCAAAGAGTACTTCGCAGATCTTGATAAGATGGTTGATACCTACAAACAAGCGGGTCAAGAGCAGCAGGTCAAGATGTATGAGGATCAAAAAAAGCAATCCATGGATCAGATCAGCGCACTTCCTAAGGAGCAGCAAGAGGCCACTTGCAAACAAGCTAAAGAGATATTTAAGCAGATGATGGATCAGATGAAACAACAAGGCGCTATGAAATAAATACCTTCGCGGGCATGATGATGCCTTCTTCAGTCGCGGCGATGCGATATCGTCGCGATTAATTCTTTTTAAACTCACATTTTTTTAAAAATTTTTAAATTTTAAAATTTGGATGTTTTATCCTCGCTGCTTTTGGGGCTTGCCAAGAATTTCAGATTTGATATTCAGCTTGTCGCAGGAAGCCAAAACAAATAAAGCGCTCGCGTCGTTAAAATGCTCCGTAAGGCGATGCATCTTAGTGGGACGCTGCGGTGCACCAAAGATTTACGAGCCGTTTTGGCGCGGCTCGAAACAGCGCCTCATCAATATGATGAATTCGAGGCTCGGTTTAAGCGTTATTTTATCGCGATTTGAAATAGCCGGGGCTCATAGATAGAGCGAATTCACGTCTCAGTTTGCCGCTCTGCTTATGAAATTTGCGGCTAAAATCATCTCGCAAAATCGCCTCGGATTTTAATCCTTAGTAACGATCGCGCCGTTTTTTATTTCGTGCACGCAGACATTTCTGTGCAGCTCCTTGCCGGCATCTAAAGTATAGTAGAGCGTTGTTACTATGCAGCGTAAATCGGCGTCGATGACGAACTCTTGCTTGGCGCGCATCGGCGGCTTGCTTTTACCGCAGTGCACGTAATCGGCGTAAATTTCGCGACAATCACTTATACGAAATGCGTCGTTTAAAAGGCACATAAAAACATATTCGTGCCCGTGCCTGCTATCTTGAAAATCACTCAGATAAAGCCTCAGCAGAATTGTTTTGACGCTCTTTTCTGGCAAACGACAAGCCCTTATGTCTTTGATCCTCTCCCAATACGTGCTTAGATTGTCGATTAAAAAGTTCTCCTTTGCGAACGAAAACAGCTTATTTTTATCAAGTAAATTTTTATCGATAGCCGCTAAGGGCGAAATTCCTCCCGGATAGCGCATCGGTAGTTGCGCGATCGGCAGATTGTCGTAAATATCTTTCATACTCTGATAAATCTCTGGCCGCGGCGCATCGTCTCCCTTAGCCGCGGCATTTTCCATGCCGCATAGCGCAAGTAGACACAGCAAAAATATCCACACCTTCTTCATAGCATTCCCCCTTGTTTCGATCGCAATCTCTTTGCTCCTGATCATACTGCAAATTTTAAAACCTTAATACGAAGAAAAAAGATCAAAAATCAAAGCGCCGCTTTACAGCCATCCTTAGCCATCTTTTTCTATTCTACCCTTGCTTTTGGGCTAATTTAATCCGAGTCCTCTTCTTGTGTGAAACGGACGATGCGCTGCTATTCGCCTTCCGTAGCCTTTTCGGTGAAGCTAACGATGTGCGGAGCTGCAATGCGCGCGTAATCCTGCGCGTTTAGAATGATCGAGTGATCAAGCAGGCCCGCGTTGAAAGCAATCTCTTCGAAGCGTCCGAACAGCGACGGATCGGCGATTAGCAGCAGTTTGTCGTGGAAGCTAAAAGGCGGCACCGAGCCGATGACGCAGTCCGTGAGATCGCCCACTTCATCGGGGCTTACGAGCGATGCTTTTGTGCCGCCAAGCCCCTGTGCCAGGCGCTTTAGATCGGTTTTGTGATCGGCCGCGAAAACCGCTAGGACGTAGATCCTGCCGTTTCTGCCCGCGGGTTTGTCGCTAGGAAGCTTCAGCTGCTGCGGCACATTTGCGCAAATTTGATCGGCGGTTAAAGTTAAATTTCCCGCGCAGACGCCGTTTTCGCAGCCTTGAGCGCTCGCAAGGGCGGAAGCGTCGAGATTTTGCGCGTCATCGGCGCTTGCTAAATTTAAATTTTGCGAAAAAGAAATTTGCCCATCCTTAAAACCCTTGATCGTGCAAACCAGCGCCTTTGCACCCTGTCCTAGCTGCGTACCGCGGGCTTTGGCGACTTCAGCGGAGGTGCCCGCGCTTTCGTGAGCTACGACGCGGAAGCGCGCCCCCTGCTGCGTCAAAAGCTCTTTTAGGCTTTCAAAAATTCTCTCTGACATGCTCTCTCCTTGTTTTTGCAAAATTATACTAAAATTTTAACCAAACGACCCATTGATGCCGAAATTCCATTCTTCGCCGTAGAATTTATCTCGCCTGCGCGCAAACCCATTGTGCGATGAAAGGATCTATTGCGTGGCGGAAATTCCGCCACGCATAAGCTCGGTCCGCCCTGCTTCTTGCGAAATTATTTCATCTTACGGATTTTAGGCTCTTTACTCTCTACGAGCTCGTAAATTTTAAGCTCGACCTTGACGTCTTTGGGCGCTAAAATTTTAATTTCGCCGCCGTCGTAGGCGAATGGATGCGTAAGCTCGTAATAGATACGCTTCTTTTGCTTCTTGCCGTCGCAGAGCATCAGCGTTTGAGCAAGCTCGTTGCCGCCGCTAAACTCGTAATAAAGCCCGTCCGAGCCTTCTTTTTGCTCTATTTTGCCGCCGATCAGATACGCGTCGTTGCAGTCGGCTTTGATCTCTTTGGAAAAGACCGCTTCGACTTTAAACTGCTGCGGCGGCATCTTTGACGGCGTTAGCTCAAAGACGTTTAGCTGCTTTTGCGCCTCGCCGCCGAACAAAAACAGCGGCAATAGAAAAAATAAAACGCTTTTTCTCATTTTTTACTCCTTAAAAAGATATTTTTATTCAAAATTCTAGCAAAATTTTTACTCATTAAACTGAAATTTCAATCGACTTTGTTTTTATCTGTAGCAGATAATATTTTTTAGCGCCTCTGCCTCTGGTTTTAACGCCTCGCTATCGGTTTTTTGCGCGGCGCTCTTTTTGTTCGTTAAATTTTTGCTAGAGCTTTGCGGCGAGGGCTTTTCGCGCGAGTTTAAAGCCTTGACGACGTCGCGCGATATTTCGCCCTGCGTCTGCGCGGTGGAAATTTCGCCGCTAGCTCCGCCAGACTTGCTCGTGCGGCGGCTTAGCACGCTTTTGACGCTTATCTTTTCGCCTGCGTAAAACGCTTCGCAAAGCCCGCCTTGCGCCTCATAGTCCGTCACTTTGACGCTGCCCTCTTGAAATTTATAAAATTTCGCCCGTTTCGCTCTGCGTAGCTCCTCGGCTCCGCCCCATACGTCGCTCTGCGCGTCAAGATCCGCGAGCGCGAATGCGCCGTCTGCCGCCTTATACATATTGCCGAGCCTTATCGGTATGCGTTCGCCGCTCTTTTTGGTAAGCACGAAGCCGATCTTTTCGCCATCTTTTGGGCTCTGGCGGAACTGCCCCGAGAAAAACGCCGTGAAAAACGCGACCTCCTTGATCTCGCCGTCGGTGCTTAGGTATCTCGTCCAGCCATCTTCAGGCACGTCGATCTTGGCGACGTCTCGTCCGTCCTTTGCGCCGCATTTTAAGCCCGCGCAGCCGCTAAGCGCTAATGCCGCAAGCGCGGCTAGAAATAGGTTTTTCATATTTTCCCTTCAAATAAATTTTGGCTCAAAGCAGGGCGCCCGCTGCGCCTCGGTGCGCAAATCTGCACGAAATAGGGCGCGCTAGCTCACTCTGCGGGCTTGATTGCGCTACCGCATCTAAACACACATAAATCGCGCGAGATAAGCGGTAGCGCGGAATTTTAACGTCGCTAGGCATCTTTTGCAAGCGCTTTGCAGCAAATCCGCCCGAAACCTCGGACGCGCAAAGCCCGTATTACAGGCTAAATTTATCAAGCCGACGTTGCCCAGATGCGCAAAAATCGCTGTCCGCTCGCCTCAAACGAGCATTCCTGCCAGTCCCAGTCGTTTTCGCCGCCCATTGCGAAATTTTGAGGCTCGCCTGATAGGCCGGCCGCGCTCAAAGCAGCCGTTATCCGCTCTTTCATAAAATCATCGGGCTCGCTCGGCGTAAATTTTTCAAATTTTATCTCGTAAAGGGAGGCGAGCCCAAAGTCCGCGCGCACGAGCTTGCCGCACTGCTGCGCGAACTCCGCCGCGCTACATTCGTGCTTTGGGGCGTAGTACCAAACCTCCAGCTCCTCGATGCTTTCGCCCCCAAATTTTATGGATTTTATCATTCTGACCCCATTTCGCTCATTGCGGCGGTTTTAAATTTTATCGCTTAAATTTTGTTTGCACTCATGCGGCGCAGGTTTTGCACGCAAGATCAAACTCTCGCTATTCGGCGCAAGCGCGCTGCGCAGGCAAATTTTAAATTTAATCTGCCGCGCTTTAAATTCAGACGCCGAAGTCCGCCCGCATCCCCTCTTTGCCCTTTGGCGTAAAATAGCAAACGACGTAGCAGAGCATTCGGTCTTTGCACTCGTATTTGGCTTCGAGGCTTTCGATAATGCGCGCAAATTCCTGCGGCGGCTTGTCCGCAAAGGCGTCTCGCAGCTCCTCTGCGGCGATGCGTTTCGGGCTAAGGAGCAGATATGCCGCGCCGCCGTCCTCATCCTCGCTGATGGCGCGTAAAATTTTTCATCGCTCGCGCGAATGCCCCTTGCCGTCCCATTCGCACAGGCTTAAAAACGTCGTGCCGCCGTCAGCGCCCAAGGCCTTCTCGTTTAAAATTTGAGCGCGTAAGGAGCCTTCATTTAAGCTCTCCTCGCTCGCAATCTCGATAAAAACGTCCGTGCCGAGCAGATAGCTGGTCCGCTCAAACTCGCTTTCGTACTCCCAGCCGTCAAATTTAGCGGTAAATTCTCGCACCCGCTCGTCCGCTTCGCAGCCGAACATCATCGCGTCGCTATCTGAAATTTTAACGATATAAGGCTCGTTCATGAGGCTTTCCAAAATTTTATTGCGGCTCGCATTTGCCGTAAACCCACTCGCGAGTTTCGTTTAGCTTAAACTCGCCGTCTTTTAGAAAATACTGCTTGCTGCTTTTGATCGCGTTTTCGCCCGCGGCTATGTAGTCGCCGATGAAGCCGCGATCCAGGACGTCGTGCGCTAAAATTTCAGGCTCAAAGACGTTTTGCGTCTTTTGCGTTTCGTGCCATTTGCCGCTTTCATCAGGCTCGCGCAGGATGATGGAGATGTTATTGCCCGCCTCGTCGTAGTCGTAGAGATACTCGTACTGCTTGCCGTCGGAGGCCGTGCGATTTTTTATCACGTTGCCGCGCGCGTCGTAGCTAAATTCGTTTTCAAACACGACCTCCCAGCGCTGCGACTCCTCGCGCCAAAGCTCGGTTCGCTCGCGTAGCGGTCTGCTCTCCTCGGTCTCCTCGTGCACGTTTTTGTAGTACTCTCTCCACTCGCTTTTTGCGGCGTCCCAGCGCGATCTTAGCTCGCTAAAGCGCCTATACTTAGGCTCGATCTTACTCAAGACCTTTTCATCGCGCTGCCATGTGTCGTCCTTCCATATAAAATTTATCTCGCTGCGCGTCCCGTCCGCCGCCGTAAAGACGGTATGTTTTGTAAGCGGCACCCATTTGCCGCGCCACGCGTAGCCTTCTGAGCCCGCGTAAACATCGCCGTTGTAGTGATATATCGATTTTTCGTACGGCATCCATTTTTTCACTTTGGCGCTCCATTCATAGGTCGCTACGAAATTGTTTCTGTCGTTTTCGTCGACAATCCTTTTTGTAAGGTACGTCGGCATCCATCTGCCCTTTTTTAGCGTGAAATTTTGCAAAATTTCCGTTTTGCCCTCGCGCTTTTCGACGGCTTTTTCACCCTCGTATGGCTTGCCGTCCTTGCTTTGCAGACTGAAATAAATTTTCGAGCCGTCCTTTGCGATCTCCTGCTTGCTTATCGCCGTTTCGCGAAATTTGTTTGTATTCGCGTCCCAGTCGTATTCGATATTTTCGATCTCGCGCTCGCCGCTTTCGTCAAATTTGCTAAAGCTTTTCGATACGGACGCTCCCTCTTCGCTGCTCTTTTTGTAGATTTTTTCTAGGCGGCGGGCTTTGGCGTCGTAGTTTTGGCTCACTTCATATTCGTAGCGCGGCGCGGCGCCGCCCTCTGTTTTGTAACTCGTCTTTTGCAGACAAATTTTATTCGCCGCCGCATGTTTCGCCACCGCCTCGGTCGCGCCCGCAGGCATCGCAAGCGTTAACATCGCCGCCAAAATAGAGCCTGCTAAAACTGCCGCTCGCGCCCGAAGCTTGTCTGCTAAAACTGCCGCCTGCGCCCCAAAAGCGCCCGCCGAAATAATCGCTCGCGCCTTTAAATTCAGCGCTGCAAAATCTGCCGCACCCTCGGGCGAAATTTTAAAAATACCTCTCATGACCGCTCCTTTTATCTGAATTTTAAATCATGTCTACCGCTTTATATCCTCGCTCGAAAAAGCTCTCTCGCCTTCGTAAATTTTCTCATAGTGGCTTAGCTTGCCCTCTTTGAAATAGCCGATGAAATAGCTCGCCGATTTTTCGGCCTGCTCTTGCGAAATTTCATCGTAGAGATAGACTGGTCCCTTTGATTTTTGTTTGTGCAGGCACGAACAGCTGCGAAAATAGCGCCTTTTGATTTTAAAATTTTGCGCCTCGCCGCCTTGCTCGTCTGCGCGCTTTGTTGCGTTTATTTCGCTACTCTGCTTGTCCGCGGGCGTCCGATCATCTCTTTCTCCGCCTTGCATCGTTTGTTTTTGTCCGCTTGCCGCGCCGTGATCTTGCGCCTCTACGGCGCCGAAACAGATACTCGCCGAAATTAAAACCAAAATAGCCGCTCTGGGTAAAATCATTTTCATCCTCTCCTTTTGCCGCCGCTGAGTGCGGAGCTGCCGCCGCGTAGGATTTAAATTTTAAAATTTACGCGGCACACGAAACATCCGCGCTAGCTAAATTTAACCGCATAGCTCGCGCAACACCGCGTCCGTTAAATTTAAATGCGACGCCGCACCTGCTAAATCTAACCGCACAACGCCGCGTCCGCATAAATAGCGTCGCGCCTGCTAAATTTAACTGCAGCACTCGTAGATCGCGCAGGTAAAATTTAGCCGCGAAATTTTACCGACGCATCTTCAAACGCTACTTTATCTTTTTGTATTTCCACGTCTGCTCCGTTATGAGCTCGGACCTGCCGTCTTTAATCTTAAATTCCTTAAAGCTCGTTATCGCGTAGATGCTAGGCATCTCAAACATCATCAGCGCGGCACCGTATCCCACGCTATCGGCTGAGATTGTAGTGTCGTAAGTGGCCTCCGAGCGCCCGGTTTGCACCCATTTGCCGCTCGCATCAAGCTTGTAGATATCCATCGCCGTATTGCTGCCGCGCTCGTCGTAGCTATAGACGTATTTGCCGCTGCTGGAATTTGATTCAAAGCTTTGCACGAGCGGGCGCTCGCCCGATTTATCGTAAATTTCGCCGTTTGAGTAGCTTTTGACCCAATCTTTAAGTTGTTCATCCCACAGATACGAGGTCATATTAATATCCGCGCCCTTCTTGATAGCGGTCTGTTTGCTCATATTATCCCACGCGCCCTTCTCGTCGTTCCAGATGAAGCTCGTAACGACCTCCTCGCCCTTTGCGGCGTCAAGCTCGTGCTTACTCATCGTCGCGTTTTGCCACGCGCCGTTTTGAAAAGTGCTGCGGATCTGCTCGTAGCTGCCGTTCCGATCGCCGTTAAGCATCTCTCGCTCGCTGTTTTGCCACGCGCCGTTTACAAACTCGTAGGTTACGTATCCATTCATCTCTCCTGAGCCGTCGTAGAAAATTTCGGTCTTATCTTTGGGCTGCCAACTCTTGCCGTCCCATTTGAAGCTTATCGTAAGCTCCTCCTTACCCCACGCGTTTCTTACGGATCTGTTCATGCTCTCTTTCTGCCATTTACCCTTTATGAGCTTATATCGCACATCCTGCGTCGCGTTGCCGTCGTAGCTGGAGACGGTTTTGCTCGCATTGCGTGTGCCGTCATCCGCTATCGAATTGCTCTCGCGCGTCGTGACGTTACCCTTTACGCTTTCCGTGTAGTCTTCTATTTTTTTCCACTTGCCGCTTTTAAGATCGAGGTTAAATACTTCAAATTTAACCATCTCCCCCTTTTCGTCAAAGTAGCTGATCTCTTTGTAGCTAGAGCCCGGGCCGTCCGAGGAGTTCGTATCTCTTATCTGCTCCAGCTTGCGCGCCGCCGTATCGTAGCTTAGATACGTGCTTTCTTTGCGCTCTCCGAGTGAGCCGTAGCTCATACTTTGCACCATATACTCATACTTCTTGGCAAACGCCGCCGCACAGAGCAGCGCAAGTATCGTAGCGAGCTTTTTCATCCTCTCTCCTTGGAAAAAATTTTGATAATTATATAATGTTCGTATATAAAAACGGATAAATTTCGCTGCGCGGCTAAATTTAAAAACTTCGATTTTTAGGCGGTAGCGGTGGAATTTTACGTCGCCAAACGGCTGGAATTTTAGCAATATTTGATCTGATTTTGTGTTAGTTGTCGATAGAATTTATGAGAAATAGAATTACGTGCGAGCTTCTGCTAAATTTTAAACAGATCTAGGCTGATTTATATCAAAGCTTCACTGCGTGCCGTTAGCGATAAAATTCTACGTCATAAAATTTTAAATTCACGCGCAGATCCGCTTGAAGAGATAAAATACGACACTAAATTTTTGGCAGCTAAAAATTTCAAATAATGCCGATTTTTCAAAAGTGCCGCTGGTTAGGCGATACTAATCGCAGAAGCGCTTATCCGTGTTATTTGCTTTGCGCTTGGCTAGGAAGTCCGCCTTTTTAGCGGGGTCTGCGAAAAACTCGTCCTGCCTAAGTAGCGCGGCGTCCATTTTGTCCTCGGCTGCCTTGAGCGCGGCGGCGCGATCTGCGAAGTGCGATGGAAATTTCTCATCAAATATCGCTTTATACGGGTGTGCCTTGACCCAGTCCCTAGCGCGTGCCGCCGCATCGCGCTGTTTAGCGAGATCGCAGAATGCGTATGGATTTACCACGTTGCCGACGAGCTGTAAAAACGCCGCATTCGCAGATTCGGTCTCACGAAACATCTCGTCCTTGACGTCGATGACGCGAGCAAAGGTTAGGAATCGATTTTTGCCCGCGTAGAACCAAAACACCGCGTCGTCCTTAAGCCCCAGATCATAAGCGCGCGCCGCGACGGTCATCAGCGTGGTCGGAGCGACCATATCCGGGGCGTCCTCGATGATTTTGATCGCTTTTTTCAGGCTAGCTACGTCGTTTTTCATCAACAGATCGTCGATCGGCTCGTAAACGTGCACGTATTCGGGCTTGCCCTCCTTAGCCGAATAAAACGGCGAAACATAGATGTCAATCGAAGTGATTTTTTCCACCTTATCCTCACTACTCTCGCTTTGGGCGCTCAAAGTCGCAGCCGCCGCCGCACACAGCAGTAGTGAGCGAAATTTTTTCATGGTTTCTCCTTCGGTTAAATTTTGTAAATTTGCTTCGTAATTATACCTTGAAATTTAAGAGCGCAAGCTTGATTTTTAACGAATATATTTTTGCGGAATTTTAATTTTGCGGCGACTCTATTTTCTTTTGATCAGGCTTTAGCCCGACGCTTTGGGCGGCTAAATTTAACCCCGCTAGTCGTAAAATTTAGCTCATAATTTAGATCGTCTAGCTAAATTGTTCCGTTCGCGCTTAATCTGAAAACATATTTTATCTTTGCTTAAATTTCATCGCCGAAAAAGTCGCCGTCGATGTCGCAAATCTCGATATTTTGCCGCACCTGAACTCCGAGTTTGTATTTTATCATCAGTTCCGCCAGTCGTTCGCCGTCAATCAAAACAATCGTGTAATTTTGCATGTTTGCGGCGCATCTTGCGGCATC
>NZ_CALIIS010000137.1 GCF_938017705.1 uncultured Campylobacter sp.
TCAGGCGCAAAATTTCGGCGGTCAAAATTTTGGCGGACAGAATTTTGGCAATCAAAATGCTCCTGCATTTAATGTGCCTAATACCAATAACGCAGCTTTTGCAAATCAGCCGCCTAAAAACGAGGTTATAGATTTTGGGCGTGCTCCATTGCCGCCTAAATCAAATTTCTCTGGAGGTTCTACAAATACCGCAAGTAGCACTCCGCTAAGTTCTAGAATTGAGATAAAAACTTCAAATTTAAGCGAAGATAAGCAGAGCTTGGAGAGTAAATTTTACGCGACGAATAAGATTGAGTATTCGCTATCGCTAGCCGAAGAAGCGTATAATAAGAAAGACTACGACAATGCGATTAAATGGGCTCTTACGTCAAATGAGCTTGATAAGGACAACGTCGCCAGCTGGATAATTTTTGCTAAAGCCAATTATAAAAAGGGTCGTAAAGAAGACGCGCTTTACGCTCTTGAGACCTTTAATGCAAAGGCGAAAAATAGCGAAATTTCTAACCTCATTTCAAAGATAAGAAGCGACAAACTATGAAAATTTTATATATTTTAGCTTTTGCGATCGCGTCGTTATTTGCAGTTAGTGCCGATGACGTGCGCAACTGGGATCAGATCGGTCAGTATAACCGTATCTGCCAAGAAAGCGTGCGAAATTTATTCATCGAGGAGCAGAGCGAGGCACTTGCAAATATGTATGCTAAAGCGTGCCTCAAGATGGATAAAGTAAATGAGCTCGTCGTGCCTACGGTGATGCTTTATAAAACCAAAGAGGCTCGCGAGAACGCTTCTCTTTATTCGACCATAATTTTTCAAAAAAAGATGCTTTATTTGGCGCTTTGCGACGGCGTGGATATTAGCTATATACGCACGCCTAAGATCAATTATATTTTGTCTGAAATTTTTGATAAATTTACGGAGAGAGCATACGTAAAAAAGAGTGATACGTATGTCTTTACCCTAGAAAACGGCGAGCGTGCCGAGCTTTTTATCAAAGAAGAGGAAGAGGTAAAAAAGATGGTAATTGCAATTTATGCTGGCGATAAGCTTAGCTCGATTAAAATTTATTGGTGATCGCGATGACGAAGATTGAAGAGCAGATCGTTGCGATTTTAATACGAAACAATATCCTTACTAGCACCGTTGTTCCGGAAATTAAAGACAAGATGGATATCGGCTTGACGCTAGGCGAGGTTTTAGTTGGAGATAACTATCTAAGCCAGGATGATTTTTGCTCGATTTTAGTTGAGTTATACAAGCGTCGTCAGATAGCATTTGACGATATAAGCGAAAAATTTTCGATGGATCCGAAGGAATTTTTGCAAATTCTAGCTAAGAAAATGAACCTGTCATATATGAATTTAGACGATATTGACATAGACTTTAGGTTATCGGAACGCACTCCTACCGCACAGCTTAAAAGATACGGCGTGATACCGGTTAAAGCGGATGATCTGAATATTTACGTTGCTTTTTCTGATCCGTTTAATCTTGAGTCGCAAGATAAAGCGCAGGCTATGTTTAGTAAACAGCTGCTTAAAATCGTAGTAGCCGATCCAAATCAAGTAAATAAATATCTATCTAAACTTGAGCTTTCAGAGAGCATTAAAGGGCTCGTAGCGGAGATCCGCAAAGAGCTTGCTAACACCGGCGGTAGCGGAAGTAGCGATGATACCTCGGCGATTTTAAAGCTCATTGAGATGATAATTAGTCAGTCTATTAAGATGCGCGGTAGCGATATTCACATCGAACCTACCGAGAATAACTGCGTCGTGCGTACCAGAATAGACGGAATGCTTGCTGAAATTTTTATCTTTGATAAGGATATCTATCCGCCGCTAGTAAGCCGATTGAAGCTACTTTCGAATATGGATATCGCCGAGCGTCGCAAGCCGCAAGACGGCAGGTTTAGTATGAAAATTTCAGGTCGCGAATATGACTTTCGTATCTCGACGCTGCCTATCATCAACGGCGAATCTACCGTTATGCGTATCCTTGATAAATCGAAGGTTATCATCAGCCTCGAAAAACTAGGCATGCACCCTGATAGCTTTAAGAAATTTAATAACGCTATGAAGGCTCCATATGGTATTATCTTGGTTACCGGACCTACGGGAAGCGGTAAGTCTACGACGCTATATGCAGCGCTAAACGATATTAAAAATATCGATACTAAGGTTATTACCGTAGAAGATCCGGTAGAGTATCAAGTAAATTTAATCCAACAAGTCCAAGTTAACGAAAAAGCAGGTCTTACCTTCGCTTCAGCACTGCGCTCGATCTTAAGACAAGACCCTGACATCATAATGATCGGTGAGATTCGTGATCAAGAGACCCTTAGAATTGCGATCCAGGCTGCTCTTACGGGACACTTGGTTTTCTCGACACTACACACCAACGACGCCGTTAGCGCGATTCCGCGAATAGTGGATATGGGTATAGAGGCCTACCTCATAAGTGGTGCACTGATTGCGGTAGAGGCACAGCGTCTTGTGCGAAAGCTTTGCCCGCACTGCAAGCAGCCTACAAATCTGCCTAAATCGATGCTTGATCAGCTGAAGGAATTTTTGCCTGAAAAATACACATTTTTCAAGGCCGTAGGTTGCGATCAATGCGGTCAGACGGGCTATATGGGGCGTGAGATGATTAGTGAAATTTTACCTATTACCGATAAAATGCAGAGCTTGATCGCTAACGGTGGCTCAAAGGACGATATGAGGGCCTTGGCGAAGGAGGAGGGTTTTATAGATATGTTTGAAGATGGTGTTATACGTGCTGCGCGCGGAGTAACTAGTATAGAAGAAATTTATAGGGTGGCTAAACAATGAAAAAGCAATTAGAAGTTGAATACAACGCCAAGGGCGCAAGAAGAAAGATGTTTTTGCAAGCCAGCGATAAGGTGCAAGCAAACAACCTCATGAAGCAGCGCGTAGGCGGAACGATTGTAAAAAGAGGTGAAACCCAAGTCGTAGCCAATACGGGCGGCGATTTTAAGGCGCAGGGTTCGCGCATGCTAGGTGGAAGCGGAAGAGTTAGAACGTTGCCGTTAGTAGCGTCGATCCGTCAGCTTTCCGTTATGACAAATGCCGGAATTTCAATCCACGACTCGATCAAAGAGGTCGCAAGGGCGGCAGAGGATAAGACGCTAAAAGAGATTTTTAGTGCTATGAACGATGATCTTAACGCAGGTCTTAGCTTGACAGAGTCTACGGAGAAATTTAGAGGTCAGCTCGGTGATGTCGTCGTTGCGATGGTAAGCCTTGGTGAAGCAACCGGTAATATGGCAGAGTCTCTAGCCAAGCTTGCCGCTATGCTTCAAGAGCTTTGGGAAAACCAGCGTAAATTTAAAAAGGCGATGCGTTATCCTATGATCCTTATGATTGTTATGGCGATTGCGTTTTCGGTTTTGATGATGTATGTCGTGCCGAAATTCCGCGAGATTTTTGAGGATTTGGGCGCGGATTTGCCACTACCTACTAGAATTCTACTTGGCATCGAAAGTACTCTTAATAATTATGGAATTTTTGTTTTAGCGGGCATCATAGGCACTATCATAGCTCTTAGATGGGCATATCGCAATAACGATGAGTTTAAAAAGGGCTTTGACAAGACGATTTTAAAGGTCTATCTATTTGGTAAGATCATATTTTTCTCGACGATGTCGCGATTTATGCTTATTTTTACAGAGCTCGTGCGAGCGGGTATTCCTATTGCAGATGCGCTGGATACATCTGTTTTAATGGTGGATAATCATACTTTAAAAGAGAAGCTCTCTACCGTTAAAATTGCCGTACAGCAAGGTGTGAGCCTAACAGAGGCATTTAACAATACAGGGCTTTACGAAAGTATGCTTATTCAGATGATCAGCGCGGGCGAGCAGGCCGGTAACCTCGATAAGATGCTTGGCAACGTCACGGATTATTATAAAGAGAAATTCGACGATATCATCGATAATATCTCAAGCTACGTAGAGCCGATCATGCTATTTTTTATGGCGGGCATGGTTCTTCTTTTGGCTCTTGGTATCTTTATGCCTATGTGGGATTTGGGCAAAGCCGTCAAAAACTAACCCCTTTAATTCCGCGCCTGCGAGGGCGCGGAATTTTATCAAAGCATTAAAATTTCGTCCTTCAAATAAAATTTTAACCTTCGTTTGGCTAAAATATCGCTTTAAATTTAAGGATCAATCATAGTTAAAGAAGTATATTTTATCGTCGTATCGGCTATCATAATATTTTTTGGGCTTGCTACTATTGCGCCCGATTCCGCGCTTGTGGGCAGCGCAGGCAATGCCATCCGCTCGTTTAATACCCAGCTATTCGGCTATTTTGCATACATCTATCCGCTATTTTTGCTCGCCTTAGCATACGTAGCCTATAAGCATTTTCGCGGTTTTGACTTTAGATTTTTTGAGTTTAGCATCGGAGCCATTTTGCTGTTTTTTACCATTTTGATGGTGCAGTCGAGTCTCTTTGGCGCTAGTGGCGGAGCAGTCGGCAGCTTCGCGGTGGACGGACTTAGGCGAATGATCGGAAGCGTCGGTGTGTGGATTTTTAATATTACGATTTTTGTGCTTTCGCTAGTACTTATATTCGAAGATCGTTTTACCGACATCATCAAAAACTGCTTTATTGGCTCAAGAGATGAAAGCTCGCAGGATGAAATTGGAGATGATTTCGCTAGCGACGCGGATACATTGCAAAGGGGCGGGCTTGCAAGGCATTCGTCTGCGCAGGGCTTGAGAGGTGCGGAAAATTTTAACGCTTTGAATGACACTTTGAGCGCAGAGGACAATTCGGCGAAACAGGGTAATTTTGCGGAGCAGGGTGCAAGCGGACGTGGTTTTGAAGGCGAGCAAAATTTACAAAATTTAAACGATACTCGCGAGCCTGAAAATGAGCATAATTTCAGTGATGCACAGGGTCCGCAGGCTTCCGCTGAACGCGAGCTTAAAATGCCGCAAAAGGGAAAGCCGAGCAGGCTAAAAAGGGTCGAGCGCCTAAGTGAGGTCGCCGAAAATAAAAGGCTTTTGGATCAGCTCGATAAGGGCAGAGTGGCTAAGCCCAAGGATTTTAAACTGCCGCCGCTTGACTTTTTAAATTTGCCGCCGAAAAAGAAAAGCAATATCGACGAGAGCGAGATCGATCGTAAAATTTACGACCTGCTCGATAAGCTGCGTAAATTTAAGATCGACGGCGACGTGGTGCGGACCTACTCGGGCCCGGTCGTTACGACATTTGAGTTTCGCCCTGCCGCGCATATCAAGGTAAGTAAAATTCTAACGCTGCAAGACGATCTCGCGATGGCTCTTAGGGCGCAGACCATCCGCATCCAAGCGCCGGTTCCTGGTAAAGACGTCGTGGGTATCGAGATTCCGAATCAAAATATCGATACGATCTATCTGCGCGAAATTTTAGAAAGCGACGTGTTCAAAAACGCCTCCAGTCCGCTTACCATCGTGCTTGGCAAGGACATCGTGGGCCAGCCTTTCGTCACCGATCTTAAGAAGCTACCGCACCTTCTCATCGCAGGCACCACCGGAAGCGGCAAGAGCGTGGGCATCAACGCCATGCTGCTTAGTCTTTTGTATCGCAACTCGCCCAAGAGCCTGCGCCTTATAATGATCGATCCGAAGATGCTTGAGTTCAGTATCTACAACGACATCCCGCACCTGCTAACGCCCGTCATCACGCAGCCTAAGCAGGCGATCATCGCGCTAAGTAATCTCGTTGCGGAGATGGAGCAGCGCTACTCGCTCATGGCACAAAATAGGACGAAGAATATCGATAACTATAACGAAAAGATGCTGCGCGAGGGGGGTGAAATTTTGCCTTACATCGTCGTTATCATCGATGAGCTCGCGGATCTGATGATGACGAGCGGCAAGGACGTAGAGCATTACATCGCGCGTTTGGCGCAGATGGCGCGCGCTAGCGGCATCCATCTCATCGTAGCGACGCAGCGCCCTAGCGTAGACGTCGTCACGGGGCTGATAAAGGCGAATCTGCCTAGCCGCATCAGCTTCCGCGTGGGCTCGAAGGTCGATAGCAAGGTGATTTTGGATCAGATGGGCGCGGACAGCCTGCTTGGGCGGGGCGATATGCTCTTTACGCCGCCTACCGCGCCGGGGCTCATCCGCCTGCACGCGCCGTTTACGACCGAGAACGAGATCAACAAAATCGCAGAATTTTTAAAAGCGCAAGAAAGCGTCGTTTATGACGAGCGATTTTTGATCGAAAATGAGGGCGCCAAGCAAGAAGGCGGCATAATCAATCCGCAAAATATCGTGCTTGACGAGCTTTACGACGAGGCGAAAGCGATCGTTTTGGAGGAGGAGAAAACCTCGATCAGCTACCTACAGCGCCGCTTGCGTATCGGGTACAACCGCGCCGCGACGATCATCGAGCAGCTCGAGCAGATGGGCGTTTTGAGCGAGATCAACGCCAAAGGCCAGCGCGACATAATCAAGTAAATTTTAAAATTTTGATGAAATTTAAGCGGCGAAATTTTGAAATTTATTGGATTTGCGGGCGCCGGAATTTTTAAAATTTAATCGATCTGCGTCGGTAAAATTTTGAAATTTATTGGATTTGAAGCGGTGGAATTTTAAAATTTCAGTACCTGTTGCGAATTTTAAATTTTTAAATTTGTATGTCCATGCCCCACAGCTCGCACTTGTATCTCTGCGGCTGAGGCAAAATGGCGACTTGCGCGGATGTGATCGAGGTTTTTT
>NZ_CALIIS010000138.1 GCF_938017705.1 uncultured Campylobacter sp.
ATACAGGTAGTTTAAGAGAAACTACTATATATTAAAAAATGTATAGTAGCTCTTAGGCTTGCTAAGCTCTTTGGAAACTTTTATAATTTGCCCTATGAAACTATATTAAATTTTAAAGGATAAGCAATTATGAAAGTTTTTTCTAAGACCAAAGACGATCTGGTTTTTAAAACAGACCCCCGATAAAGTCATCTAGACACATTGTTCGCTCTTTTTTTATTGCGCTTCGCTTTTAAGATTTTCGTAATGCATACTCGCTCCTTTGTGATAGATTTTGTGGTAAATTTAAAGATTACCGGCCTATTATAGCGAGAGAATAAAAAAATGGCAGGAAGCTTTGTTATTCTTCAGAAGCTTTGTTGTTTTTCAGAAGCTTTGTTGTTTTTCAGAAGCGTCATCGTTTCTTAGAGAAAAAGCTTGGTGGCAAAAATATTAAAGCACGAATCATCATATATGTTTCGTGAAATTTAGGGGAGAAAGGCGTTTGTTTTTAGATTGCGTTTTGCATGGAGGATTTTTACAAAAAGATCGAGATTCTGGGCATAATAAAATCTAAAATCTCAATTAGCACTAAAATCCAAGAAACCTTGCCCGAAAATTTAAAAAATTAGTGTATCATTACCAGTTTTAATCGATAGCCTCTAGTGGAAGATTAATGCTTATAAAAAGCGAATATATGCCAATAGATACTTTTGCCATGCTTAAGCTATAAAGTTTTCTTTTGCGGCAATATTCCGATCGTAAAGAATAGGAGCAATCGATGTTTGATCAAAAACCATTATTCTATTATGACGATAGTAAATTTAAAGGAGCCTCTTTGCAACCCCGCGGCGTTAAAAGCGTCAAGCTTATTCTAGCCTCTATCTTTATAAGCTTAAGCCTAGCTCCTAAAATATTAATGGCTGCTCCTGCCGATATTTCGGGCGCCATAAACTCCGAAGAGCAAAGAATAAGATCAATTAGACAAGGCGTAGAGGATCCCTTTATAACGATACGCAGCGAAGAGTCTCCCGCTTCAAGCGTAACCGCAGAGCCCAAGAAAACAGGAATTTGCTTTAAAATTTATGAGATCAAACTGATTAACGCAGAATCGCAAAACGAGCAGAAAAGTAGCGCGGATTCTAAATTTAACGAAGCGGATTACGAATCTAAAAACAAAGATGATCCAAAAACTCCAGCCGTCAACCCTAAAGGTGGTGCCGGCTCAGGTGTTCTTCTCTTTAAGCCGAATGATGAAAACTTGAGGCGCGCGAAAGTAAAAACTCCCGCTAAGTCCATTGGTCCTACCTCCAATTCCGACCATTCCGTTCCGCTGGGATTTGAAAGAATTCTAAGCTCCACTCTAAAAGAGCTTAAATTTAAAAGCGGCGATTGCTTGGGAGGCGATGAAATTTTAGCTCTGGCAAGAGCGTATAACAATAAAATCATATCCGCAGGCTTTATTACTACCTCCGTTTCCATCCCCCAGCAAAACATCTCCTCGGGCACCCTTCTTTTGGCTCTGCATCCCGGACGCATAGGCGAGATCTCGCTTGAGCCCGGCTCTGAAGCTAAGAACCAAAGAAGTATCTTTACCGCATTCGGCGGCGATAAGAGGGGAGAGATTTTAAACTTAAGAGATCTGGAGCAGGCTATGGAAAATTTCAATGCCGCTTCAAGAAGCGAGGCGGAGATAAGCTTAAGCCCTTCCGCAAAGCAGGGCTACTCCGATATCAATATCTCTAAACAGCAAAGCTTGCCTCTGCTGTTTAGACTAAGCGCGGATAATCTGGGCTCCAAATCTAGCGGCAAATACCAAGGCACGGCTATGCTTTACGG
This sequence comes from uncultured Campylobacter sp., assembly GCF_938017705.1. Lineage (GTDB taxonomy): Bacteria > Campylobacterota > Campylobacteria > Campylobacterales > Campylobacteraceae > Campylobacter_B. The sequence continues at coordinate 1,819 of NZ_CALIIS010000138.1, forward strand.
CTTAAATTTACTCGGATTAAATGAGAGCGTATTTGCTTCTTACGGTAGGAATTTTTTAAGAGGAGATAAAAAATCTTTAGGGGATGATAGCAAAAGCGGCAGATCGGCTAACTACTACGCAGGCTTTAGTATACCTTTCGGATACTTTTCTCTATCCTTTTGGCAGAACAGATACACCTACGATCAAATAGTACCCGGAACTTATGAGCTTTATACCTATAGCGGAAGCAGCGTTAGAAGAAATTTGGATCTTAACTACGTATATTTTAGAAATCGAAACTCCAAAAATTCCTTGTTTTTTAGAATTTGGCAAAAAAAGTATAAAAACTATATACAAGATTATGAGCTTAGCAACCAAAGAAAGCGCGAAGGGGGCTATGAGGCGGGGCTAAAATCCAAGGTATTTTTTGACAACTCTTCGGTAGAGATGATGCTTTCGTACCTAAAATCCACAGGGGCGTTTAACGCTCTAAGAGCGCCTGATGAAGACTTCGGCGGCGGAAGCTCTAGATATCATTTGATAAACGCCGCGTTAAATTTTAAAACCAGATCCTCTGCTATCCCCTTAAGCTACGAACTGGAGCTTTACGCAAGAAGAGCCAGTACTCATCTTAGCCCCATAGATAGGCTAAATATCGGCGGATACTATAGCGTTAGAGGGTTTGACTCTCAGATGAGCCTGCTTGGAGATAGCGGTTTTTATATAAGAAATACCTTGGAATATAAGTATTTTAAAAATAACGGCGTCTACCTGGCCTTTGATGTCGGCAAACTCAGCTCTAAGGGAAAAGATTATCCCTCGCAGGGCGAAATGCTTAGCGGAGGAGGCGTGGGCCTTAGAGGAAATATTTCAGGCTCTTTTACCTATGATCTTTTGGCGGCTTTTCCTATTAGCAAACCGGAAAATTTTAAAACGGACACTCCTGCTTTAAATTTCTCTTTAAGCTACGACTTTTAAATTTGTCTTTTAAAAATTTAGCGAAATTTCATCGGCGCTTCTTGCCGCGTTTAATATAAACGAATACGATATAACACTTGCTAAATTTAGCTAACTATTTTTAGCACAGATATACTATACCAAGAGCCGAGAAATAGCAGTCCTGCGCCCAAATCGAGCCCTAAAACAAATTCAAACAAATTTTAAATAAAATATCCTAAATTTACTATTTTTTTAAGAAAGTATTCAAGAAATTTAAGATATAAAACCATCGCAATCGGAGGTTATAGGTATGCAAATTGTAGGTTTTAATTCTATCTTTAATAGCTCGGGGCGACTTGGCGCTTCTACTCATACAAAAGAATATTTCGGCGTCTTTACACAAGCAAGCAAGCGCTTTGTCGCTCTTTTGCTTCTCGGCTTAGTGACGCCCTGCCTTTTCTACGGCGAGATAATACCCGATAACTCCGCTCCCGTAAATCATAGAGCTTCGGTATCTCAAACCCCGAATGCTCCCGCCACTCAGATAGATATAGCCTCTCCTAATGATAAAGGGGTTTCTATCAACGAATACTCTAAATTTAACACCCCTAAAGAGGGCACGGTATTTAATAACTCTCAAGGCGGAGCCATAAGTAAAACGGCGGGCTACATACCGCCAAATCCGAGACTCAATCGCGGCGAAGCCAAGCTCATAATCAATCAGGTAAACTCGCCTCTTCCTTCAAATTTACAGGGTAATATTGAGATAGCGGGCAGAAAAGCCGATCTTATCATCGCTAATCCTAGTGGCATCAACGTAAACGGCGCTACCATAATAAATTCCTCCTCTACTACGTTAAGTACCGCCAAACCCACCTATGAAAACGGACATCTTAAATCCCTAAACATAAGCAAGGACGGCTCTATAAATATAGGAGCGGACGGCCTAAACGATAACGGAGATTATCTAAACGTAATATCTAATAGCCTAAAGCTGGAGGGTAAAATTTACGCAAACGAGATAAACGTAGTAGCGACGGACGGTAAGGTATCTTTAAAAAATACAAACTCCGGATTGAGGCCGGATAATCTGAAAATCGAGCAAGAAGGGGGATCGCATCCTAAAGGTGTATCCATAGACTCCTCGGCTCTAGGCGGAATGTACGCGGGTAAGATAAATATAATATCTACTAAAGATGGAGCGGGCATCAACAATAAGGGGGCTATCTTAGCGGACAGCTCTTTAAAGATAGACGCTAACGGAGATCTGATAAATGAAGGAAAGCTAGGTTCTAACGGACAGACCCAAATCAGCTCAAAGACCATCTCCAACCAAAAGGGCTCTAAAATTTCAGCCTCCAATCTGGGTATAAAAGCCTCCTCGGTAGAAAACAGAGGAAATATACAGGCTAATACTCTAAAGATAAAAGCGGATAGGCTAGATAATATAAAGGGCTCCATAAGCTCAAGCTCTGCCTTAAAGATAGAGGCGAAAAGCCTAAGCAACAAAGATAGAGCCGTAATAGGAGCGGCTAAGAGCGAAAGGCTAAATGAGCTGGGCTTGGACGATACCAAAGACCCTTCCAAAGCGGGAGTTATTCCTCCCTCCAAAAATGAGCTTAGCGTAATAAGTGCGGAGCACATATCAAATATAGGCGGAGCGATACTTTCAAACGAAAGCTATTTGGATATAAAAGATAGCCTTTTAAACGATAACAGTTTGATGGTATTAAGGGCGCTGGATTCTGAAATTCCAAATTTTTATAACCTCGCGGATTCTACCTTTATAGTGCAAGAGGGCTTAAGTTTGCGCGGCAACAATCTACGCAACGAAAGCTCAAAGATCATCTCCCTAGGAGGCGTTCTTTTGGGCTACGACAGCATAGATAATTCTAAGGGCTCTATCCTAAGCGGAGGAAATTTAATTATAAACAAAGGCGCTCTTAATAATGAAGAGGGACTTATAAGCTCCAAAGGAGATCTTGCCTTAAATTTAGATAGTCTTAGCGCTTTAGGTAAGCTAAACTCGGACGGTAGTTTATATCTGGGGCTAAAGGACGATTTGACCTATAACGGAGGGATCTACGCAAGCGGCGATATATACTTAAATCTACAAGGAAATTTTATCGCCTTGCAAAGGCTGATCTCCAATAAAGATCTGATCATAAACGCAAAGGGTATCAAAAACGAAAGCATCATAGCCGCACTTGGAAATTTGGCTTTAAAAACAAAGGAGCAAATTTCAAATTTAGGCTCTTTAATCGCGGGGGACGAGCTGATAACAAACTCTGAAAGCCTAATCAACAAAAAAGCTCTTATCTATGCGCAAAACGGCATAGCTTTAAACGCTAAAAATATCCTCAATCAAGACGCGTCCAATATACTTAGCGGAGGGGATATAGTTATAAATACGAGCTTTCTTAGCAACGAAGCGCTATCTAACATCATCTCTCAAAGAAATTTAAATATTTTTAATGAAAGAGGCGGGGAGGGCAAGGCTGACGAGATAACTAACGCCTCCTCTTTGATATATGCAAGGGGCACTCTTAATATCGGCGCTAAAAAGCTAAACAACCGCTCGGTTAACGAGCCCGTAAAGAGGGTTCAAAGCACCGGCTATAATATAGATTTTACCTGCAATGGTGACGGTTGGGGTTGCAGCGGCGTAGCCATCCCTTTAAAGGTTAATGCGGCAGAGATAAAAGAGCGCATCCTCAAGCAAAATCCCAATATTAGCCAGGACGAGTTAAACGCTAAGATCATGGAGGAGCTTAGCGAGCAGGATATGAATCTATACGTATTAAGCTTATATAAAAATACTAGGCTTCCGGGGGAGGATACTAGGCTATATGATGCTATAACGCTAAGCTTAAAAGACAATCTCTTTAGCATAAGAAGAAGCAAGCCTCATAAGAAGGAGAGATTAAGGCAGATAAGCTACAGCATCAATAAAGAGTATATAACGGAAGATAGCCTAAGTAAATTTATGGGCTCAAACATAATCTCCGCAGGGGATAGCAACCTTAACATAGATGAGCTAAATAACGATAAGAGCGTAATTTATGCCTATAACGATCTGCTCTTAAATGTAAAGAGCCTAAACAACCGCTCTTTAAGTCTAAATCATAGTATAACGAGCCAGGCGGAGTATAGATGGAAACATAAAAGCCACGGCGGTAAAGGCGGCTATAGCGACCAAAAGAATATCTACTACTCCCAGCCTGCTATTATCTCCATAATAGGAGCTAAAAAAGATATAAAAGGCTACGCGGGCGATATTTCAAATTTAAACTCGGACGGGCAGATAAACTCCGGTAACGCTCCTGCTCTTATAAAGGAAGCTTTTTCTAAAATAGATTACTCTCTAATAGGCAAGGGGCTCGGTAATCCTAACGCTTTAAATCTAAATAAAAACGATCTTGCGCCTAGCCTTAATAACGAAGCGGATATGCAAGATATCATTAGGCCTAGCTATATAAACAATCTCTTTTCGCCTATAAGCAGTAAATTTTATAACACCTTCTACGTTTATAGCGAGCTGATACCGGATTTTTCATATATGCACAATAAGCTAAGCTTGCTTTATGATAAAAAAAGGACCTCCTTGAACTCTTCTGAGGAAGATGACGGCACCATGCTTAGCTCCGCACCTTCTTTGATATACGCAGGAGGCAGCATAGATCTAAGCGTAAACGGCGATCTTAGAAACGAAGGGATAATCTACGCGGGCTCTAATATGAGCCTCAAAGCGGGCAGCGTATCAAATTTAAACTCCGCCTCCATCATCGCCGCGAACGCCCTAAGCATATCGGCCAAAAAGGATATAATAAACGCATCCTCTTTGATACAAGGACGCAGCGTAAGCTTAAACGCGGGCAGAGATATAGTACATAAAACTCTAAGTAAAGAGATAAACCTAAATAGAGCCTACGGCGATCAAAGCAGCACCTATATAGGCACTATCTCAAATATAAAATCTACCGAAGGCAGCGTAGCATTAA
>NZ_CALIIS010000139.1 GCF_938017705.1 uncultured Campylobacter sp.
TATTAAGTACGTTTGCTTTGATGATTAAAGGCTTATCGCTAGGCACTATAGAGATTAAATTTTCTTGATTTGTGATGGCGGTTCCTTGCGTATTTACAAGTAGCTTTCCTACAAAGCCATCAACCGGAGAGGAGATGATCTGCTGTCTGGTTTGAAACAAGATCGCATTGATCTCCGCTTTTAGCGAGCTTGCTTCCTTTTGCTTGGCTAGCATCTCATCGAGCCATTTAGATATGCTTTGGCTTTTAAAGGCCTCAAGCTCCTTGGCTAGCTCATCTAAATTTGCCCTTTGCTCGGCAAGCTTCTCTTTTGAAATTTTAAGATTGGAGTTTAGCTCGATTACCTTGGATTTGAGTTCATATAGATCCTTGCGCGCTATTATATCTTTTACTTTATTTAGATTATTCAGCCTTGCCTCATCTATCTTTAAAATTCCGCTTAGCCTCTCGACCTCTAAATTAGTAGAGTTTATCCCCATTTGCAGAGCTTGCATTTTTAGATTATAGACGTTTATGCTCTCTTCGTAATTTGATTTTTGAGTATTGTATAAGCTAAGCTCATCTGCGCTGATATTGGCATCTAAGCTTTTGCCAGAGCTTAGAGCGTCGAGCCTTTTTATCGAGTATTCAAGTAGAGCTAGGCTTTCTTGTTTGGTGGATAAATTTACCGTAGAGACGCTAGGATCTATTAAGATTAGATGATCGCCCTTTTTTACTCTATCGCCCTCTTTTACTAAAATTTTGGAGACAACGCCGCTTTCGAGAGATTTTAAAATTTTAATCTCTCCGTCGGGCACGACCTTGCCGTTAGCGCTTACTACGATATCAACCTTAGCAAACACCATCCACAGCACGGCAAATATCAAAGCTCCGCAAGCGATCCATAAGATAGATCTTCCCAGCGGGTTTTGCGGAGCGTCCTCTATCTCAATTAATAAAGGCTTGAACTCGTTTGAATCATCATCTATTCTTTTAAAAATTTTTAGCATTGTTTATCCCGTCTCGCTCTTCGGCCTATCCTAGCTGCTTATCATATAGGCTCTTGTAGTAGCCGCCCAGAGCCATTAGCTCCTCGTGCTTTCCGCGCTCTACGATCTCGCCCTTATCCAGCACTAAAATTTCATCGCAATTCTTAACGGAATTTAGCCTATGTGCGATGATGATGAAGGTTTTTCCCTTTTTGATCTCGCTTAAATTTTTATTGATGATGCTTTCGCTTTCATAATCAAGCGCGGAGGTCGCCTCATCAAAGATTAAAATTTTAGGATTATTTATTAGTGCTCTAGCGATTGCGATGCGCTGTTTCTGTCCACCGCTAAGGCTTGAGCCGCGCTCGCCTACGAAGGTATCGTAACCTCCTGCAAGCTCTGCGATAAAATCATGAGCGCCTGCGATCTTGCTAACTCTGATGATCTCCTCCATACTCGCTCCGCTTGCGGCAAAGGCGATGTTTTCTTTGATACTGCCACTAAATAGATAGTTTTCCTGAAGGACCACG
>NZ_CALIIS010000140.1 GCF_938017705.1 uncultured Campylobacter sp.
TTTCTTAAAAGCCAAAGAGGATAACATTTTGGTTTGGTGGCTTACCTATCATCGTCATTTATACCAAGATATTTGGCTTATTACGCAAGATTTATCGCTTATAAGTAACGAGTATAAGCGTATAGCCGAGCATTTTGTAAAAGCCGTGGATAGTTCTAAACGTCTATTCAAGAATAAATTTAGATATATGCTTTACGGCTCTTACAAGATGTATCAAAAAGACGTTATGCAAAAATTTCACGTTCCGTATATGAAAGAGGTTTTTAATCTCTACCATTCGGGACAAAACGCTTCTCAAAAATCTTTTGTCCGTAAATTTCTTTATGTATCGTTATTTTTGTTTATCACTCTATCTATATACTTTTATTTCTTTGTGAAAAGTTTCAATTCTGATGAATCCGTTGATTCCTCTGCTTCCGCCCCCGATATTCAATCCAATCAACCTATCGAAACCGGAAGCAGTAACAGTACTAAAGCCCTATCCAACTTTTCTAATCCAAATCCTAATGAGCCTCTTATCGGCTACATATATCAAATTTATTGTTTCTACGATCGTTGTTCCATTCAAAACGGCACTTACGATCACTTTGATCAGAGATACTTAAATTTTATCTTTTTGCGCTCTCCTCCGAAATTCAATGTTCGCTCATTCAAAGGTAAAGGTATTACGTATTTCTTTGTTGGCTTTGATAAGCCCGTTTTCGATAACTTAAAAAAGGAAGAGTTAAACAATGAAAAAAATTCTTTTTCTAGTGCTATTTATTCTAAGTAGCGCCTTGTCTGAAGAAATTAAGCTAAATCTGCTTGATTTCGCCAACGTTGCAAGTCATAATTCAAAAATCGATATTTTAATCAGCGATGAGATAGATCCGAATAGCTTTTACTTTTATACCGCCAAAAATTCCGATGTAACGATAAAACATTTCCGCAAAGCCATAGAGAGTAAAGGCTTAAAACTTATACTTACCGACGGCTTTTATTACGTTTTTAAGAAGAATAAGGACTATGGCGATGCTAATGGCAGCATTAGCGCCGAGCGCAGGCTAAGATACCTTACTTTAGCCAATAACTCCTACGACGACGCGGATAAGATAGTAAGCAAGATGACCGATCAAAACTCAAGCTATATCAGATCTACAAACTCCGTAGTCTTTAAAGCAAGCGACGACGAATACAGCGATATAATAGATTTCGTGCAGCGCAGCGATAAAAAGCTCGAACAGGTAAATTTTAAGCTTACCATACTTGAGACTAATACGAATGATTACAAAGATATAGGCTCGCATCTAAATTCTTTAGGCGACGTCGTGACCCGCTCCGATCTAAACTATTTCATAAATCTTATAACTATGCCTTATAGCGCTGAGACAAACGTAGTAACTACAAAGAAACGGGGCTTTTACGGAGTTCTTAGCCTACTTCAGCAAAACGGCGTAACGACTATCAAGCAAAGCCCGTTTCTGGTCGCCAAAAGCGGCGCCGAGGTTTATTTTTCCTCTGTAGAAAACGTGCCATACCTAACCAACACCAGTACCTACACGCAAAACGGCACCGCCACTCAAAATAGCTACGAGTATAAAGACGTTGGCCTAAAGATTAAAATTCGCCCGGTTGTGCTTCAGAATTCAAACGTTGATTTCAGCCTTGATTTGGTGGTTGAGGACTTATTAGATACGCAAAACACCCTTACGCCGCGCACGAGTAAAAAGGAGCTTAAGTCGAACTATAGCCTTAAGCGGGGCGAACTTCTTGTTTTAAGCGGTATAAACAAAGACGTTGCCTATTCTAAACGCAACGGCGTGCCGCTACTTAAAGATATACCTATACTCAAATATCTTTTCTCTATCGAGCAGAACTATAAAAGCACTAGTATTATAACTCTTACGATAGAGGTAAATTAAGATGAGTATAAGAGCATACGGCATATTATTCGGACGACGGCCGCAGAGAAAAGCAAGCGACGAGGAGCGCGCTTTTCTCTGCTCCCTTGTCAATTTAATAAAAATCTGTTACATTTAAACGAAGCTTAAAGATGTTTGGATTAAATGAAACAGATTTAAAGCTTACGAAGCTTAAAATTGACAGACAACGAAAGTTTTTACAAGATTACAAATTTGTAAATTCTTTCGGCGAAGAAAAAAGCCTGCTTTCGGTCTCAAAGTCTGCAAATTTTTCAAGCACCTATTACGCCGAGGTAGCTAATCGCACCAATACCATACACATGCTTTCTATCAAGCATGAGCTTGTGCCTATATTTTTAACTATTACCTTAAACGGCTGCTTTCGTAAGGCACTAGTGGGGAATTTTGCTACCTTTACCACGAAAGACATTAGATCGCTTCCTATCGAGCAGAAGCAAAAGCTTAACGAGGGTGTGCCCTTTACGATCAGGGATTTAGCCAATGTATTAAACTATAACTTTCATAAATTTACTATGCGGTTCAGGCGTATTTATAAAGGCGAGGTATTCCAGTATATTCGCACCTTTGAGCCGCATAAAAATGACGGCGTGCCGCATATCCACGCTTTGATATATGCTCCAAGGCATACTATTCCTTATCTATTGAAAATTTACAAAGACGTATTCTATGCCCCGCAAAATCTAAGAAATGAGCGTTTAACCTCGGCTCAAATAGCAAATGGCGAGATAAATGGGTTTCAGACCTCTATAAACAACGCCACGGGCTACGTGATGAAATATATCACCAAGACCTTTATAAATTTCAACGAAACTGACGATATTAACGAGGTTCAAGCGTGGTTTATAAAGCATAAAATTCGCAGGTTCTTATCCTCGCAAAACCCAATCCCGCTTTGGGTATATCGCAAGATAAATTTCATCAAAAGCCTGCGTGATCTAGGTAACCTCAATATTCTAAAAGACTTCGATAATACGCTTATAGAGTGGGATTATAAGAGCCAAAGCATTTTTATGTCTATCCCATATACTTCCGAGGAGCTAATTTACGAGGACGGACACTTGCTTTATTATGTCTGTGGTCGGCTCATGCATGAATATGTTAAAAATATCAATCCAGTTCAAAGCATCGGTAAAATCCAATCTCACGAGTTTAAATCGGTTCAAAAGGCTTATAATAGCGGCGAAAAACCTATAATCTACAAGCCTAGCAAGATATTTCGCACCGCCTGGAAAGATATGAGTGATGAAAGGCTTAAGCTTTACTGGCGCGATAATCAAAACGAAATGACCGATGACATTTTAAGCGTCCAAGATTACGCTATGCTTGAGAATGAAATGATCGAGCGCGGATTTCTACAACGCTATAAAAATCATATTAGATATTTTACGGAGCACGCTTTGGAGGATATTAGAGAGCTGGAATTTAAGTATTCCAATAACGGTGTTATGCCGTATCCGTTTTAGGAGGTAAATAATGAAATTTAGCTATTACGCCGATCTGTATTTGAAATTTGGCAAGAAAGAGTGGAAAAACTCGACTTTTGTTAAAAACGCAGGTATTGTAGCAAATCGTTTGCGCTTTTTTGAGAATATGGAAATTTCAGATATAAAGCCTTCTGTAATCCGTGTTTGGCTTGACGGAATATCCGACGTTTGCAACAAGAGTAAAAAACACTATCTTTCGGCGCTAAGTCAGATTATCAAGATTGCTATAGAGGACGAGGAAATTTCTAAAAATCCGCTCGTTCACATAAAGAAAATGCAACACATAACGCCTCGTATTGAGCCTTTTACGAATGAGGAAGTTTTGAAAATCCTTGAAGCTTCCAAAAAATACAATGAGAATTTTAGGATTTTTCTAAAGGTCGGCTTCTTTACCGGGCTTCGCACTGGCGAAATTTTGGCTTTGAAAATTTCCGATATAGACCTGCAAAATCGCGTTATCTCTGTGAATTCTACCCGCTCAAGGTTCGGTGAAAGCACTCCTAAAACCTACTTGAGCATTCGCAAAGTGCCTATTTTAAATACTCTTTATCCTGCTTTGGATTATTTTCTTTTTAATCATATCCATCATAGATATTTGTTGCAAACTCAATACGGCAGGCCTTATAAGGATACTAGCGTTTTTACTTATGATTGCTGGAAGCCTATTTTAAGGGAGCTAAATTTAAAGTATCGTCGCCTTTACAATATGCGCCATACTTATGCCACGAATATGCTTTATCAAAATTTCGTTTCTCCGGTCGAGCTTGCAAAGCTTTTAGGGCATTCCACTCCAAAAATGGTTTATGACGTTTACGTCAATTACCTAAATTCAAACTTAAAAGATTTCGATCGAAATATACAAATTTATTGATTTTTCCCGGGAAGCCTAGTGCTAGGGTCGCCAAATTTTCTAAAAAAGTGCTTCAAATATCGTTAAAATGGGGTTTCTGGCGGACAGAGAGGGATTTGAACCCTCGAGCCCCGGTTAGAAGCTGCACCCTTAGCAGGGGTGTGGTTTCGGCCACTCACCCATCTGTCCACAAAAAGAAATCGCATTATACATAACTAATCTAATAATGGGCTTAAATTAGCCCAGCTCGCAGAATTTATCACCTCGCGGAATTTTGAGCCGGCGGCACAAAGAGATATAATGAGTCAAAACACTCGGCGTAGATAATTTATACTTGCTTACATAGCTTCTGCGAAACTTGAAACTTACGCGAGCTTTTAAAGTATGTGCGAGCAGAAATTTTGCGTTCATGCGTTATTTTGCGGCGAAATTTTAAAATTTTAAATTCAGTCGGGCGCGAATTTTAAAATCCGGCTTACAAGCAAAATTTCAAAATCCCGTGTAAGCGCAAAATTTTAGGATTTAGGGTTTTACGATCTGCGTAATTCTTAAATTTTAAGCATATTTAAGCTTTAAAATTTCGAAAATTTCAAAGCTTAAAAATTTCAATAATTTTGGTTGTGAGGATTTTAAAATTTGGAATTTTTTAAAATTCTAAATTTTAAGATTGAAGACACTTTAAGATTACGCAAATATAAAAGCCTTAAAAATTCTAAGAATTCCAAAGGCTAGAAATTCTAAAATTTCAATATCAATCGGATTCTAAAACCCCGTCAGCTAAAGCGTTTTAAATCCCAAGAATTCTAAATGTGCGCGATTTATTCGCCTAGAGCTTTGTCGATGAGCTTGACGTCTTCGCTTGCGCTGCCGTCGATGACTAGGGCTTGATCGCCGCCACTTACAGCGCTTTTTCCATTAAATTTTGCGCCGACTTCGATGCCGAAGCTTTGCGATAGCACGTCGCCTACGAGCACACCGCCGCCTAGCAGCTCGACGAGCTCAGCTTCGATATTGCCGAAAAATTTGCCGCTGATTACGATATGCTTGGCCCTGATCGAGCCGCGCGCGGTACCATTTTTACCGATGACGACGGTGTTATCGGAGATCACGTCGCCTTCGACATTGCCATCGATATGCAAAATGCATGACAGGTGCAGCTCTCCTTTGATGAGCGTGCCTGACGAGATTATTGTTGTTTGAGCGGTGTTTGCATCGCCTTTATTAAAGATTGCCATGGGACATCTTCCTCCTTAGTAAAAATTTCTTTGTAATTTTTTTCGTTCCAGTTAATAAAATTTAGCGGATCTAGCGGCAGCTGCAAAAATCTAATCTCGTAGTGCAGATGAGGTCCGGTGCTAAGTCCGGTGTTGCCGCTAAAAGCGATAAGATCGCCCTTGTTTACGAACTCGCCTACTTTGCGAGTTAAATTTGAATCCAAATGCGCATATCGTGTCGTAAAGCCGTAGTTGTGGCGAATCTCGACTAGATTGCCGTAGCCAGTAGCACCCGCGCCGCTGTATTGGATGATGCCGTCTGCAGGCGCGTAGATAGGCGTTTTAGGCGGCGTACGTAGATCAACGCCCGGGTGAAACTGCTTGCGCTTTAAGATGGGATGGTTGCGCCAGCCAAATTTCTCGCTGAGTTGATGAGTGCGCATGACCCTGCCGTTTGGGATCTGCATAAAAATTTCTTTTATCAGCGCGTCGGAGAATTTTTCGTTGATGATCTTTTGCGCGCGCTCTTTGATCTCTTGTTCGGAAGTAGGTTTGATGTGAGATAGGGGGTCGATCGCGCGCTCATCCTCCTCAGGATCAAGCCCAAACTGATGCTCCAAATCCGAAATTTTACCCTCGATGGCTTCAAATTCCATCTGACTTGCCGCGATACCGTCGCGAAGTTTTTGATTTAGCTCGTTAAGCTCGGTTTTGGTTCGCGAAAGGCTATCGATTTTAGAGCCCAGATACCTGATATATAGCGCACCCGTGACGAAAACGGTAAAAACAAATAGCACCAAATATAACGCGATCTTTTTGAT
>NZ_CALIIS010000141.1 GCF_938017705.1 uncultured Campylobacter sp.
GTCCGCACCGCTAGCGTTGTCGGGGGATGGGTGGAGTTTGGGGCGGGAAGGGGAGCGACCTCGCAATTGGGGCCTCCTTCCCGCCCCAAGAGAAGTATATCGCGGGCTAAAATTTAAACGGAATTTCATTTTGTAATAAATTTAAAATTTCTCTATGTAGAATTTGCCTCTAGAATTTGGGGCGTGGCAGCGTTTTCTCTTAAGGGGGAAGGGGCGCTACTTGCGAGGCGCTCCCCTTCCCCCTTAAAATCCCCCAACCCCTGGCACGCTCAAAGGGCGAGCTATGCTCGCGCTAATTTTAAACTGCGGTTGGCGGCGTAAAATTTTTGCTAAAATTCTGCATTCAGCTTGCCGTTATGCCTCGCGCATCTCCTCTGCTAGGCGCTTTTTGTAAGTGCGCTTGAAATAAAACGCCCAAATTAGCGGAAATATTATCTCCAGCCCTTTCCAAAATGCCAACCCGCCATACTCCCCAGGAATGGTAAAAAAACCTATCCAAACCGCATAGTAAGCAACCACGTAGCTTATCACGAAGACAACGCCCCAAATTAGTACTTCAGAGCCGATCGTAACAAACCAAATCGCGATCGAATAGATGAACGCGCTTGCTAGCGCAGTCGGAAAAAACCAATTCAGAACGCCCAATTTCTGGTGGTTTACGTCCGCGGTAAGATAGCCTGCCGCGCACGCGGTGATACATAGGGTGCATAAAATAGCGCGTAGCACGGCTAAATAACGCAGTCTGCGGGGTTGTATCGCGCCTTCGTAGTCGCTGTTTTCGCAACTACGGCTTTGGCTATTTTTGCCGCCCCGCCCCGCCACATAGACAAGATGTGCGCCTAGCGCTATGAAACACGCACATTGAATGAAGTCCATAAATATGAAGCTGCCGAGTGCATCACTTTCGCCTACATTGCCTATTAACCTAGGCCACCAAAATTTTACTATGCAAAACGTCGCCGCGAGCAAAATCGGGTGCAGCGCGACTCTGCCGTTTCGCAAATCAGAGAGTAAATTTTTAAAATAGCTCATATTTTCCCCTTAAAATTCCGCAAAATTTTACTAGCTTTCCATTATTTAAGGCGCAGTTCGAAGCTGAAATTTTAAAGCCACTTTGTTCGCTCGTCGCTAGGATCCGTTTCATTGCCGATCGCTTCGTAGCGCGAGTAGTAAAACTCCACAAACTCCCGCACCTGCGCCTCGCGCGGCAGATACACGCCGCCGCTAAGCTCCGCAAAGCGCGATAAAAATTCCGCCGCGTCCTTTTTGCCGCAATAAAGCCGCGCCAGATCCTCGTAGTTTTGCAGGCACGCGGACTTAAAGCTCTCATAGCCTGCGCGGTCAAATTTAACCGCCAGCCGCCCGCGTTCAAATTTCAAAACGCCCGATGCAAAAAGCAAGCTCAGATGTATCAGCGCCTCGCAGTAGTAGGGTTTGAGCTCCTCCACCTGCTGCCACGCGATGAGCCCCACGGCGCGGCGGATCAGCTCATCCAGCACCGGCAGGCAAAACTCCTCCTCCTCGTGGAAAAAGAAGCTCACGAGCCCGCCGCCGGTCGCCTTGTACTCCTCGATGAGCTTAAAAAGCCCCGAGCGGTTCATGCGCGCCTCGGTGTCCGCGTCGATGAAAAATATATGCCCGAACTCGTGCCCGATCGTCGATATTTCGTAGACGCGGCGCCAAATTCGCGGCTTTTTAAATAAAATTTCGCGCCCGAAATTTAAATACTCAAGGTCGAAAATTTCGCTGCTTAGCCGCATAAAAGGTCTAGCCTTGGCGCTTTCATAGACGAAATTTACGAAGGCGAAAATTTTCTTACCGCAGTTGGTGCTTACGAACTCGTCGTTTGGTACGACCTGCGCCGAAAAGAGCCCGTTAAGATCGGCGCCGTAGTAGATCAGCGGCGCGCAGACGTAAAGCTGGGTTTTGGCGATGTTTGAAAGCACGAGCGAGTGCATGACGGCGTTGTTTGCGCCGATTTTTTCATACGCACGCTCAAAGCTCTCGCTTACGCGCGCTTTAAATTCCTCCGCGCTAAACTCATACGCGCCTGCAAGCCTGACGTCCCATTCCAGCGCGACTGCGTGCGTGTAGGCATCCTCATAGTACTCAAGCGGATGACCGATTTGAAGCGGCGTTTTTATATCCATCCACGCGATCTCCGCATCCCGCCACGCGCCGATCACCGCGCTAGCGTCTTTTTCGCAAAAGGCCTGTTTGAGCTTGCCTAGATACGCGATGTAGGCTAGCTCGCTCTCATCTTCTGCAAGCGTCACCAGGCGCTCCAAAAGATCGCTAAATTCGCTCTGCAGCTTTGCCGTCTCATCCGCAAATGCCACGGCGTAGGGCACCATTTGGGATTTGCCCTCGAGCTGCACTATCGCGCCGTAGCAGCGCTCGCAAATTTCGCCGTGAGGCGTGCGCATAAACAGCTCCTCTTGCAGTAAAAATTCCTTCGCCTGCGCAAGCGAGCTAAATTCCTTTTCCCAGCGCTTGTTCGCGCCTTCGATGATTAAGGCTTGCCAGCTTTTTTGCATATCGCTTAACACGAGCCCGATGCGGTGGATGCCCTTTAAAAGCTCCAGATAAAACGGCTGCAAAATCCCCTGCGCGCCTGCCTCGGCGATAAGAGCTGCGTGCATGCTCTCGTGTATTTCGCGCGTGAAATCGTACATTTTGCTCTTTAGCTCGCGCTGGCACGCCTCATCGTAGCCTAAGCGGCGAAATTCCTGCAGAAGCGGATCCTCTTTGAGATCGACGATTCGGCGTAGCACGGCAATGCGCGCGGTATCGCCAAACTCAAAGCCGCAGATCTTCAGCCCGCGCGCGATTAGCTCGGCGTGCGGCTCGTCGTAGAGGGCGTTTAGTCGCGCCTTAGCGCTCGCTGCCATCTCGCTAAGTTTTACAAAATCGTTCATCGCGTATCCTTTTTGTCGTTTTATCGTTTGCAAGCGAGCGAAATTTTATCTCTGCCCGCCTAAAATTTCGGCATAGATTTTTGCCGATTGTATCGAAAAAGTGTTAAATTTGCGCGGTTAAAATGCGAGATTTTTAAATTTAAGGAGTAAAAATGAGCGATTTAAACTTAGATGATTTCGGCGAGCCGCGCATCAAGGTCGTAGCGCTGCCTAAGGATACGAATAGCTCGGGCAATATTTTCGGCGGCTGGATACTAGCGCAGATCGATTTAGCGGGCGCGACGGCAGCGCGCGAGATAGCGCCCGAGCGGGTCGTGACGATCTCGATGCAGGAGGTAACTTTCAAGCAGCCCGTATTTATCGGCGATGTCATCAGCTGCTACGCAAAAGTACTAAGCGTGGGAAATACCTCTATCCGCGTGCAGATCGAGGTCGCGGCGCTGCGGCTGGGCGAGGACGGATTTCGCGAGTGCTTGCACGTAACCAGCGCGATCGCAACCTACGTAAGTGTGACCAAATCAGGTCAGAAAAAGCCGATCAGTGCGGAGATTAAGCGGCTGCACGGATTTTAAAATTTTTCAGACCTTAGTTTTAGCTCAAGGAATTTTAGCGTCAAGCTTATAACGCGAAAATTCTTATGTGGATAAGCTTAGTGCACAGAATTTGCTGCGTAAAATTTTACAATTTTAAGCGCGGAATTTTGCTGTACAGTATTTTGGTGGAAAACCTAGCAGACGGAATTTTAGAATTTTAGAATTTTAGAATTTTAGAATTTTAGAATTTTGCGGCGCGCAGATTAATAAACAAATTAAAACGCGCCGCAGCAAGTGGTGCTAGCAGCTAGTTTGTAGCGTCTTGGAGCTCTTCTTCGATCTCGGCATTGCTCTTTACGACCATGCCTGAGCCATGGATGACGCTAGGCATGCAGGATGTGCAGATATGCACTGTCTCGCCGTTTTTATGCGCCTTGATAAAGACCGCGTTTTCATCATCGCTGCTTTTGAGCGAACATATATTGCAAATGTAAATATCACCTGATTTCATAGAAATCCTTTCTTAAAAATTTTGCACTATTTTATGAAAATTTCAAAATTTTTCATTGATTTTAGTTAATCTTTAGCGATTTTTATTGCGGGCACTTTCGTCTATCAGCACTACGTGCGTCAAAAAGATGATGAAAAATAGCTGGAAAAATAATCCTACCAGCGGGATCAAACACAGCAGATAAAAAATAAAAGCGCTTAGGGCAAATTTATATCCGCCGCCCATTTTATAAGAGCGCTCGAAGCTTTTCGCGCTTAACGCATTTGAAGCGACGTCGATTAGAACCAGCTTGTAATAGATATAAAAAAACGGCACGTTGATGATAAATAAATTTATCACCGGCACAAACAAAAGTACCGAACAGATAAATAAGATTGCTAAAAATTTTAAAATTTCAAGGCTCATCAGCTTTAGCACTCGCGCCGTGCTCGCTTCATCCGCGCGGATTAGGTGGTAGTGGCGGGCGTTGATCTCTTTAGTGACTACGGGCGTCAAAAAGGCTGCGATGATAAGCGCACAAAACACGCTAAGCATCAGTACCGCAAAGCTGGCAAACACCGAAAAAATCGCGCCGATAATCCACTTCGTAGCAGCGAAGCTTAAAACTTTTGCAATTACCGGGAAGCGCTGTTCGTCCAAGAAGCTAAAATCGCCGCTTTGCGCGCCCTGCGAAAGTGCGTCAAAAAGCTCTTTGCCACCGAAAAATGCGAGCGTGCCTAAGATTATAAGCGAGCATACAAGTGGCAGTAGCGAGAGCAAAATAAACTTGCGCGTAAAAAAGTCCTGCTTTGCCAAATTAAAGATTCTACCCATGTATGCTCCTATTTGCGTTATTTTAGCGACTTTTGCGACGGAATTTGAGCTGAGCAATTTGGCTACCGCACGAAAGCGCCTCATTAATCCGCTCGCTTGGCTCATTCGCTTTTTTTAACCGGCTCATCTTGCATTATAATACGAAATTTATGCTTTGATCGCTTGCCTACCCGCGTTTAATTTGCTCATTATAGTGTGTAAAAAGAGGCCAGATCTAGCTATGTTTTTACCTGCTGCGAATATTTATTTGCTTGTTGCGCGGAATTTTGCCTCTTATAAATAGGCTGACATTACGTAAAATTTCAGGCACAAAACTGCAGAATTTCAAATCAAATCTCTTTTTTAAAATTCGCATGCCGAAATTTTATAGATGAAATTTTAAAGATAAATTTCGCAAGCAAATCCAGACTTCACTTCGTCGCGTCGTAGATCTTTTGCAATTGCTCGTAAATTTCGTTTGCGCTTACTGCGCCTTTTGATAGCACCTCGATTAGCACCTCGTTATCTTCAAGGTCTCCCCAGATTTTGCGGTAGCTGCCCTCTTTGTAACCGTGGTCTTGGCGGAATTTATTTAGCACGTTTTTACCGATATATTTGGCAAAAAGAATGTCTAAGCTCACGCCACATTTAATCGCCACGCGAAAAAAATCGGTCAGCAGCTCGCCGATTTGCAGCTCAAATCCGCTTGTTTCGTGGATTATGAGCTCGATGTCGTTTACGATTTCGTAGATGCTGTATTCGCGCACATCGTAGGCGTAGGAGCTAAACTCCGCAAATCCGCTTACTGCCGTGACGTCGCTTACGATGTGGTCGATGTCTTTGCCGCCGTAATATTGCTCTAAAATATAGCTCATTACGAAGTGCCAAATATCAACGATCTCGATGACGATATTATTCACGTCCGGCGCTGCAGAGATATTTTTCCAATGCTTCCACGCAAAGCTATCGATGAGCTCGGCGCATTCCATGTAAATGCAGCGCTTCCAGTTGATAAGTTTGCCGTTTTTTGTATAGCCGTCCTCCCAGCCCACGCCGTTTGTTTCGTCGTTTAGGGCTTGCTGCATCAAAAACATCTCTTTTACTTTTTTATAATTTTCCATAAAAATTCTCCTAATTTTGGCTCGCGATTATAGCTAATAAAAGAAAATCATTGTATAATTTAGCAAAAAGGAGGCTTAAAATGTGTGCCGCTCAGGATAAATTCGACGAGTTTTTAGGCAGGATGAAACTTCTATCTCTCGGAGTTTTGCGCAATAATCTGCCATATTGCTGCAGTGCATTTTATGCCTACGATCCGCAAAATAAGGAGCTCATCATCGCAAGCGCGAACGACTCCGAGCATATCAAAGCAGTCTTTGCCAACCGCGGAGTTGCGGCTACAGTCGCACTGGATACGAAATTTGTAGGTAGGATCAAAGGCGTGCAGATTTGCGGCCATATCCGTAGCGCGGATGAGCGCGAAACCTCGCTATATCTTAAGCGCTTCCCGTTTGCGCGCGCGATGGAGACCGATTTTTTTACGATTAGAATCGATTGGATGAAAATGACCGATAATACCTTAACTTTCGGCAAAAAACTAATTTGGGAACGCTAGTTCGCTAAGAATATCGTCTATTTATTTTTACGAAATTTTAGACTTGCGAGGATTAAATTTTATCTGGTAAAATTTTTAAAACTTGCATAAATTCTATCTTGTCGATTTTTTAAAGAATTTCACCATTAGACCCGCTTTAAAATTTCCGCTCGGTTGGTTTTTGGAATTTTACAGCATGGAATTTAGCGTAAAATTTCATTTTGCAAGCGGGGATTATCGCAAATTTTATTACCTTAGAAGCGGAGCCTACCGCGTAGAATTTCGCTTGAAAATTTTAAAATTCTAAAATTTCGCTTTTCAAATTTAGCCTGACGCGCGAGCTTAGCTCTATCGTTCCCTGATTTCGCTTACTAGCCGCCCGCCGATCGCGTAGTCGTCAGTGGATATTTCATCTATCGTAACGACCGTGGTTTTCTCGCCCCTGCCTAGCACGGCTACGAGGGCGTCGGTGAGGTTTTTGACGAGCCTTGCTTTTTGTTCGCGACTTAAGCCGCCGTGCTCTTTGGTGATTTTAACGTTTATGTAGGGCATTAATTCTCCTTAAAATAAACGCAATTGTAGCCAAAATTTCGTCTGTGTGCCTGAAAGTGCGGAATTTTATGTTAAAATCGCCACGATCTGAATTTAAGGAGAAAATATGCCATTGTTAGATAGTTTTAAGGTCGATCATACCCACATGAATGCCCCGGGCGTGCGGCTCGCAAAGAGCATGCGTACCAAGAGCGGCGATAAGATCAGCGTCTATGATCTGCGGTTTTGCCGTCCGAATTTAGAGATCATGAGCGAGCGCGGCACCCACACGCTGGAGCATCTTTTCGCGGGCTTCATGCGCGAGCACCTAAATAGCGCGGACGTCGAGATCATCGACATCTCGCCGATGGGGTGCCGCACGGGCTTTTATATGAGCGTGATCGGGGCGCCTAGCGAGAGCGCCGTTGCGGCGGCGTGGAGCGCGAGTATGAAGGATATTTTGGGCGTGGGCTCTCAAGCAGAGATCCCCGAGCTGAATAAATTTCAGTGCGGCACCTTCGCGATGCACTCGCTAGCAGAAGCTAAACAGATCGCGCAAAACGTGCTAAATAAGGGAATCGGCGTGATCAAAAACGACGAGATCGCGTTGGATCCAAGCAAGATAAAATAGTTTTGAAATTTAAGAGATAGTGCAAAATTCTAACGCTATCTCTTTGAACTCCCGCTCGGCTCGTGATCAGTATGTTACGCGCTATAAAAACATTATCGTAAAATGTGCAAAAATTCGAGGTGCAAAAATGCGTATCTGCTAAAACAAGCTGGAGGTAGTAGCATCTATTTATAAGTCGATTTAGCTTTATAAACCGACTTGGCGCTTGCCGTAAAGTCTGCGTCACGCGAGGTTTTTGATAAAAGCTACGATTTGGCTTTAATCTGGGTAGCAAAAGCACGTAAGCAAAGCTCATATCAAATTTAATAAATTTATCTAGCAGAGCAGTTTTAAATTTAGAAGAATTTTTAAAATTTCGTCTTAAATTAAAGCCGAAATTCTATCCACAAATACCATGCTTATGCGTCTTCTTACTTTTAGATGCGATCTTCAATCCTCCAAAAAAATCGCACAGTAAAATGTGAATTTAAAATTTTTATTTAAGGTTGCGTTGCGAGTTTGGCGCTTGAAATTTCACTTTCGCTGCACGAAAAGAATGCTAAAATTCCGCCGAAACCGCGCCGGATGCGGTGAACTTAAAGGAGCGAAAATGCAAAGAATTTTTCATATAAAAGATGCTATTTGTAGCGACGAGCGAGCCGTAAAAACGACATTTTTTACTACGGAGGCCACTTGCGGCGCGGTTTGGATCGTCAAACGCGGCCAGGTCGTAGCGCCGCATATTCACCCAGACGGAGATGACGTGTGGATTTGCTTAAGCGGACGCGGCGTGTTTTATCCGAGCAAGGGCGAGGAGGTACCGATCTGCGCGGGCGATCTAATCATTTCCAGAAGCGGAGAGTGCCACGGTATGAAAAATACGGGCGATGAGGATTTTGTGTTTGCAAGCGTTACGGCGCCGATTCCGTGCGGTTACGAAGCGCTTTGAATTAAAATTTGCCAGAGATTTTGTGGTATTCGTAAAATAAATTAGCGCCGCAAAGAGTTGAATCAGAATTTGTCCGTAGCGTTAAATTTCATAAATTTAGCCGCGCTTTTGTACAATTTCAAGTGCCGCGCAATCTGCGGCGAGATTAAATTTGAGGCAAAAGATGTATGAAGATTTTACGCAAGAGCCAAAGGATGAGCTCGCGCAAAAGAAGCGCAAAGATAGGGCGCGCAAGGTAGAAGCAGATCGTAAGCCGGTGCAAGACGGGCCTCGGGGCATGCCGCTTTGGCGCAAGATCGTGCTTGGCGCGATATTTGTATTCGCGGCTTTTAGCGTGCTTATTCTGGCGGCTGTTATAAATTCCAGCGACGACTACTCGCCGCGGGACGATGAGCAGATCAAATACAGCGATTTTTATAAAAAAGGAGATGAAATTTACGCCCTCGTGGTGGGCGCGGGCTATTTTGCGATACCGGACGCGGACGCGGCGAGCTTTCGGGTTTTGGATTTCGGCCCCGGCTACCGCTTCAATGTCGCGGCGGATAAAAACGCCGTATATTGCGGAAATATCGCGATGAGCGAGCTAGAGCCCGCGCGCACGAAAGCCGTAGCGTTCGGATACGTAAGCGACGGGCGGATCAGTTATTTTTGCGACGGCGAGGCGGTACCCAACGACGCGCTGGGAGCTCTTAAGCTCACTTATGAAACCTTGGCGCATATTTTTTGGGATGCGCCCAAGCCGCAAAGCTACATTTATAAATTTAAACGAATGGACGCTACGGATCTGCGCCAAATCGCGGGCGTGTATTACGCTGCGCAGGGCTCGCGCGCGTTTTATAAAGGAGAGGTTTTGCCTGGCGCCGATGCCGCGAGCCTGCGCCGAATAGAGGGAAGCGATGGGCGCGCTAGCGGCGTTTATGCCGCAGACGGCGCGAACGTGTATTTTAAAAACCTGCGCCTTGACGCGCGCGATAACGGCGGGCATTACGAACTTTTGAGGCAGCGGTTGGACTATTTTTTGTGGGATGCGAAAAGCGGCGACGTTTTTGCGAATGATTTAAAATTTGACCCCGCCGCCGCGCCCTATGCTCCGCTAAATAGGCAGCTTGCGCACTCAAACCATCTACTTTTTGCCTCCCCTAGCGGCATCTACTATTTCGACGAGAACGACGAAAAGCAAAAGCGCGCGGCAGACAATCCCTTTGCGGGCGAAGTTCACGCGCTTAGCGGCAGCGTGTTTCAAAGCGGCGAGCGGATATATTTTTTAGAAGGTGCCGAAGTTTGGGGCGGCGGCCGCAGCACTCGCAGGCTGGTCGCTCGCAAAAGTGGACTTTTCGCGCTCGAGCTGCCGCATGAGTGGCGCAGGGTAGGCGGCGTGCACGGCGGGCTATACGGCTGGGTCTATTCAAACGGCGGGCGATTTTTCTACTTCGACGATCTGGGCTCTTCGCAGCTGATAGATCGGTGCATTTATGAGATCAGGGATCTAGATTTGGTTGAAATTTTGCTTCAAAAAAGCAGCCTTGGCACGAGTAAAATTCGCGAGATGATAAAGAGCGGCGGGCTTGAGGCGGTGGACGGCGAGCTGCTTTTTGAGATAAAGACGCGGGTGGAATTTTAGTGCGCCGAAATTTTAGAAAATTTTCGTCGCGTGCTTCGTAAGATTAGGCATAATTAGTCGTTCTTATCGCTTACGAGCAGGGTTTCTTTATATGTAAATTTGAAATAAAAAGTCCAAGCTAGCGGGCAAGCGATAAACATCACGATAATTGGAAGCGGCGAAGCCAAAGCAACCACTAAAAATATCGAGATATAGCTGATTACAAAAAATAGCGCATAAGCGATCGGCAAAAGTCGCCTAAACGCGAATGATAAAAATAGCATATAAGCAAAAGCGATGAAAAATGGAGCAGAGTTGGAGTATTTCCCTAAAGAGTATGCCATGACGAAAAAGGCGGCTAGCGCCGCCGCCGTAAGCCGTATATCGCGCGATAGTAAAAGATGCGCGCAAAATGCGACGAGATAGAACGAATACGTAAACTCCAAAAAGGCGTCGCACCCGACTATACAAGAGATTAGATCGTACTTTTTGCCGAAAATCACGTAATTACAAAGCGTTCTTATTACCATAAATATTACCGTGAGCAAAACGGGGTGAAGTAAAACCCACTCTGCTTTAGAGATGGGCTTGTTACGACGAAGCACGCTTGGATCGTCGGTAGAATTTCTCAAATATTGCACAAAAGCCCCCGTTTTTAAATTTAAAATTTATTGCTCTATCTTTGATTTGCCCTATCTGCGTGATGTGCGAAGCTAAATTCTGATAAGATAGTGCCAACGCCGATAAAGCGCTATTTTATAAATCCACTTGCTACTACGCGGTCGCGCTCGTCGTAGAAAACCGCGAGCTGTGCCGGAGCGATGCCCGCTGCGGGTGCGGACAGCACGGCATGCACGCCGCCGTCCTCACGCAGCGAAATTTTAACGGGGAGTTTGGCGCTGCGGTAGCGGATCTTGACGCCGAGGCCAGACATATTTAAAATTTTATCTCTGTTTAAAAAGGCGTTGAAATTTTCGGTGTTGAACTCGTAGGTCGCCAGCTCGTCCTTGCTGCCCACGACGATCTCGTTTTTGCGCGGGTCGATGCTTAGCACGAAGTGCGGCTCATGCGCGCCGTGCACCGTAAAACCGCGGCGCTTGCCGATCGTGTAGTGCATGTAGCCCTCGTGAGTACCGATGGCGTTGCCCGCGCGGTCGCGCACGATGCCAGGCATTTTGGTGCCCGTATGGCGGTTCAAAACGTCGATGTAGGTGGTGTCCACAAAGCAGATCTCGCTGCTTTCGCTCGCAGAAGCGATCTGCAAAAGCTCCGTATAGGCGCGCGCGGCCTCTTTGACGTCCTTTTTATACATCCCTCCAAGCGGAAAGAGCATAAATTTAAGCGCGGCAGGATCGATGTTTGCTAAAAAATAGCTCTGATCTTTGCTAAGATCTACAGCGGCTTTTAAAAGCCCGTCCTCGATACGGACATAGTGCCCCGTAGCTAGGCGCTCAAAGCCCTGCTCGCGCGCGAATTCCAAAAGCTTGCCGAGCTTTATGCGGCGGTTACACAGCGCGCACGGATTTGGCGTAAGACCGCCTATATAGGCCTGCACAAAGGGCTCGTAAACGTCGCGGTTAAAATCCTCCTGCAGATCCAAAATGTGGATTTTTATACCCAAAAACTCGCCTACCTTGCGGACTTTGGCGATGTTTGCTTCGTGATAGCCCGGCTTTGCGTGCAGTTTCATATAGCAGCCCTGCACCTCGTGCCCTGCATCCTGCAGCAGCTTCGCGCACATCGAGCTATCCACGCCGCCGCTCATCGCGACTAAAATTTTCATTCGTTCTCCTTACGTCGCACATCCGTTAAAATTTCATCCACGCTGTCGCAGAGCATGAAATTTTGCAGATCGCTTTCGTTTATCGCACCAGATTTTAGCAGTGAAGTGCGGAAAAACTTCATTAGCGGCGCATAGAATTCCTCGTCGTAAAGATAGATCTGCGCGCGCTTAAAGCCCGTCTGCACCAGCACTAAAATTTCAAAAAATTCATCCAGCGTACCAAAGCCGCCCGGAAAGATGACGAAAATTTCGCTGTTTTCGATAAGTGCGCCTTTGCGCGGTGCAAATGCCGAAAATTTCGCGCCTTGCGTCAAAAAGCCGTTGCTTTTTTGCTCAAACGGCAGCATGATGTTAAAGCCCACGCTGTGCGTCCTCGCTCTCGCAAATGCGCCTCGGTTGGCGCCTTGCATAATGCCGCCACCGCCTCCAGTGATGATCGAGTATCCTAAATCAGCGAGCCCCTCGCAAAGCTTTTGCGCGTCTTTTACGTAGCGATTATCCTCGCTAAAGCGTGCCGAGCCGAAGATCGTGGCGCTTTTGCCTACGTTTTTGAGATTGTCGCGGGCGATTTTGATGTCTTTTAAAATTTCTTTCAACTGCATGATTAATCTATCTTTTTCGTATATATTTTAAAATTTTGACTTTTAGCTTAGCATTAAATTTTTAAATTTAGCCTTAAAATAGCGGGTTATATGCTGTTTTAAAATTTCATCGTAAATCATACTAGGTTGCTAAGCTTTCGTAAAAATCCGCCGACGCCGCGGTAAGCGCTCATGTCGATCGGCTCCAAGCCCTGTTTGTTCAAAAATCGCGAGACGCTCTGTCTAAGCGCGATGGTAGCGGGCGAGAACGGGCGGTGCGAGTTGAAAAGCACGCGGTTGTGCGCGCACTCTGCGACGTCCTTGCAAAACGGCACGAACCCTAATAGCTTAAAATTTAGCTCGCTTATGTTTTTTTGCGCGACCGCCTTTAAATTTTCGTAGATCATCACGGCGTCCTCTTCGCTCGCGGTGAAATTTAACAAAAATAAAATCTCTTTTTTGCTTGCTCCGAGCGTCTTTAAAAGCGCGTAGGTGTTGCTGATCGCGCAGGGCTCGTTCGCGCACAGCACGACGTTGTGATCCGCAACCTCGGTGAAGCTTTTTAAGCTTTCAAGTCCCGCGTCGATCAAAATAAAATCGAAAATTTCCGCTTCTTTCAGCTCGCTTGCGAATTTAGCAGAGTTTTCGCCCGCGCCGTCCGCAGGCGAGACGAGAGTTAAATTTTGCGAAATTTTTACCGCGCTTGCGCTTTGAAGCGAGATTTTTTTGCCCTGCAGCGCGTTTAGAATGATCTCTTGGTTGTTAAAGCTCGGAGCCTCGATGATCGCCGTGCGGTAGCCTATCTCGCTTAGAATTTCGCCGAAATTCGCTACGATCACGCTCTTGCCAACCCCGCCCTTGGCGCTTAAAAAATTTACGATTTTAGTTTGCATATCAGTCCTCTTTTAAATTTCATCTCTCCAAGTGGCAAAATCACGCTTATGCGCTCGCAAACACCCGGATGCGGCAACGCGAGCCGTTCGCAGGCACGCACCTTCGCGCTTGCATATAAAATATCCACGTCCAGCGTGCGCGGCGCGTTTTTGAAGCTTCGTTTGCGCCCAAATCGCAGCTCCGCGCGCTGCATAATCTTAAGCAGCGCAAACGGCGCTAGGGAACTTTGCACTAACATCACGGAGTTTAAAAAATTTTCCTGCCGCAAAAAACCGAACGGCTTGTTTTTTAAGATCGGAGAATTTTGCGCTACGAAAAAGCGCGTATCGCTTTGCAAAACGCGATAAAATCGCTCGAAGTGTCGCCTGACATCCCCTAAATTCCCGCCGAGCCCGAGCAGGTATAAATTTTTAAAATTTCCGCGCTCGCGGCGCCTCATCGGGAAAACTGCGCTTTTTACGACGCATAGCGCGTCCGCGCACTCGTAAAATCCGTTTTTTTTAAGCCGCACGCTCACCTAGCTACCCTCATAAAATTTCAGCCCTGTTTTCGCGTACGACCACGACGTCCTCGATGCGCACGCCAAATTCGCCGGGCAAGTAAATCCCTGGCTCCACGCTAAAGACCATCCCCTCTTTTAGCACGGTATCTCCGCGCTTTGAGATGAACGGAAGCTCGTGGATATCGACTCCGACGCCGTGTCCGGTGCTATGGAAAAACGCCTTGCCAAAGCCCTGGGCGGCGATAAAATCCCTGGCCGCAGCGTCGATCTCGCGCGCCTTTTTGCCGGGCATAACCGCCGCGATGGCAAGAGCCTGAGCCTCTTTTACGATTTCGTAAATTTCTTGCCGCTTGGCGTTTTTAAAATTTTGCTCTTTGCCGAAGTTAAAATTTTCGTCAAAGCACGCCGTACGCGTCCTGTCAGAGCAGTAGCGATTAAATTTAACCCCCGCGTCAAGCAGGAGCAAATCGCCCTGCCGCAAACGCTTTTTGCTCGGCAGAGCGTGCGCCTTTGCGGCGTTTTCGTTGATTGCGACGATAGGCGAAAAGCTAAGCGCGAGCTCGCCCTTTTTCTTAAAGATGAGCTCGGCGTTAAAAAATAGCTCCTCTTCGCTCATGCCTTCGCCCTCGGCGCGCACGAACGCGGCAAATTCGTCAAATCTTTCCGCGCCAAACTGCGCCGCTTGCTTTAAAATTTTTATCTCATCCTCTGATTTTATTATGCGCGAAATTTGCGAAAAATTCGCGCGTGCCTTAAATCTTATCCCAAGCCCCTTGCTCAGAGCTTCCCACTCGCCCGCGCTAAAATCGTACGGGTTATAGCTAAGATCACGAACGCCCGCCTTTCGCAAAAACAGCCGCGCGTCTTTTATCAAATTTCGCTCGACCTCGATCACTTCGGTATCTTTGCAAAGCTCGCGCGCCTCGATGCTATAACGCGCATCGGTGAGGAAAAATTTGCGCCCCGCGAAGCTCAAAAATATCGCGTTGTCGCAGCTGTATCCGCACTCGTGGTAAACGGCGTTTTCGTCCTTTAGGATAAAATTTTTCAAATTTAATCCTAAGCCTAATCGGCTTTCTGCTCGGCTCTGGCTGCCTTGATCTGCTCAAAAATTTGAATCATTCCGATCATCGCCAGATGGTACCCTACGGGGCCGAAGCCTATGATCTGACCCGCTGTTACGGGCGCTATTAGACTTTTTTGTCTAAGCTCCTCTCTGCGAGCGATGTTTGAGATATGCACTTCGATCACGGGTAGGCTGACTGCGGCGAGTGCATCGCGGATAGCGAGCGAAGTGTGCGTGTAGGCGGCGGGATTGATGATGATGCCGTCGCAGGTGCCGAAGCACTCTTGGATCTTATCGACGATCTCGCCTTCGAAATTGCTCTGGAAAAACTCGATCTCGTTGCCGCTCTGATCGGCGACCGCCTTCATCTGCTTATGGATATCCTCCATCTTCATAACCCCGTAAATAGCGGGCTCGCGCATACCAAGCATATTGATATTCGGTCCTTGAATCACCATAATTTTCATTTTTGCGTCCTTGTTTTGAAATTTAAGCGAAAATTATAACCAAAGCGAGCTTATTTTTTACTATGGCGCCAAATTTGCCCGTTCAAGCCCAGTCGCTAAAATTTTATCTCTAAATTTAGCACGGAAGAGAATTTTATGCTAAAATCACGCGCTGTTTTAGATAAGGAAAACGATGAGAATTTTAAGGGCGAAGTGGGTTCTTGTCTGCGATGAGAATTTTAAAATTTTAAAAGATGGCGCGATCGTCTTTGGCGAGAAAATAATCGAGGTCTGCGCCTTTGCGAGTGCGGCACGCAAATACCCGCAAGCCGAAATTTTGGACTTTAGCGGCGATATAGCGATGCCTGCGTTTATAAACCCGCACGTGCATTTGGAATTTAGCGCAAACAAAGGCACGCTGCGCTACGGCGATTTTTTGGAGTGGCTAGGTAGCGTCATCGCCTCAAGGCAGCAGCTGGATGCCGCGGCACGCGGACGATTGATCTTGGAGCAGATCGCCGCGATGATGCGAAGCGGCGTGGGCACGATCGGCGAAATTTCAAGCTTCGGCAGCGAGGCTGAAGCTTGCGCGCAAAGCGGCATTAGAACCGTGTTTTTCAATGAAATTTTAGGCGCGAGCAAGGACGCTACGGCGGAGAATATTTTGAAATTTAAGCAGCGTTTTGAGCGCTCAAAGGCGTTTGCAAGCTCGCTTTTCATCCCCGCTGTGTCGGTACACTCGCCGTATTCGACGCACCCGCAGATTACGGAGTTTACGACCAGGCTTGCCCGTGAAAACGGGCTTGCTATAAGCACGCATTTTATGGAGAGTGCTCACGAGCGGCAGTGGCTGCGCACTGGTCGCGGCAAATTTAAAGCCTGGCTTGCTAAATTTAACCCTTCTCCCGCGCCTTTTTACTCGCCGCAGAGCTTTGTAGTGCATTTTAGCGGGCTTCGCACGCTCTTTACGCATTGCGTTTGGGTGGATGATTTTAGCATCTTTGATCCGAAGCTCCACTCGATCACGCACTGCGCGCGCTCCAACCGCCTGCTTAGCAAAAAGAGGCTGAGCTTTAAAAAGCTGCTCGCAAGCGGGCTTAATTACAACATCGCTACCGATGGGCTTAGCTCAAATTTTAGCCTAAGCTTTTTAGACGAGCTGCGTGCAAATTTAATGATGCACGACGAGCTAGGTTTGGCGGAACTAGCGCGAGCGCTGATTTTAGGCGCGACGAGAAACGCAGCAGCCGCGCTGGGGCTAAATTTGGGCGAGCTGAGGGCCGGTAAGCTCGCCGACATCGCCGTTTTTGAAGGCATTGAGTGCGATGAGGATCAGCTGCCGCTACAGCTCATTTTGCAGAGCAAAAACGTAAAATTACTTTTTATCGAAGGAATGAAATGCAATTTCTAAAGAATATCTTTGCGCCGATCGGCGCCGTGCTCGGCTTTATCAACAAATACTTTAAATCCCTGATTTTCTTGCTTATTTTGTTTTTAATTTTTGCAGGCGGCGAAAGCACGCAACAAAAGGGCGCGAATCTCGCTCAACTTTCGCTAAGCGGCGCGATAATGGACGATAGCGAAATTTTAGAAAAGATCGAAACTCTGAAAAATGACGAGACGATCAAGGGAGTGCTTCTACTGATCGACAGCCCCGGCGGCGCGCTAAGTCCGAGCGTGGAAATTTCGCTGGCTATCAAATCCCTAAACTCGCGCAAACCAGTTGTCGCCTACGCCAAGGGCACGATGGCTAGCGGTAGCTACCTAGGCGGCGTGTGGGCGAGTAAAATTTACGCAAATCCGGGCAGCTTCATCGGCTCCATAGGCGTAATCATGCAGGGCTTAGACGTGAGCGAAGCAGCCGCTAAACTAGGCTTTGCCGAACAGATCGTCAAAGCGGGCGAGCTCAAAGAGGCGGGTACGATGATGCGAAAATGGAGCGACGCGGAGCGCGCGAGCTTGCAAGCTCTGGTGGATGAGAGCTATGAGCTATTCACGCGCGAGGTAGCGCAAGCGCGCTCGCTGGATCTTAGGAAGCGCGATACATGGGCGAATGCGCGAGTATTTTTAGCCAGCGGCGCCAAAGGCGTCGGGCTCATCGACGAGGTAGGCTCTTTAGAGGACGCTAAAAGCGCGCTCGTAAAGGCTAGCGGCGTAGCAGATCCAATCTGGCAGGAGCCCTCGGCGTATGAAAAGATGATAGATAGGCTAGCAAATAAAAGCGAGAGCTTAGTGCGTGGTGCATTCGGCGCGAAGCTGATGGCGTATTAGAATTTTAGAAATTTCGCAGAAATTTTAGAATTTTGCTCTTAAAATTTCAAGATGCGAGTTGCCGTAATTTGTACAGGGCGGCTAGCATATGGCGGCAAAGTTTCCTTAAATTTCAAGATACGGCTCCTCTTGTGCCGAACATATGTCGCGCATTCTGCGCAAATACTACCCCCTACCGCTCGCGCTCATCATCTATGCAGGACATATGTCGCGGCTCTGTGCATGCGCAATGCTCGGCCACACGTATGAGACACGGCTAAGAAGCGAGATTGGTCTTGCTCGACGCACTGATAATTTTATGCATTGATGCGCTCGGTGCATCGATTTAACGCGTAGGTTTATCGCTTGGCGGTCTTTTGTAAAATTTTATTTTTGCTATTTTATAAAATTTAATCTCAACCGCTATTTTGTAAAATTTCGATCCCGCCTGCTATGATGCTGAAATTATGCGATGATACGATAAACGCTTTTTGAGTTTTACTATATTTGATTTGCTCCTACTTCTCGCGCGTTTTTAAAATTCTATCGCCATATAAATCCTCTAAAATCTTTCCTAAATTTCTAACGTCGCCCCCTATATTATTCAGCCCCCTTTAAGCATCGCTCTTGTATAATCACAATTCTGTTTCGCACCAAGCTAAACCTGCTTCCTTAACTCTTAAGTCCTAGTAGTTTTAGCCTTTTAGCGAACGTGTTTTTTAAAATTTTAACTGTTAAAAACAAATATCTTTAGTCAATCTTTGAAATCTAAACAAGTGATCGATTGAGCCTATGGATTTAGATCCATTAAAGGATTTAAGTTCATAAAAACGATGTTACAAAAACATAAAGTTTTTAGATTAAAAACTTCATAATCGCATCCACCTGTATAAGTATAAAGAGTTTAAATCATAGATTAAATTTAAGATGCAGAATAAACCTGAGCCAAGCTCTGGTTTTTTTAATGCTATCCTTAGAAATTTATGATTTGCGAAAAACTGGTTTTTTCGCAAATCTTTGTAACTTTAGGTGGGTGCAGGGAGCGAAAGCTCCCGCTCGCAGTAACGGCTTTGCCGTTGCGAGAAGTATAAATATGGAGAGTTTGATCCTGGCTCAGAGTGAACGCTGGCGGCGTGCCTAATACATGCAAGTCGAACGGAATTTAAGAGAGCTTGCTCTTTTAAATTTAGTGGCGCACGGGTGAGTAATATATAGCTAATCTGCCCCTTGCTGGAGGACAACAGTTAGAAATGACTGCTAATACTCCATACTCCTTTTTACCATAAGATAAATCGGGAAAGAATTTCGGCAAGGGATGAGACTATATCGTATCAGCTAGTCGGTGGGGTAACGGCCTACCGAGGCTATGACGCGTAACTGGTCTGAGAGGATGATCAGTCACATTGGAACTGAGACACGGTCCAAACTCCTACGGGAGGCAGCAGTAGGGAATATTGCGCAATGGGGGAAACCCTGACGCAGCAACGCCGCGTGGAGGATGACACTTTTCGGAGCGTAAACTCCTTTTGTTAGGGAAGAATAATGACGGTACCTAACGAATAAGCACCGGCTAACTCCGTGCCAGCAGCCGCGGTAATACGGAGGGTGCAAGCGTTACTCGGAATCACTGGGCGTAAAGGACGCGTAGGCGGATTATCAAGTCTCTTGTGAAATCTAACGGCTCAACCGTTAAACTGCTTGGGAAACTGATAATCTAGAGTAAGGGAGAGGCAGATGGAATTCTTGGTGTAGGGGTAAAATCCGTAGATATCAAGAAGAATACCTATTGCGAAGGCGATCTGCTGGAACTTAACTGACGCTAATGCGTGAAAGCGTGGGGAGCAAACAGGATTAGATACCCTGGTAGTCCACGCCCTAAACGATGTATACCGGTTGTTGCTGTGCTAGTCACGGCAGTAATCCACCTAACGGATTAAGTATACCGCCTGGGGAGTACGGTCGCAAGATTAAAACTCAAAGGAATAGACGGGGACCCGCACAAGCGGTGGAGCATGTGGTTTAATTCGAAGATACGCGAAGAACCTTACCCGGACTTGATATCTAACAAATCATCCAGAGATGGAAGAGTGTCTGCTTGCAGAAATGTTAAGACAGGTGCTGCACGGCTGTCGTCAGCTCGTGTCGTGAGATGTTGGGTTAAGTCCCGCAACGAGCGCAACCCACGTCATTAGTTGCTAACGGTTCGGCCGAGCACTCTAATGAGACTGCCTTCGTAAGGAGGAGGAAGGTGTGGACGACGTCAAGTCATCATGGCCCTTATGTCCGGGGCGACACACGTGCTACAATGGCATATACAATAAGACGCAATATCGCGAGATGGAGCAAATCTAAAAAATATGTCCCAGTTCGGATTGGAGTCTGCAACTCGACTCCATGAAGCCGGAATCGCTAGTAATCGTAGATCAGCCATGCTACGGTGAATACGTTCCCGGGTCTTGTACTCACCGCCCGTCACACCATGGGAGTTGATTTCACTCGAAGCGGGAATGCGAAATTCGCTACCTTCCACAGTGGAATCAGCGACTGGGGTGAAGTCGTAACAAGGTAACCGTAGGAGAACCTGCGGTTGGATCACCTCCTTTCTAGAGTACAAATAGATATCCTCTCACAAGGTATCTATCATAAAGTCTTAGCGCTAACATATGTTTAGCTCTAAGCATGCTCAATCGAGCTTGTTTAGGTTTGAGAGATTGACGGACAAGATTAAAATTTTAGTCTTGTATTTTATAAGCTATTTTCCTTAATATATTGAAGTAAGAATTAATTGCTTAATACAATCTATTTCATATTGTTAAAATAGATTTGTTTGGATTTTTTTTCTTAGACGAGGAAGTTTTAAGAAAATCAAGCAGCGTATTTGGATATATGCGACGCAGGTTTTTGCAAAAAACTGACGAAGTATAAGGAAAAAAGATAAACAAAGATGGGGAATTAGCTCAGCTGGGAGAGCGCCTGCTTTGCACGCAGGAGGTCAGCGGTTCGATCCCGCTATTCTCCACCATAAGATATTTGTAATGTAGATCTAAATAGAGAATTTTAATTCGGTTTTATCCAAGCAGATCGGTTTGTTAAATTTAATAAATTTGATCAAGTCACCATAACTTAAAATTTTCTATTTAGGTTTACCCTAAACGTTCTTTAAAGTACCATTGTTAAAGTCACAATCAAGTTTTAATAAAACAATTTTACAGGACTTGTTAAAGCTTTGATTATTCGAAGTGATGCCAAGCCTTTAGCCTTATTATGTTATCCAAAGCTAAAAGCTAAGATCAATACACGCTTATAGAGCCTAACTTACTTTATAAGTTTGATCTCTTTCCGTCTTAATTCGAGTTAATCAAATACTATAGAATAAATTTAACGCATCGGTTTTTATAAGGATAGGGTATATTTAAAAGCTCTTATCCGTAGATCAAATGCTTAGTTAGATCGATTTTATCTTTAGCAAGGAAGTAATGCGAATTAGAATATATAATAAATAGTCTAAGTATTTTTTACGGATCTAATCCTAAATGATTTCTTTTATAGGAATTTTACGGCAACGCCGAAAGCGTTGCTGTGCTTTAGGTGGGTCGAGGGAGCGAAGCTCCCCGTCGCAAAGAGCGGCTTTGCCGGTCTGCGAAGTAAAAAATATATAAAAGGTAAGCTACTAAGAGCGAACGGTGGATGCCTTGGCTAGTAGAGGCGATGAAAGACGTGCCAGACTGCGATAAGTCTCGGGGAGCCGTCAAGGGGCTTTGATCCGGGAATTTCTGAATGGGGCAACCCAATACATAGCGATATGTGTTACCATTAATGGAGCCAACGCGGGGAACTGAAACATCTAAGTACCCGCAGGAAGAGAAATCAATAGAGATTACGCTAGTAGCGGCGAGCGAACGCGTAAGAGGGCAAACCACTAGTTTACTAGTGGGGTTGTAGGACCGCAACATAGACTAGGATCTGATAATAGAACAATCTGGAAAGGTTAGGCATAGAGGGTGATACTCCCGTATATGAAATCACATCCTTACTTAGCGGTATCCTGAGTAGGACGGGACACGTGAAATCCTGTCTGAAGCCGGGTCGACCACGATCCAACCCTAAATACTACTACTAGACCGATAGCGTACAAGTACCGTGAGGGAAAGGTGAAAAGAACGGCGGTGAGCCGAGTGAAATAGAACCTGAAACCGTTTGCTTACAATCATTCAGAGCACTATGTGGGTCTGTTTGAATATTAAGGACGGCTTGTCTTTTGGCGATAAATTAATGAGTTCGATTTTTTCTCAATCGATAGGCTAAAAGCCTTATCTCAATCGAAAAAATCTTCACAACATTAATTTCTCATCCAAAATACCGCGCCTTTAGGCGGGCATATCTTGTTTTTATAATTTTTTTATAAATAATCGGATTAAATTTGAAATTTTAAAAGCCAAAAGAGGTAAAACTTCTAAAATTAAAATTTCAAACCGTAGATCAAATTTAAATAGATTAAATTTAAAATTTAATAAGCAAGGTAAGACAATCCAAGATTAGTATTGAAACAGATCCACAGTGTGATGGACTGCCTTTTGCATAATGAGCCTGCGAGTTGTGGTGTCTGGCGAGGTTAAGGGAACCCGGAGCCGTAGCGAAAGCGAGTCTTAATAGGGCGATTAGTCAGATGCTGCAGACCCGAAACGATGTGATCTATCCATGAGCAGGTTGAAGCCGGTGTAAGAGCCGGTGGAGGACCCAACCGACGGCCGTTGAAAAGGCTCCGGATGACTTGTGGATAGGGGTGAAAGGCCAATCAAACATCGTGATAGCTGGTTCTCTCCGAAATATATTGAGGTATAGCGTCGTGTAGTAGTTATAAGGGGTAGAGCACTGAATGGGCTAGGGCATACACCAATGTACCAAACCCTATCAAACTCCGAATACTTATAGCGTAACCACGGCAGTCAGGCGGCGAGTGATAAAATCCGTCGTCAAGAGGGAAACAACCCGGACTAACAGCTAAGGTCCCCAAATCTCATTTAAGTGGAAAACGATGTGAAGTTACTGAAACAACCAGGAGGTTGGCTTAGAAGCAGCCATCCTTTAAAGATAGCGTAATAGCTCACTGGTCTAGTGATTTTGCGCGGAAAATATAACGGGGCTAAAATGAGTACCGAAGCTTTAGACTTGCACTTAATCATTTATACTAGCTCGTCTTTTGGCGATAAATTAATGAGTTTGATTTTTTCTCAATCGATAGGCTAAAAGCCTTATCTCAATCGAAAAAATCTTCACAACATTAATTTCTCATCCAAAATACTTCGCTTTCTATATTCAAATTTTAAATATTTCGAACTTTGTTAATTTTAAAATTTTTTAGAATTTTAAAATCCTAACTTAGATATTTAAAATTTAACAACCAAGAAGCGAAGAAAGACAAACAAAACTTTAAGACATCGGATAAATTCTTAAATATCTTAAGTTTTAAATTTGAACAAAGCCGCAAGAAAAGTATAAATCATTAAGTGCAAGTGGTAGGAGAGCGTTCCAATCAGCGTCGAAGCCGTACCGGTAAGGAGCGGTGGAGCGGTTGGAAGTGAGCATGCAGGCATGAGTAGCGATAAAATACGTGAGAATCGTATTCGCCGTAAACCCAAGGTTTCCTACGCGATGCTCGTCATCGTAGGGTTAGTCGGGTCCTAAGCAAAGTCCGAAAGGGGTATGCGATGGAAAATCGGTTAATATTCCGATACCGATATCAGTGTGCGACGGAAGGACGCTTAAAGTTAGTGGAGCTAGCGGATGGAAGTGCTAGTCTAAGGAAGTAGGTTGAGTTATAGGCAAATCCGTAACTCTTTATCCGAGATCTGAAAGGCTTCTGACGCTCTTCGGAGTAGATGAAGAATCCATGATACTATCGAGCCGAGAAAAGTTTCTAAGTTTAGCTGATATCGCCC
This sequence comes from uncultured Campylobacter sp., assembly GCF_938017705.1. GTDB lineage: Bacteria > Campylobacterota > Campylobacteria > Campylobacterales > Campylobacteraceae > Campylobacter_B. The sequence continues at coordinate 23,500 of NZ_CALIIS010000141.1, forward strand.
GTACCGTAAACCGACACAGGTGGGTGGGATGAGTATTCTAAGGCGCGTGGAAGAACTCTCTTTAAGGAACTCTGCAAAATAGCACCGTATCTTCGGTATAAGGTGTGCCTAGCTTCGTTAAGAATTTACTTCGTAAGCGAAGAAGGTTACAACAAAGAGTCCCTCCCGACTGTTTACCATAAACACAGCACTCTGCTAACTCGTAAGAGGATGTATAGGGTGTGACGCCTGCCCGGTGCTCGAAGGTTAATTGATGATGTTAGCTTATGCAAAGCATCTGATCGAAGCCCGAGTAAACGGCGGCCGTAACTATAACGGTCCTAAGGTAGCGAAATTCCTTGTCGGTTAAATACCGACCTGCATGAATGGCGTAACGAGATGGGAGCTGTCTCAAAGAGGGATCCAGTGAAATTGTAGTGGAGGTGAAAATTCCTCCTACCCGCGGCAAGACGGAAAGACCCCGTGGACCTTTACTATAGCTTGACACTGCTACTTGGATAAAGATGCGCAGGATAGGTGGGAGGCTTCGATTCGTAGATCTCGGTTTACGATGAGCCATTGTTGAGATACCACTCTTCTTTATTCGGGTAGCTAACTAGCCTAAGTTATCCTTAGGTAGGACAATGTCTGGTGGGTAGTTTGACTGGGGCGGTCGCCTCCCAAAATGTAACGGAGGCTTACAAAGGTTGGCTCAAAGCGGTTGGAAATCGCTTGCAGAGTATAAAGGCAAAAGCCAGCTTAACTGCGAGACATACACGTCGAGCAGAGACGAAAGTCGGTCTTAGTGATCCGGTGGTTCTGTGTGGAAGGGCCATCGCTCAAAGGATAAAAGGTACCCCGGGGATAACAGGCTGATCTCCCCCAAGAGCTCACATCGACGGGGAGGTTTGGCACCTCGATGTCGGCTCATCGCATCCTGGGGCTGGAGCAGGTCCCAAGGGTTGGGCTGTTCGCCCATTAAAGCGGTACGCGAGCTGGGTTCAGAACGTCGTGAGACAGTTCGGTCCCTATCTGCCGTGGGCGTAAGAAGATTGAGGAGAGTTGACCCTAGTACGAGAGGACCGGGTTGAACCGACCACTGGTGTACCGGTTGTTCTGCCAAGAGCACCGCCGGGTAGCTAAGTCGGGATGCGATAAGAGCTGAAAGCATCTAAGCTCGAAGCCGACTCCAAGATGAATCTTCTTTTAAGAGCTCTAGTAGACTACTAGTTTGATAGGCCGGATGTGTAATGGATGAAAGTCCTTTAGCTGACCGGTACTAATAGCTCGTTTGCTTATCTTTTAAGCATTACTTCCTTGTTAAGGATAAAATTTTACTTCGTATTTTTATTTTATACTGCGTTGCATTTCGCTTCGGATTGCGGTCACGAACTTATATGTTCGCTCCCTTATCCTAGCTCACGCGCCTTGTCTAAAAGTAAAAATACTTTGTAAAATGCCTTGGGTATTAAATTTAAAAGCAAAGATGAATAATCAAATTTATACTTAAAGCATCAATCCTAAAATAAGACTCTGTTTTTATAAAATAAGATCTGACTTTAACGATGAACGCAGTGTTAAATAAGAGATTATAAAAGATATCCGTAATCTATGATTAATCCAAAGTTAGATTACGAAGTATATTTGATATGAGGCGAATAGGCAGGAACGAGTAGAGCTTATATGCTACGCGGCTAAAGCTCGTAAGGTATTCGCAGTATATAATATTACTATCAAACAACAAAAGTAATCCCTTATTTAACACTGCCTGTGGCTATACAGACGAGGAAACGCCTTGCTCCATCTCGAACCAAGAAGCTAAGCTCGTCCTGGCTGATGATACTATCCGTTACTCGGACGGGGAAAGTAGGTCGCTGCAGGCTTTGTTAAAATTCCATAACTTTCCATACAATTTTCAATTTAAATTCTATTCCGGCATCTTTAGCTTATCGCTTTTTTAGCCAATAAATATTGCTTGATAAATTTAAAATTTTATAGCCTTTTAGAATTTTAGAACCTTCCGCAAATACAAATTTTAAATCTAGCCCTCCATCAATACAAAATCTCAAAACTCTGCATTAAATTTGACTTATATTGAGTGAAAAATGATACGGATTAAAATTTTTCTATAATACTTGCTCGTTCGTATCGTTTTTCCATACTGTCCTGTTGCGTTTGCTTTTTAACTTCTATGGCGCGGCCGCCCTCCTAGCCTCTCCTAGCCTCATTTATGATTTATACGTTCGTTCGTTTTTTAATGCATTGCCGCGCTTTTATATCTAAATTATAAAGCCGCCGGCACTTATAAAGCTTTCGTATGATTTAAACTAGGCTCAAGACAAGTTAAGTGGATTCTCTCTTATCATCTTTAGTAAAATATGATAGAAAGTTTTCGTATCTTTACTGTTATTGTATCTAAATTCACACTCTTTAAGATGAAGCAAGAAATTCTCTTTCTTAATCCCTTTAAATTTAGATAATCTATGTTTAGCATAACCCCAGAAATTCTCAATACCATTTATATGATTTTTACCATTTGCAAATTCATTCTTTGAATGTTTTACTCTATAATGCGCCAAGGCTGCGTAATCTACTAAGCCATCATAGGCTTTCCAGCAATCGGAATAGATAGTAGAACTATCAAGCTCACTAAATTCCTTCAGTATCGGCAATAGCTCATTAGCAGAGCAGTTTTTAACTATCTGGGTATAGACCTTACCGTCACGCTTTAGCATACCAAATACCGGTGTTTTATTTGCTGCACCCCTACCTCTTTTTCCTCTTACTCTCTTAGCTCCGAAGTAGCTTTCATCTATTTCTATCTCGCCTGAAAACTTACTTATTTTTTCACACTCGCTAGCCATTAAAATTCTGATATTTTTTAGAATTTTGTTGATGGAAATTCTAGAAATCCCAGTTAAATTTGCTATTTTAGTAGCCTCTATATCCTCTACAAAGTACTTGAGAATTTCTCTAAATTTCTTCTGCGAAATTCGGGAACGATAGATATACTTGTTTTTCATCGACAGGATCATAGTTAAAAACTCCTTTGAAAGTTTTTAACTTGTCTTGAGCCTTAAACTATATGCCAAAAAAGCTTGGCAAGTGCTGTTACTTAATATAATGAAACGTTCTATAAGCAGATAAAACCCTATTAAAAATCAAGCCCAGAAAAGCATGTCCTACAAAAGCAAGCTTATTGATGTGCTAAATTTTATGAAGATTGCTTGTCTAGCTTTGCACGTAAAGTATCCGTGCCTTTCATAACACCAGCCGTCGCCGTATTATGCGTTCTAACATCGCCCGTAAAGCCTCCGTGCGCAGCAAGGTAGGACTAAATTTTATAAGTACCGTCGCTTAGCCTTTTACATGATTTAAATCCAAATCCAGTTTCAATGCTTGCGGTATTAAATTTAATATATCTAGCTTTATCCGCGCCTATCTGCTTTTTAAGACCAAGCTCAAATTTAATGTATTTATTTAATAAAACGATCGAAGCAGATAAAATTTCAATATATCTCTTAAATTTATCTCCCTTTAAGCCCGCTACAAATATAATTCTTACCGTATTGCAAGGTAGCGTAATAGCATATGGGCGCATTCCTTTTCTAGCACTGGCGCGGGATAGGTATGCAAAAGCTCTCAATGCTAATAGACGTTTTATTTGGCAATACAAATATTTCAACCTCAAAGGAATTTCAATGAAAAACCTGTTTAAATCCGCACTATTTCTATCACTTCCTGCATTTATGCTAGCAGCAGTAAATTTAAACACCGCAAGCAAAGAGGAGCTTATGGCGCTTCCCGGTATCGGAGAAGCAAAAGCTCAAGCTATCATAGATTACCGCAAGGATAATAAATTTAAAGATATCGAGGATATCAAAAACATTAAAGGCATAGGCGATAAGAGATTTGAGCTTATTAAAGATGATCTTGCCGTAAGCGGACAGACCGACATTAGTGATCTAAAATCCGTAAAGCAAAAAGCAAGTAAAAAAGCTAAAGATACCGTCAAATCTACTAAGGCCAAAGCAAATGCCAAATCAGAAAAGATGCAAGAGAAAATGGATGATAGCATGGATAAAGCTATGAATGAGGATGGTAAAGTAAAAGGCTCTACGGCTAAGTTGAAAGACGAAGCTAAAGAAGAGGGATCGTCTAAGGCTAAAGGTAAGAAGGGCAAGAAGGGTAAGAAAGAGTAATAATCAAGAGGTAAAAGAAGAGAGAGGAGTTTCTTTCTCTCTTCTTTTTTTCGTCCTTATTTTTCTGTCTCTTTCTTTTCTATCCTTTTTGCTCATAAAATTTTTGGTATGACAGCTTTTTGCGCATCGTATAGAGATTACGGCAAAATAAGAGTCATGGACCGAAGTTCTTGGTTATCGAGCTACGAATTCCATATATCAAGACCCGAATTCCGCATATATGAATCGGGCAAAATTTCAAATTTTATTAAATATCCTTGATGGGATTAGAACTTTTGCTGATAGCTAGGTGGAAGGAATTGCTTTAAATAAAACGGCCAAGAATTCACTCAAATTCTATTCTGGCTGCATTCAAAAAAGCAAACTTTAAGCCCAAACCTACTACTCTAAAAATTCAAATTCTACAAATAAGGATACTGAATGAAAAATTTCATATTTTCCGCACTTTTGGCTCTTGGCATCGCAGGCTGCGCCGTAAGCACCGCTCCGACGCCTGCAGGCAACTTACGCTCGCTAAAATCCGAGATCGTAAACTACACTCGCCAAAGCTCCACAGCTTACGTCTATACGTTTAAAGACCTATCCAACGGCGAGCTATACACCGCTCGCGCAAGCAGATATTATGCGGCTGCGGGAGATACTGCCTACATAAGTACCGCAGCAGGCGCTATCACCGATATGCGAATCATCTCGCGCAAAGCGGGTTCCGTTACTCCGCGCGCTTATGATATCGGTAAAATCGAGACCAAACAAATGCATAAAAACGACGCTATTGCTGTACCAGAGAGCGAAAATATCAGCTTTTAATCCTATACGATTTTTAGCCGCTATGCCCTTGAAGGTAAGCGAGCCTGCTTTTAATTTGCGATGAATGCTTTTTGTTTCGTTCTCTACTCTTATGAAGGCAATGGCTTCTGTTTTTAATCTAGTGGACTTGCGCGATTTGCTTGCACCTTAAAGTCCGCTGATTCTTTATGCGATTGCCTGCATAAATTTTATATTTTATAAGTTGTGGAATTTTATATTTCACAAAATTCTACGCTGCACATCTTGCTTATATGGCTCGGCTCGCATTTTATATCCGCTTGCTTTCGCGCTTAAAATTCCTTGCTGCATAGTGCCATTTTGTCCGTAAATTTTATATTATAGAAATACAGCTGGCGCTAGAATTTTGATTGCGAAATTCTTATAAATTTTCTTTCTCGTAGTTTTTCGCGCACTGCTCGTTCTAAGTGCCGTATTCTCCGCCGATAAGATGTCGCGTAGATATTTTTAAAACCCACGCTTTGCGAATTTCGTATCTTGAAATTTCATTCATAAAATTTCACGTCGTAAAATTTTATGAAATTTCTCCCGCATGAAAGAGGTGTTGCCGTCTGTTTACCGCAGCCTGATATAATCCCCACATCGAAATTAGAACTCCTTTCAATAATGAGCGAGACCTGTGTGGGTCTCGCTTTTTTTATGCCCGTTAAATTCGGATTTTCGGTAAATACTCGGTAACAATTTGGTAAAATTTTAGTATTTTTCAGCCTATTTTAAGCATATAATTTGTCTTTTTGTGCTACTATTGCGCTTACAAACTTTTAAAGGAGTTCAAAATGAAACTAGTTAAACTTAGTTTAGCGGCAGCAGTCGCTGCAGGTGCTCTTGCTATGAGTGCAAGTGCTGTTCCGTTAGAGGAAGCTATCAAGGACGTGGATCTAAACGGATACGCTCGTATGCGATATACCCATGATCACCTTAAAAATGAAACAAATAGCAATAAGGGCGTTTGGGAATTTAAATCCGAAGTAGATTTCAAAGCTAAAATCGATGATAATTTCTTTGGTGTAGTGGGCGTTAGGTTCTTAGATAGAGATAATGGCGAGTCGCTTTCTTCTTCAAATAGCCAATATCACGGTACACAAAATCCAAGCGACAAAGATTCTGATTTCGATATCGCTAAAGCTTATTTAGGATACACTATCGGCGGTACCACTATTGCAGTCGGTCGCCAGGGCATAGGTTCGTTCTTTACCGACGATATGTATGGAGACGGTGTTAAGATTACTAGTACCGATATCGAGGGCTTGACAATTAGCGGCTTTTGGATGGATTCTTTAGAGAATGATAGCGATATTAGCTCTATAGATTCAAATGGAGCTTGGATGAATGATATTGGTCGAGTAGGTGGAAAATTAACTACCGATCATAATCTATATGGCATAGGATTTATGGGCTCATATGATCCTGTATCTTTCCAACTATGGTATAACGCTTTAGAGGACGTAGCACAGCTTTTCGCTGCAGAGCTAGCTCTAAATTTTGATATTTCCGATGATTTCAATCTTGGCGTAAAAGGTCAATACGCATTCTCTGATTTCGACGGAGATTATAAAGATGCGGGCGCTAGTGATGCAGACTTCTGGGCAGCAGAGGCTAATGCTGGTTTCTTTGGCGTTGATTTAGCTGCAGGTTATTTAAAATTCGAACCTGATGATAAAGATAAACTTTCTTTTGTATCTTTTGAAGACCAAGGCTCCTTTATTAGCCCAGGTGAAGAGCTGCTAGACTATAGAACTTTCAGTGGTAAAAATCACTACTGGTATGTAGTAGCAGGCTATACCATCCCTGATACTGGCATCAGAATCGGCGCTGATTACCTAGACGGTAAAGCAGATGGTGATAATGCATATGAGGTAGTAGGTAGAATTTCTTATAAATATAATGAAAAGCTAAGCTTCAAAACTTGGTATTCTCACTATAAGATTGATGATGCTTATGGCACAGGTCTTGATGAGAAAAAAGATCGCATCAGATTTGAGGCTAAATACAGCTTCTAATTATTTACCTTATACGGGTAAAATTAGGGCGAAGCTTTTGCTTCGCCCTTTTTAAATTCTAAATCAAGGTTTTCTATGAAAATTTTTAAAATTTCTTTTTTAGCATGTTTTTTTGCCTTTACTCTAAACGCTGCAGATAACACAAATGACGATACATACGTATTCGAAGCCAAAGGTGAGTTTGCCAAAGAGCTAAAATCCCTGATCGAAAAGCATTCTAAAGATGAAAACGTAACTGTAAATATCTACAAAAACGCTCCGGTCGCAGGCAGTAAAACCCATAGCGGCAAGGTAAATCGAAATATAAATTCTTTAAAAGAAAGAGGTGGAGCTATCTTTGCTGAGAAGTGCGCTTCATGCCACGGCGAGAATGGCCAAAAAAAAGCTTATGGAGTATCACGTAAACTCAAAGATATGGACGCCAAAGAGATCTCGATAGCTATGTCGCAATACACTACAGATCTAAGTTATGGTGGCAAGATGAAAAATATCATGCAGCCGATCGCCGCTAAGACGGGCGCTACGGAGCTAGGCTACATCATTGCTTATCTAAAAGGCGACGATTCGTTCCTATACGATAGCTCGTCTAGTAGGAGCACGAATACTGAAATTTCGACCGCCCCGAGCGAGCAGGGCTCATACCTAAAATAAAGGAGCGTAGATGAAAGTAGCGATCGTTTTGGCAAACGGATTTGAAGAGATCGAGGCGGTAAGTTTGATCGATATTTTGCGCCGCGCGGAGATCGATGCAGTATCCGTGGGGCTGGATAAGAAATGCGTCTGCGGTGCGCACGGCGTAGAGATGATCGCCGATGAAATTTTAGACGATATAAAAGTTTCGGAATTTGATATGATCGTTTTGCCTGGCGGCTTGCCCGGAGCCGAAAATTTGGCAAAGAGCGAGAGGCTGGGGCAAGTACTGCGCGATTTCGATGCAAATAACGCAAAAATCGGCGCAATATGTGCCGCTCCATGGGCGCTAGCTACCGCGGGTGTGCTAAAAAGCTCTTACACTTGTTATCCGGGTTTTGAAAATCAGATCGCTCACCCAGGCTATACGAATTCGGCGAATGTCGTAAAAGATCAAAATATAATGACTTCGAAAGGCCCTGCTACTGCGATGGAATTCGCACTGCAAATCGTCCGCGAGCTAAAAGGCGAGCAGGTTTATTCCAAGCTAAAGTCCGATTTGCTTTTTAAATAAAATCTCAAGTTAGAGCCAACTCCAGCGCGCCTTATTTTGCCATTTGTAAAACGGGGCGTGCTGATTTTGCTGCGCCTGAGGGCTGTAAATTTTATCTCGTTCTACACGTATAATATAGCCACAATATTTATTCTGAGTATCCATAAACGACGAATGGAATTCTCACAACCCAAATTCTAAATCGAAAAACGCAAAAGACTTTGTGCGTGACAGATGGAATTTTATTGGAGCTAGTCGCTATTGAAACTAAACCTTACCGTCGCGATGGCGTGAAGCGCAAGTATGAAGGATATTTTGGGCGTAGGCTCTCAAAAGGATACTCAGCTGAATAAATTTTAGTGCGGCACCTTCGCGATGCACTCGCCAGCTGAAGCTAACAGATTGCGCAAAACGTGCTAAACAAGGGTATCGGCGTGATCAAAAACGATAAGATCACGCTGGATATAAATTTGATCAAATAGCGATGTCAATGTGTCAAGAGGCAAAACGGCGCAGTTTTTTGAAGGTTTTGTTGGTAAAGCTCAGATTTATCGGGAAGCATATAAGCTTGTAGCGCGCGACGAAAGTGTCATTTAGAATTCCTAAAAAGGATAAAATTTAGCGCTTCTTTAAAATATCGTCGTTTAAAAATCTCGCGCTGCTTTGTATTGTTTTGATAACGCGGTCTTTAGAATTTTGCGTTTTGTAGGGTACGGGTCTATGTGCGATCAAATTTACGCGCCCGATTTTCGCCGTGAAATAAAAAATCCCCAGTATTGTCGCGTTTAGAAATACTCCAAAATGTATCCGTTCTAATCCCCATATCCCTATGCTGGCGGCATGAATGGGCACAAAAATTATCGCGATTAAGACCGGATAATAATCCGAAATTTTATTTTTGGCAAGGATTACGGTCGTAACGATGGCGTATGCGATGAGCGTAAAAGGAGAGATAAGCAAGAGTGCAAAAAGCGCGTTTATGCGCTGATAATCTTCGTGCCCGATTAAGACGCAAAAACTACAAAACGCGAGCGTTATGAGAAAAAATAAAGGTAAAATCCACCGCGTTTTCACGTCGCGCCCTTTAAGTAGCGATAAAAAGAGTAGATGAGAACCCAGCGCAATACAATAATAATCAAATATAACCGACGAGCTTAAAAACGTGAGCGGTATGCCGAGCAGTGCACCCGGCCCGTCAAAATATATCCCACTAAACATGAGCCACGTGATAAAGAGTATAAAAGCATATTTAAGACCCGCATAAGTGGCGCAAACACAGATACTAACGAGGATAAATCATATAAATTTGCTCATTTGCCTTTCCCTAAATTTAAGTAATTATAGCAAACCGCGACAAACGAACAGCGCAAAATTTTAAATTTAGCCGTGCGCTCGCCGAATCCGCTGCCGATTGCGAGCTTGGGTGAGAGAACCTGCCAATGCCTTCGTATTATTTCATCCGCGTCCGCGCCGCAAGAACAAATTTCATAAATTCTAAATCCGTTTTGCGTTATCATTGCGCTAAATTTAAAATTTTACGCAAAGGGGATCGTATGAAAAACACGGCATTCATAACGGGCGCTACGAGCGGCTTTGGCGAGGCGATCGCCAGGGCGCTTAGCGCGCAGGGTTATAAGATCATTGCGCTTGGGCGTCGCAAAGATCGGCTGCAAAAGCTAGCGAGTGAACTAGGTAATACGCACATTATCGCCGCGGATATTCGCGATAAAGCTGCGGTGTTTGACGCCGTAAGCGCGCTGCCTGAAAATTTCAAAGACGTCGAGGTGCTCGTAAATAACGCAGGGCTTGCGCTCGGGCTTGAGGGGATCGCGCAGACGCCCGTAGAGGATTTGGAGACGATGGTCGATACGAATATCAAAGGTGTGCTGTATTCGACCAAGGCGGTGCTGCCGCTGATGATCGCGCGCGGCAGCGGCTATATCTTCAATCTCGGCTCGACTGCAGGCGCATGGCCATATCCGGGTAGCCACGTTTACGGCGCGAGCAAGGCGTTTATCAAGCAGTTTAGCCGCAATATCCGCAACGATCTGCGCGGCACGGGCATCCGCGTGACGGAGATCGCGCCGGGTATCTGTAAGAGCGAGTTTAGCGAGGTGCGCTTTAAAGGCGACGTAGCGCGCGCTGCGGCCGTGTATGAGGGGGTCGATGCGATCCTGCCCGAGGACATCGCGCAGATCGTGCTAAACTGCCTAGCGATGCCGCACCGCGTAAATATCAACGTCGTAGAGGCGATGGCGACGCAGCAGAGCTGGGCCGGGCTTTTTATCGAAAAGCATTAAATTCTAAGGCGAGAAAATGAAAAAAATTCTATTACTAATGTTTTTATCGGTTGCCGCGTTTGCGGTAGATGACGCGACCAGACAGCATAATGCCGAGCTTTTCGGCATCTGGACGCTGGTACCGCCCGTCGTGGCAATCGCGCTTGCCTTTATCACCAAAGAGGTGATTTTATCGCTTTTCATCGGCGTTTTTAGCGGCACCTATATGCTTGCAGTCGTTAACGACAATCCGATCTCCGCGCTCGTAGGAGCCTTTACGGATCTGGTCGCGCGCGTGGTGGGCTCGATGGCCAGTAAAGGCAACGCGGGCGTGCTTTTGCAGGTGCTTTGTATCGGCGGCGTAGTCGCGCTGATTAGCAGGACGGGCGGCACGAAAGCCGTGGCGCTTTGGATTAGCAAGCACGCCAAAACTGGCATCTCGGCGCAAATTTCAACATGGGTTATGGGTCTTTTCGTATTTTTCGACGACTACGCAAACGCACTAATCGTAGGTCCCGTCATGAGGCCGATCACCGATAAATTTAGAGTCAGCCGCGAAAAGCTCGCTTTCATCATCGACGCCACCGCCGCACCGATTGCGGGTATCGCGCTAATTTCTACCTGGGTAGGTCTTGAGGTCTCTTTGATAAGAGCGGGATATGATCAGATCGGCGTGCAAAACGTAAATGCCTTCTCGATCTTCGTGCAAACCATGCCGTATCGCTTCTACAATCTTTTTATGCTTGCTTTCGTGGTTTACGTAGCGTTTATGCGCAGAGATTTCGGACCGATGCTCTCTGCCGAAAGGCGCGCGGCGAGCGGCGAAATCCACTCTAAAAATTCTAACATCGCCGAGCTTGAAGATAAAACGCTAGAGCCCAAAGAGGGGATCAAGCCGCAGGCTTCAAACGCCGTTATCCCGCTTATAGTGCTAATCTGCGGTGCATTTGCAAGCTTTTATTTTAGCGGGCTAAGCAAGCTTGAGGGCGATGCCCTTGCGGCTGCAAAAGCCGCTCCGCTAAGCTTTGCGACGCTTCAGGCGACGTTCGGCAATGCAAACTCGTCGGTCGCGCTTTTTCAAGCGGCGCTTCTTGCCATGGTCGTGTCTATATTTATGAGCGTTTACCGCAAAATTTTTAACATCAGAGAGGCGATCTCTACGTGGATTAAAGGGTGGAAGACGATGATCGTCACGATCGTGATCCTGCTGCTTGCTTGGTCGCTCAGCTCTGTCATCAAAGAGCTCGGCACGTCGCGCTATCTAGTCGATATGCTAAGCCAAAACACGCCGAAATTTTTGCTTCCGGTAGCGATTTTCGTGCTGGGCTCGTTCATTAGCTTTTCGACGGGCACGAGCTACGGCACGATGGGAATTCTAATGCCGCTTGCCATACCTTTGGCAAACGCCGTAGGGCTTCATTACGGGCTTTCGGGCGATGCGCTTCACGCCTATATGATCGTAAACATCTCGGGCGTGCTAACCGGCGCGATTTTTGGCGATCATTGCTCGCCGATTTCGGACACCACGATCCTTTCGTCGATGGGTGCGGGCTGCGATCATATCGAGCACGTAAAGACGCAGATGCCTTACGCTCTATCCGTCGGCGCGGTCGCCGTGGTGGCGGGATATCTGCCCGTAGCGCTAGGACTTAGCGTCTGGATCGCGCTGCCGATGGGACTTGCCGTTACGTGGGCTCTCGTGCGGTTCGCAGGTAAAAAGATAGAGGAGTAGCTCTGTAAATTTTTAAATTTTGCTTTTGTCTTCCGCTTCCGAATTCCGCAAAGATGCGGAATTCTGTCCGGCGAAATTTTGCTTTATCCCGCAGAATTCCGCTTTGTAAAATTCCGTCGCGCGGATAAAATTTTAAAACGAAATTTCAAAAAGCGCGAGCAAATTTTAAAAGCTGAATTTTAACTAGCCGTGTTAAAACGGCGCGTGCGCCTGTAATTCAAATTTTTTAAAGTAAACGGATAGTAAAATACCGATAAATTTCAAACAAGGAGAATGAAATGAAAAATCCTAAAATGTTCCTCTGGGGGGGGTGTTAGCTGCTTTATTAGTAGGCTGCGGCGATGATACCGAGGTAAAAACTAAAGAATATTACGACGCTCATCCGGACGAAGCCAAAGAGGTTTTATCAAAGTGTGATTTTAATACACTTAAAGACGGAAGTAACTCATATAAAAATTGCGTAAATGCAAAAACGGTCGTAGAGGAAAAAAGTATGGCGTATTCGGTCAAGTATTATATGGAACACTTGGACGAAGCTAAGGCTATCATAGAAAAATATAAAGAGAAAGAGCCGGCAGATAAAAATAGCGTTGAGTATAGTAATTTGATGAATGCAAAAGAGGCTAATGGCAATATGAAATTAAGGGGCTTTTTGGAAAATCAAGCACGATAAATTATTTTGGTATCGGCTTAGTATTAACTCTTCTCTCGCGCTCTTAATACATTCTAAATTTACTCCGCGCCTTTGGTGCAGAGTAAATTTGCCCTGCACGGCGCCGAATTTTGCGGTATAAATCTCGCCCGCGAAACGACATGGCGCGAAATCTTGCTTTACGGATTTTGGAATTTCAAATTTTAAAGCCTACAAGCTTTTGGCTACCACAGAAAAGACTTGCGGGCTTCGCGGCGCCTTAAAATTTAATCATTTTAAAATTTACGCCGTGCACCTTGCCTAAATTTCTCTCGGCGGCGGTGAAATTTCGCAGTGCGGCATCCTAAATTTCACGATCTCACATGCCGCTAGTCAAATTTTCTCGGCGACGGTTTGCGCGGCGCATTAAATTTAACCTCGCGCGCGCACTTTATCCGCTCTCTAGTCTAAATTTAAAATTTCAAATCCGCAGCGATAATTCGTGCGGCGCGAGGTTACTCCTGCAAACAGCGATCTCGGCTCGCGCTATGAAATTCAAAGAATTAGTGGCAACGGCGGCGCTTGGCTTGCGCTATGCGGTTTCAAGGCAGACGGCGGCGTTGTGCGTTAAATTTTAAATTTACGTGCCGGACAGCGGAAGGCAGCATTTGCCCCGTAAAATTTTAACTTTCGCGCGCTGGACGACGACTAAGCGCCATTGCTCGCGCGCCGTTGCGAAGCCGCTTCTAAATCATCAAGCCGAGTTAAATTTTAGCGCGCTGAGATTTTAGTCTATGTGACGCGATTTACGAAACGACGAAATTTTGAGTTTGCGCTGCGATTTATAGCGCATCAAAATTTTAACTTTCACAGCACGATCTGCGATGCGCTAGAATTTTAATTTGCGTGGTGCGATCCGCGATGAACAGGAATTTTAATTTGATGTGATTTATGACGCACTGGAATTCCAACCTGCGCTACGGATCTACGGCTCACGGGCGCGTAGCCTAGCCGATCCCTCGCATTGAATCAAGCCGCTTTAAAAATATCTCCACCTTGCGTAGCTGCGCCGCATTTAGCGCCCTGCCCGAGCAAAAATACTCCACGCTGTTGCCGTTTGGATAGTAAATTTTGCCGCCTTCGCCGCACCCTTGTGCCTCAAATTTACCGACTTGCGCCGATGAATTCGTATCGAATTCTACGCCACCGCCTGCGTTAAATTTAGTCGCCTGCGCCGAATAATCCTCGCTGCACGCGAGCTTTAGCCCTCCGCCCAGCTCGCTAGCAAGGCGGTTTAGCGTGCCGTCTATGCCGTCGATGATGCGCACGTGAGACGGCAAAATCTCGCGCAAAACGTCCTTAAAATAGTTAAAATGCGTGCAACCAAGCACGAGCGAACCGAGGTGCGCAAGCTCAAATTTACCCAGTTCCTCCCGCAGATAGGTCCGAACCGCGGGCGAGTCAAACTCCAAATCCTGCGCAAACTCCACGAGGCGAGGTAGCGGCAGGCTCCACGTCTCGCACTCCAGCCGCCCGACAAGGCGCGCGAGCTTTTCGCCGGCGATCGTTAGCGGCGTGGCGATGAGCAGCGTCGGGCACGCGCCGAAGCTGTCCGCAGCGAGCTTGACGGCGGGCTCCATGCCGATAACCGGCACGCTAAATGCGCCGCGAAGCTCCGAGATAGCCGCGCTCGTGGCGGTGTTGCAAGCTACGACGACCGCGTCCGCGCCGTGCGCGACCAAAAACCCGACCGCATCGAGGCTGAGCCGCACGATCTGGGTCCTACTTTTCGTGCCGTAGGGCACGTGATCCTCGTCGGCAAAATACAAAAACTCCGCCCCGCTAAATCGCCGCAGAGCCTCGGCGAGCACGCTCAGCCCGCCTATACCCGAGTCAAAAAACGCTATTTTCAAATTCTTAGTCCAAGGTTAAATTTTAAAAAAGAGATTATAGCTCAATCTAGGTAAAATTTAAATTTTGAGCGGGCTTGGCAGATTCGCGACCGTTAAATTCTCGCCGCCTCGTTAAAATTCGCGATAAATTTAATCAATTTCTTAGGGGGGGGGGGGTAAAATTAGCCAAATTTTACCCGGAAAGGATACTAAATGAAAAAATCACTATTTTTGTTAGCATTTATCGCTTGCTTTGCGTTAGGAGCGTCCGAACTTAAGACGCTAGAAAAAGAGTGCAATGACGGTAATATGAAATCTTGCTTTTTCGCAGCCATCTGGCATAAAGATCCAGCTAAAAGGCATGAGCTATTTAAAAAAGCTTGCGACGGAGGAGAGGATTTGGCTTGTAACGCTGTGATTGCTAAAATAATAAATGAAGATCCAAAGGAGGGTATCAAATTTGCCGAAAGAAAATGCAGTGAGGGAAGCGGAATTAGCTGCTTAAATTTAGGGATGTTATATCATGCTGGAAAATTTGTAGAAAAAATATAAAAGAGGCGATAAATTATTACGACAAGGCTTGTAATGCTAAGATAGGAGATGCTATCTCTTGCGAAAGTCTAATGAAAATGTATGATGAAGGTAAAGAGGTAAAAATGGATAAATTAAAATCGGGGGGTTTATATGAAAAAAGGTTGTGATTTAGGTGATTGTGTCGCGTGCTATAACTTTGCAAATTTCAATTATTACACTATAAAAGATAAAAGCAAAGCCGCGCAGTATTTTAAAAAAGCTTGCGATACATGCAAAGACGATCTTATTTTGCGAGAGTCGGAAATATATAAAGAATCCTGCGATATGTATGAGCTGCTAAAATAGCACGCCGAGCTGCGGCTGATACAATACGCGTCGGCTGCGGCTCAAAATCCCGCCGCCTTTAAATTTAAATCGTGGCGGTAGGCTACTAAGCTCAACGATAAAATTTTAAATTAATCGGGCGATATGCGGCAGAATTTAACGTAAATTTACACGGATCCTGCATAGATTTTAGCGCAAGCAAAGCGCTAAAATAAAGAGGCAGATTTGTCATAAGCAAATGCGTGCTAAAAGCATAGATTGGCACGCAGCAAAATTTTAAGTTAGAATTACGTAGCCTTATGCGCTTTCGCCTCCGCATAGATTGGACAATTGCAAGATTGGAATTTACGCAGTCGCGCGTATAAAGCTTCGCGCGAATTTTTTGATGCGGAATTTAGAATTTTAAAATTCCTAGAGCTTCGAATCTGGCGCTGAGCCTTGAAATATCGTAGCGATAGAATTTTAAAATTTACCGCTGCATCGCTTTAAAAATCTTGCTTGAAAATTTTAATTACGCAGCGTAAAATTTTTCATTTCTGCCAGGGCGCTGCGTTTTTCTATAAAAATTTTGCTCTTTTGCTATGACGCCATGTTTTCGTCATAGAATTTCGTGCCTTTTTTGACGCGGCATTCTTAACGCGCGATCCTCATTATTTTGCTTGTTAAAATTTAAATGATAAATCTCGCGATGTAAACGCACGGCATAGGGCTTTTATCGCTGGCGCCACTTCGAAGCGAAATGAGATAAATTCTACGTGGCGCAAAAGGCGCCCGATTAGGCTTTGCGGCGTCCTTGCATACTGCGCAAAAGTGCGATCTCCTCCGCCCAGAGGCTATCGTCAATCGTTTCTAAAATCAGCGGGATCTCGTCGATGTTCGGGTCGTTCATGATGTTTTCAAACGCTGCGAGCCCCAAAAATCCGCGTCCGAGGCTCTCGTGCCGATCTTTGCGCACGCCAAGCTCGTTTTTCGTGTCGTTTAGGTGCATGCCGCTTAAAAATTTATAGCCGATCGCGCGGTCAAACTCGCTCATAGTGCGCTCGTAGGCCTGCGGGCTGCGGAGGTCGTATCCTGCGGCGAACGCGTGACAGGTGTCGATGCAGACGCCGATGCGATCTTTATTTGAAATTTTGCCGATCACGTAAGCGAGCTGAGCGAAATCATAGCCGAGATTGGAGCCCTGGCCGGCGGTGTTTTCGAGCACGAGCTTGACGCCACTAGTGTTTGCGATAGCGAAATTTAGCGATCCTGCGATATTATCCAGGCACACTTGAGCTGAAATTTCATTTAGATGCGAGCCCGGATGAAAGTTCAAAAGCCTAAGCCCGAGCGCCTCGCAGCGGCGGATCTCGTCCACGAAGGCGTTTAGGGACTTCTCGCGCTCTGCCTCGCGCGGATGGCCCAAATTTATGAGGTAGCTGTCGTGCACCAAGACATGCTTCGCGCGGATGCCGCTTTGCTTCAGCGCGTCCTTAAACGCGATGGTCTCCTCCGCGCTAAGCGGCGGCGCGTCCCATCTGCGCTGATTTTTGACGAACATCGCAAACGCATCCGCCCCGATCTTTGCGGCGTTTAGCGGCGCGTTGAAAACTCCGCCGCTAGCACTCACGTGCGCTCCGATCCGCTTCATTCTGCCTCCTAAATTTTATTTTGCGCTGCGTGGGTCGAAATTTTATAAACCTCCGCTGTGCACGAATTTTTTAAATTTAAATATGCTCTTTTTCTTTTGCACATACGCGCTGCTTAGTAAATTTCGCCGCGAAGAGCCGGCGCAGAACGTCAATAAAACTGCGCCGTTTGTGCAGCTTAGGCGGCTACCCCGCCGAGTAATGGAATTTTGACCGCTCGCGCTGTGTTTTGAGGCGGCTGCTAGAGAGCATTATTCTCGTGCGCTTACAAGGCGCCTCGCCGCGCGAAATTTTATTCGTTCGCAATTTATTCGCGCCGCCCTGCGGAGTAGTATTTCACGTGCTACGAATACTCGCCGCGCGAGATTTACTGCAGCTCGCGGATTTTAATCTTTACGCCGCGTTTTGCGTCGGCGAAGCTTATGGATCTTCCGCCGCCGTCCTTGCCACGGCAAACCTTATAATCGATAGAGCCGTCTTGCAGGCTTTGCACTAGGCAACGGCGCTCGCCCGCGTCGCTGCCGCCAAAGATCGGCTTGCCGTCTAGGATTTGGCCGAGAAGCCCGCGGTAGTGCTCGGCGCCGAAGAATTTTTTATTGAAAACGAGCTCGTCGTCGCATGCGCCGTTCATGCAAATTTTATCGCCTTTTAAAACCAGGCTCAGCACGCTGATGCCGCTTGCGTAAATTTGAACCTCGGTTTGGTTTTTAAATTTACGCATAAAGCCCGCGTCGCTAGTGCGAGTAAGCGGCGAAATGACGGTGAAATTTACAGCTTGTGTGGAAGCGGGCTTGAGTGCGGTGGTAGCGCAGCCTGCGAGCAGAAGCGAAAGTGCAAGCGGCGCCAGAAAAGAGCATTTCATAAATAATCCTTAATTTAAGTTGGGTTTAAGTGCGTCTTGAGTAGAATACCGCCTTTAATCTTAATACCAGATTAAGTGGCCCCTTCGTCTAACGGTTAGGACATCGCCCTTTCACGGCGGTAAAACGAGTTCGAATCTCGTAGGGGTCGCCACTTCTAGTTTTAAAATTTTTTGACGCAAATCTTAATTTTTGTAAAATTCTGAAATTTTATCTAACTACTAAATTCTAAAATTATGCGCTTTTGCTGCTTCCTGCGCTACAAAATTCCAAGACTGCAATAAAAATTCTACCTGATAATTTTAAAATTTATCCCCGCCGAATTTACGTAATAAATTTTATGCGGACATATGGAACTTAATGAAATAAAACTCGCAAATTTAGCTCTTTCTAAAAAAAATTCGCTAAATTTATTGAATGCAAAATTTTAAAGAATATGTAAATGAAATTCTAAAAAATCATCCTGGCGAGCGCGTCACGAGCTTTAGTTTCGAGGGTGAAAAATACTGGCTAAAGCAGCCGGAACTGCGCATCCGCGGTGGATTGCTTACGAAAATATTTAAAGCAAATCCGAAAGCTGCTTTCGATTACGAAGCGCTAAAATGCGAGAGCCTGTACGCAGCCGGCGCGCCTGTGCCGCAGCTGGTGCTGCGAGACGAGAGCTTTTTCGTACTCAAAGACGGCGGCACGCCGGTGGACGAGGTGCTAAAAAGCTCGGATGAGGCATCTTGCGTGGCGCTCATTCAGGGTTACGCTGCGGCGTTAGCACAGCTGCATTCGCGCGGCTTCATACACGGCAGACCTGCGCTGCGCGACGTTTTAGTAAAAAACGGCGAGATGAAATTTATAGATTTTGAAAATCGTGGCGAGCGCGGTAATCTGCAAAAAGCCAAAATGCGAGATTTTTTGCTGTTTGTCTATGATCTGTGTCGCGAAGGGCTAAGCGAAGGTTTGGTGCGTGCAGGCATTCGCACCTATGCCTCAAGCGGCGGGCAGGATGTAGTGCAAAGTGCGTGGGCTACGGTACTTGCGCTACGTCCGATATATTTTATCGCTAGGCTTTTGCCGCAAAAATTTAAGGATCTAAACGCGCTCGTGCGCACGTTTGAGCTCTGCCTAAAAATAATTGAGAAAAACGATGGTCAAACAAAGTAAATTCGCTAAATTTAAACTGGTGATTATACTCGCCTATATGTCCGCTCTGGCGCCCTTGTCTACCGATATGTATCTACCCGCACTAGAAAGGGTCAAGCAAAGCTTCGCCACGAGCGAGTTTTACACTCAGCTATCGGTTGCGAGCTTTTTCATCGCTTTTGCGCTAGGACAGCTCGTTTATGGGCCGCTAAGCGATAAATTTGGTCGTAAAAAGCCGTTATACGCGGGCATTTTGCTTTTTATATGTGCGTCGCTTGCTTGCGTGAGCTTTGATAGCGTTTACGCGTTTATATTTTTTAGATTTTTGCAAGCTTTGGGTGGGTGCGCTGGAGTGGTACTTGCGCGAGCCGTAATTAATGATAAATTCGAACTGCACGAGGCTGCGGCGATGTTTGCGCTGATGATGGTCGTAGGCTCGCTAGCTCCGATGCTAGCACCAACTCTAGGCGGATTTGTGCTAGATTTTTTCTCGTGGCAAGCGATTTTTGCGATTTTGTTCGCACTTGGAATTTTGCTTTTTGCATTTATATTTTTCGGACTCGACGAGAGCGTGCAGATAGATGGGACTGCTACACTTAGCGTAAAAGGCGTGCTTGGCGAATACGGCATAATCTTGCGAAATAAAGAATTTATGCGCTATACGCTAGGATTTGCGGTTGCGATGAGCGCGCTTTTCGCTTATATCACGGGCTCTAGCTTTATATTTTTGGGCTATTATGGGCTGGGTGAGCATGCCTTTGGCGTAATATTTGGCATCAACGCTCTTGGGATGACCCTCATTTCGGCACTAAATGCCAAACTCGTGCAAAATCGCGAACCCACAGCTTTATTAAATTTCGGCCTAATAGCGATGCTTGTGGCGAGCCTGATTTTGCTCGCATGCGCTATGCTTGGCCTTCCCTTCATCTGCTTTGAGGCTTCGCTTTTCGTATTGCTTTCATCGCTCGGCTTTGTCGCGCCTAACGCCACGACGCTTGCGATGGCGCTGTATAAGGACGGCAACTCTGGCGCAGCTTCGGCGGTACTGGGGACTGCGCAGTTTGCTATTGCCGGGGCTATTTCGTTTATCGTGGGTGCAGTGGGAGCGAATAAGCCGTTTTTGCTCGCAAGTGTGATGGCGATTTGTGCTCTTTGTGCTAACGCCGTGTATTTTTTATTGCGAGAAAAGAATCAAAAATTTTAATTTTAATATTTTTTAAATTTATCGTTAAGGATTGATTAGCTAAAATTAGCTCTCGTTCTTTCAGTGTAAGAAAGACAATTCGGTAAAAAAGGAAACAAGCCAATGAGCGATATTATCGCGTATAAATTTAACGGTGAAATTTACGATACTCAAAGCATCGGCGAGCACGCAAGCGAGGCACAGCCGATATATTTCGATAACTCCGAGGACGCGCTTAAAATTATGCGTCACTCCTGTGCGCACCTTTTGGCGCAGGCGGTACGCGAGCTTTATCCGAGCGCAAAATTTTTCGTAGGACCTGCGATCGAGGATGGGTTTTACTACGACATCCGCGTCAGTAAAGATAGCGGCGAGAAGCTCGGCGAAGAGGATTTAAAGGCGATCGAAAAGAAGATGCGAGCGCTCGCCGAGGCAAATTTAGAGATTAAAAAGATAGCCTCCACCAAAGAGGCGGTCGCGAAAAAATATGCAAACGACGATCTTAAGCAAGAAGTTTTAAAGCGTATCCCCGACGGCCCGGTTAGCTTATACGCGCAGGGCGAGTTTGAGGACATCTGCCGCGGTCCACACGTGCAAAATACGAAATTTTTGAAAAATTTCGCCCTTACGCGCATCGCGGGGGCGTATCTTGGCGGCGACGAAAAGCGCGAGATGCTAACTCGCATCTACGGCGTCGTATTTGCCGATAAAGATAGCCTTAAAAAACACCTTACGATGCTAGAAGAAGCCAAGAAGCGCGATCACCGAAAGCTCGGAGCCGAGATGAAATTTTTCACCTTTGACGAGCAGATCGGCGCGGGACTCCCGATCTGGCTTCCTGCCGGCACGAGGATGCGTATAAAGCTCGAGGAGCGCCTTTATAGGCAGCTTCGCAAGCGCGGCTACGAGCCGGTGCGCGGTCCTGAAATTTTAAAATCCGACGCGTGGAAGATCAGCGGGCACTACAGTAACTACAAAGAAAATATGTATTTTACGACGATCGAGGATCAAGAATACGGCATCAAGCCGATGAACTGCGTCGGTCACATCAAGGTTTATCAAAGCGAAATCCGCTCATATCGCGATCTGCCGCTTAAATTTTGCGAGTACGGCGTCGTGCACCGCCACGAAAAAAGCGGCGTCTTGCACGGACTTTTCCGCGTGCGCGAGTTCACGCAGGACGACGCGCATCTGTTTGTGATGCCAAGCCAGATCAAAGAAAACGTCTATGAAATTTTAGATTTCGTAGAGCTTTTGATGAAGGCTTTCGGCTTTGAATACGAGCTTGAAATTTCGACCAAACCGCAAAAGGCGGTCGGCGACGACGAGGTTTGGGATATCGCGACGAAGGCTTTAAAAGACGCACTTGACGAAAAAGGCTTAAAATATGGTCTAGACGAGGGCGGCGGCGCATTCTATGGGCCTAAGATCGATATCAAAATTACCGACGCGCTCGGCCGAAAATGGCAGTGCGGCACGGTACAGGTCGATTTTAACCTGCCTGCGCGCTTCGAGCTAGGCTACATCGACGAGAATAATGAAAAAAAGCAGCCCGTGATGCTGCATCGCGCGATTTTGGGAAGCTTCGAGCGCTTTGTGGGGATTTTGCTCGAGCATACCGCGGGCGAGCTTCCGTTTTGGATCTGTCCTACGCAGGTATCGATCGTGCCGATCGGCGAGGCGCACGCAAGTTACGCGAACGAAATTTTAAATTTGCTGCGCGAAGCAGACATTGACGGCGAAATTTTAGATAAAAACGAGACGCTAAATAAACGAATCAGAACGGCTGAAAAACAGAAGGTGCCGCTCATCATCGTCCTAGGCGATAATGAAGTTTCGGCTCGCAGCGTGGCTCTGCGCGATCGTAGGGCGCGCGAACAGCGAAATTTAGGGCTGGATGAGTTTTTAAATTTCGTAAAAGCTAAATTAAACGAGGTGAATTTTTGAGCAGAGGCAAAGAGGTTTTTCTAAACGAGGACATTCCGGCTAGCGAAGTCAGGTGCATAGGCGACAACGGCGAGGTTTACGGCATAATTTCAAAGGCGCAGGCGCTGCAAATCGCCGAGCGAGAGGGTGTGGATCTGGTTTTGATAGCGCCCGATGCAAAGCCGCCCGTTTGCAAGGTCATGAACTACAGCAAATTTCGCTATCAGCAGGAAAAAAAGCTCAAAGAGGCGAAAAAAAAGCAAAAAATCATCGAGGTCAAAGAGATCAAGCTGTCCGCCAAAATCGCTCAAAACGATATTAATTACAAAGTAAAACACGCGAAAGAATTCCTTAGTAGCGGCAAACACGTCAAGCTTCGCGTATTTTTAAAAGGGCGCGAGATGTCGAGCCCGGAAATCGGCGTAAATTTGCTCAATAAAATTTGGGACGAATTTTTCGCTGAAGTTGCCGATCGCGATAAGGCGCCTGCGCTGGAGGGTCGCTACGTAAATATGCTGATCACGCCGAAAAAGGCGTAGCGCAAATTTAGCGATATTTGCGCTGCGTGCGGCAAAATTTTAAAATTTCGTGCTCTTTTTCTCCGCGGCGCAGTGCGTAAATTTAAGCTAAATAGCGTAAATTTTAAAATTTAATGCGCTATCCAATAAA
>NZ_CALIIS010000142.1 GCF_938017705.1 uncultured Campylobacter sp.
CGGTCCCGTAATTATCCTGAAACGCTACTAAAATAAAGAATATAGATAAAAAAGCGTAATATAGCAACGGTCGGATTTCTCTGTGTCTTATAGAAAAACCATATGCTAAAGCAGCGAAAAAATAAAATATAAAAATTGCGTATAAAGTGTACATATTTTAACTCATTGTCTATTTAGAGGTATTTTTTCTAACCCAAAGAGCTATCTCTCTAAATTTTAGATAGGCTTTTAATCCTAATAAATTATATATAATAACCCCGATCCTATCCTGCGTCTTAGAATTTTTATCTTTCAGCGCGATCGCGGAATTGTTTTTTATTATCTTATCCATTTTTATTAGAGTGCCCCTACCTAAATCGTCTAAATTATCCTTAAATTTATAAAAGGTCATAAATGCGTCTCTGAGCTTTCTGATCTCTATGGATTTTACGATATCTTTATCATCGCGGAAATATTTTTTTAGCTCGTCTAGGATATTAAATATAATTAAATCTTTAATATCGCCTTTGCTCGTCATGATAGAATTATCTCTTATAAAGTAAAAATAATCCTTCAAGTCGCAAAAAGCTATTTTGTTCACTTTTGAAGCTATTATGGGCGTGGTCGAAAGGTCTTCGTATATCTGACCTTTTGGAAACCTAATGCCTGCAAATAACTCTTTTTTATAAATTTTAGCAACCGCACCGACATTATAAAATTTACCGCAAAATAGACTTTCTATACATTCTTTAGCTGTATGGATTAAAATAGGCTCATCATTTATACTTTTTTCATAAATTTTATCCTCACTGTCTTCATAAGCACGCCTAATTGAGGTGATAGCCATATCCACATCGCATCTATCTATCAAGCAATATAAATTTTGTATATAAAATTTACTTACCCAGTCGTCACTATCTATAAAAGTTAAATATTCACCGCTTGCAATATCGATACCTGCGTTTCTAGCATCGCTAAGACCGCCGTTTTCTTTATGGATTACTTTTATGCGGCTGTCTTTTAGTGCATATTCATCGCAAATTTTAGAACAACCATCAGTACTTCCGTCATCAACCAATATTATCTCTAAATTTTTATAAGTTTGATTTATGATGCTGTCGATACATTTTCCAAGATACTTTTCGACATTATATATAGGTACTATTGCGGATATCAAAACTTCCTTCATAAATCCCCTTTATCATTTAAAATTATCGCGGCACCCAGTATACATACTACAAAATATCCTATTCCAAGCCCAACTACTGTTCCTACGGCACCATAAATAGGAACAAAATATAAATAAGCCACAACGGCACCGCCTAGGGCAAGTCCCCATTTATAAATAAGGAGTTTACCCAACTTCATTTTAATTATATATAAATTTAAAGCCTCGTTTAAAAATATAAGCGGCAAAATAAATAATAGATATCTAAAAATTTCTACTGCGTCGTTAAATTTAGCTCCGAATATTAAGCTTATTAAAATTGGCGATAAAAAATACATCGCCATAGACGTAAAAAGCGAAATAGCAACCATACCGCAAGCAAGCAGCCATATATTTTTCTTTATGGTGTATAGTTCGTCAAATTTATAAACAAATAAAGGCGCAAATGATACCGCTATAATTGGCGCCATAGCAGTCACACTACCAAAAAGCTGAATCGCCGAGGCATATAACCCTAAAGTCGTACCATCACTTAGATAACGCGTCGCAACAATATCCGCCCTCAAAAATATACACATAAAGCAGATACCTAGAAAAAATGGTAGTCCATCTTTAAGAAGGGGCAAAATTTTATTAAAATCAAATGTAAAGAATAGTTCTTTATTTAAAATCTTATAAACCCAAAGCAGACCTAGCGCCATGCAAATACTCTCCAGCGTATATGTAAGCGCATAAATATAGATATTAGTAACCCCTAGCCAAAATAGCGATGCCAGAATAGTAATCTTGATGATCGTAAAACAGATATATAGCACACTTCTATATTTTATCATCGTCTGAGATTGTAAAAAGGCCGTGACGATACCGAATGCTTCGTCTAACAAAATACAAAATCCGAGAATTAGAGCCAGATTAAACGCTTTTACATCATCACTAAAATATACGAATGCTAAAAAAGCGATATATGCTACTATGCAGAAAAATGCCCTGATAAAAAAGCCGCTTCCCATTAAATATCTGCGCTGTATAGCATCCGCGTTCGTAAGCATAGGCACCATAATCTCTGCCGGATTAATATATGAAAGCGATTTGAAAATAACTACAAGCCCCAATAAATATTGAAAAATCCCATATTTTTCAATCCCTAAAACTCTGGCTAAAATCGACGCAGTCACAATACTGCCGCCGATCCTAATACCATGTTCGAACAGAAGCCAGGAAATATTTTTGATAAATTTTATTTTGTTGCTCATAGTTTTAAGCTCAAAATCCTTTAAAAATTTAGATCGTATGATTGTATCCATCAAAAATTTAAAAGCAAATAAACAATATAAATAAATTGTGCGGATTTAAATTCGCCTATAAATAAATTATTCAAAATCTAAAGTAATTGTAAAAGCAATAAAGCAACTAGGTAAAATAACAGAGAAGTAAATAAAGTTAATATGCTTAGACATAACAATTGCTGCCAAAACCCAGATAAAACAATAGCTAAAATTTACAATCTTATCTGCCTCCGAAAAGTATAGAGTCATACCCTTTATAAATTTTTATAAAAACAAAGGGAGAAGTCCAATTTACGCCCTCTCCCTATTTTATATATTCTTTCTTATTACTCTCCCTTACCTTTCTTACCCTTCTTGCCTCTCTTACCTTTAGCCTTAGACGATCCCTCTTCTTTAGCTTCGTCTTTCAACTTAGC
>NZ_CALIIS010000143.1 GCF_938017705.1 uncultured Campylobacter sp.
GTCCACGGCAAATATTACGGTACTTCGCTAAAAGCCGCTACGAGCGAGCTTGAGCGGGGTAAGATCGTGATTTTTGACATCGATGTGCAAGGATATGAGATCGTGCGTAGCAAAGTGCCTAAAAGCGAGCTTACTAGTGTATTTATTACTACGCCGAGCTTGTCGGAGCTTAGAGATAGGTTGCGCGCTCGCGGTGATAATGATCCCGCCGATATTGCTTTACGCTTGCAAAACGCGCAAGAGGAGATGGAGCGCCTAGGTGAGTATGATTATTTCATAATAAACGACCGCCTGGAAGCGGCGTATGAAAATTTAAGATCAATCTATAAAACTATCAAATTAGAAACGGCGAGCCGCGACATAGGCAAGCTAATCGAAATTTGGAAAATTTAAAGGAGAAAAAATGGGCGTAAGCGTTCAACAACTGCTAATTATCTTAGCGATTATCGTGTTACTTTTCGGAGCTAAAAAAATCCCCGAGCTTGCAAAGGGCGTGGGCAAGGGTATAAAGACCTTCAAAAAAGAGATGGAGGACGATACGCCTGAAAAGGTCGAGAAAAAGGCCGAGGAAGAGATCAAAGACGCCGAAATTAGCGACAATAAAAAGGCGTAAGGGATTTGAAAAATTTAGTCTTAAACGAAATTTTTAAAATTTTATCTCGCAAAGTCGTTTTAGAAAGATCCAAAGATAAAAGCTTGGCTCATTACGCCTCGCCCGAGGCTTTTGCGTTGGCTAGAGAGCTGCGAAAGGCGCCTAAGCTCATCGCTGAGGAGCTTGCGGCTAAATTTAAAGATAGCGAAATTCTAAGTGCCACGGCGGTTAACGGCTATCTAAATTTTCATATAAAGCCCGCCGTGTTGGGCATTCTTGCTGAAAATGCTCTTAGCCTGGGCGGCGATTTTGCGAAAAACGACGCGAAGCTCGGAGCTGGAATTTTATCGGCTTCGAAAAAGCTTTGCGCGAGTGAGCCTGCTTGCAAAGACTCCGCTGCGAATCTGGCTGCGAGCGGCAATGACACCGCCAAAGCGCAGAATTCCGACACGCAAAATTTTATTTCGCAGAATTCCGAAGCGGCGTCAAATTCCGTTGCTGTGCCAAAATGCGATGAGGCGCAGAATTTCGCCATTATGCCGCAAAAAATTCTGCTTGAATACATCAGCGCCAATCCGACCGGTCCGCTTCATATCGGGCACGTGCGCGGCGCCGTTTACGGCGATACGTTCGCGCGCATCGGAGGCTATCTGGGGCACCGCGTCGATACCGAGTATTATATCAACGACGCGGGCAATCAGATCGAGCTTTTGGGCACTTCGATCGCGCTTCGTGCGCGCGAGCTCGCGGGCGAGGACGTGAGCTATCCCGAGAAATACTACCGCGGGGAGTATATCGACGAGATCATCCCTCTTGCGCGCGCCCAATTTGGCGATGAAATTTTCCGCGACGAATCGCGCGTTTTGATCCTTGCGGAGTTTGCTAAAGACGAAGTGCTAAAGATCATCCAAAAAGATCTCGCAGACGCGGGCATTCATATCCAAAACTGGGCTAGCGAAAAGAGCCTCTACGGCGAGCTTGAGCCAACGATTAGGAAGCTTGAACGCAGCGGCAAGATGTATGAGCAGGAGGGTAAAATTTGGATCCGCTCATCGCAGCTCGGCGACGAAAAGGATCGCGTCGTCATCCGCGAGGATGCGCGCCCGACCTATCTCGCGGGCGACATCGTCTATCACAACAACAAATTTGAGCGCGGATATGAGCGCTGCATCAACATCTGGGGCGCCGATCACCACGGCTACATAGCGCGCTTAAAGGCCGCCGTGCATTTTCTGGGCTATGACGAAAGCAGGCTCGAGATCATCCTAATGCAGATGGTAAATTTGCTCAAAGACGGGCAGACCTATAAGATGAGCAAGCGCGCGGGCAATGCGATCTTGATGAGCGACGTGCTCGCTGCGATCGGCAGAGACGCGATGCGATTTATCTTCATCAGCAAAAAGGGCGAGACGCCGCTTGAGTTCGACGTGGACGAGCTCGCGCGCGAGGACAGCAGCAATCCGATCTTCTACATCAACTACGCTCACGCGCGGGTCAATCAAATTTTTACCAAAGCGGGCAAGCGCGAGGCGGACGTCCTAGGCGCGGACTTCGGCACGCTGGATGAAGCGGGGCTCAGTCTAGCTTTTGCGGCGCTTGGCTTGAATGAAATTTTAAACGACGCTTTTAATTCGCGCGGCTTGCAGAAGCTGCCCGATTTCCTAAAGGCGCTCGCGGCGGACTTTCACAAATACTACAACGAAAACCGCGTCGTAGGCAGCGAGAACGAGGACGCGAAGCTCAAGCTGTTCGCGCTCGTGGCGCTTAGTATCCGCACGGCGTTTGCTCTGATGGGCCTAAACGCGAAAGAAAAAATGTAGCCGCACAGGCTACATTCGCGCCGATAGCTTAAATCTCACGAACGAAATTTATGATTTAAATACAAAGCGAAATTTTTCGGCGGGATTTCTGCTGCGAAATTTTATGTTTTGCTCTTTGCTTCTGGCTTCGCCGCAAAATTTTACGGCGGAATTTGGGATGAAATTTTACCGCGAAATTTGACTTAAAATTCTATCGCTATGAAATTTTAAAGCTAGTTCTAAATTTACGGCTCGTAAAATTTCAATTTTAGAATTTTGCGAGCGATTTCGAGGTATTGCTGCGGCACCTGGCGCGGTTCGTAAATTTAAAATTTGGCTGCAAATTTACCGCTTGCAAAATTTTGAAATTTTAAAATTTTACGACGTGGAAACTCTAAGCAAAATTTTTAAAGTAGAGCTTTAAGGCGGCAAAATTTCATCTGCAAAATTTACTCGGGCGGGATTTGCCTGCAAGACCGCCCCTTAAGCCCCGCGGCACATCGCTGCAAAAAGGATAGATATGAGAAAGATCATCGACATAACGGCACTTTCTATCGCCGTTTGCATCTTGGTTATGGTGCTTTTTTGGCCGTCGCCCGTTTTATCGTTTAAATGCTACCGCGGCGATGGCATGGGCTGCGCGCAGCTGGGGCGCGACAAGCTCTCCCGCGGAGATTACGACGGCGCCAAGCCCGCTCTTGCCAAGGCTTGCGAGGCGGGCGAGAAAGATAGCTGTTTTGATTTGGGGGCCCTATACGACGGCGAGGGCAATGCGACGCAAGCGGGCTTATTTTATGACACAGCCTGCGATAAAAATGTCGCCGTAGCCTGCCACAAGCTAGGCAACCTATATCAGCGAGGGCGCCTGAGTAGGGACTTCGTTGCCGCCGCGCAGCGCTACGCCAAGGCCTGCGATTTGGGCTATGCCAAAAGCTGTCACAATGCGGGCGTAGTCTATTACACGGGCGGTTTCGGGCTTGCGGCGGATCAGGCAAAGGCGGTGAGCTTTTTCGAGCGAGGCTGTGACGGCGGGCTAGTGGATAGCTGCTATAACGCCGGCGTTGCGTATGATAAGGGTCTCGGCGCGCCGCAGGATCGCGACAAGGCGGAGAAGCTTTACACTAAATCCTGCGAGCTGGGCTACGGCGATGCCTGCAATAATTTAGGCTATTTGTATGTGAGCAAGGGGGATCTGCGCGGATTTTCCAAGGGGCTTGGATGGGTCAAAAAGGGCTGCGACGCGGGCAATAAAAAATCCTGCCAGCTCTACGAATTCATGAAAAACGAAATTTTAAAGAAGTAGGCGCTTGGTAGCCCAGCACGCGTTTGCCGATTTGCACTGCCTGCCGTGCACGCCGCCTGTTTTGTATTGCTCGCCGTGCACCGTCTGTCGTATGGCGTCTGTTGTGCTACCTGCCTTGCACCGTCTATCTACGCTACTCGTCGCGCGGTATCAGTTTTTTCGATGGGCTTTGTCTGCGATATTGCTGCGGCGGATTTGGAGCTTTTACGGCACGTGGAATTTCGCCGCGATTTTGCGACATGCGAAATTCGGCAAGGTCCAGATAGCCCGCACATATGGCTTGCTAAATTTAGCGGCAGAGTTTTACTTAGAATTCTATCGCTATGAAATTTTAAGGCTTAGTTCTAAATTTAGTGCTTGTAGAGGTTCAACTTTAAAATTTTACGGACAGTGCTGCGAGCAAGGCAAATTTTAGATTTTAAAATTTTACGGCGCGGAATTTAGCGCGGAAGCAAAGCGCGAAGCTGTTTGAGGAGGCAAATTGGAATATGAGATCACGGGCGAGGTTCGAAATCTCCGCGTCCACGCTGCAAGAGGAAATAGCAAAATTTGGGTATTTTTCGAGATAGACGGCGTGAAACTGCGCGGCGAGTTTAACGATATCCCCGTAGAGGAGGGCGAGCTTGCGCGCGCGTATTTCATCCGCGGAGGATATGCGGGCAGCTACGTGATCACTCGAGTTCAGGTAGCGCGCAAACCAAGCCTCTTGCGCCGCAAGCTGGGGATCGCGACCGCCGTGTGCACGCTTGGCTTCGGCACGGCGCTGTGGATTGTGGGCTTTGGGATTTTAAATGTCGGCGGGAGGGGCTCGCTAATTAATTTTGTCTGTATTGCCGCGGCAGGATTTGGGGTGCTAAAAGAGGGCGCGGGCAATCTTAAAATGTGGCTAAATCAGCGCACGTCCGAGTAGATCGCCGCCGCGACGTAAATTTTATAGACTTATAAATTCGCCGAATAAAATTTACTCACGCCCGCCGTATCTTTGCGGCGTAAATTTTGCTAAAATTCGCTCCAGGCGCGAAATCCGCTGCGTAAATTTAGAAAAAGGCAAAATTTGAACATAAACGAAGCAATAGTTGCCACCGCCAAAAAGCAAAAAGAGTGCCGGCTAGCATTTATAAAGTATCTGTTTTTGGGAATTTTATTTATAATAGCGCTGCCCGTAGGCGGCGGATTTGCCGTAGGGCATCTTTTTGAAAATCGCCTTGCACCGCTATTTTTCATCATTATCTATATTCCGTTTTTTCAAGCCGCGCTAATGGCTAACGCGAGCCGAGTGACCAGCGAGCTGGGGGATTATAAAGCGTTTTATAAAGATGTCTTCGTCCGTGCCGCCATCCGCGAGGTTGATTCAAATTTTAGCTACGATCCGTTTGCCGGCATCAGCCGTAAAGAATTTCGCAAAATCGGCATCTATTCGCCCGATGAGTTTCGCGCCGAAGACCAAATCAGCGGCATTTATAAAGGCGTCAAATTTAACCTCAGCGAAGCGATCGATATCCCAAACGGCGCGACGCTGGAAATCGGCGACTCAGCGGCGTTAAATTTGCTATCCGCGATAATTTTTGCATGGGAGGCCATGAAGGATATGCAGGCGTTCAGCGGCTCGGTCTTGGTCTGCGAGTTCTACAAGAAATTTAGCGGGCAAACTATAGTCGCGAGCCGCACGCTAAACACCAGATTTTTAGGCGAAAAAGAGCAGATGGACGACGTGTTTTTTAGTAAAGAATTTCGGGTCTTTGCGGACGATAAGGTTGAGGCGAGGTATCTTTTGACGCCCGCGTTTATGGAGCGCCTGCGAGAGCTAAAGGAAAAATTCGCGGGGAAAATGGGGCTGAGCGCGGCGTTTATGGACGATAAGCTTTATCTATTTTTAAACGGAGTGAAAAATAAATTTGAGACGACGCTTTTTTCGCCGCCGCCGAGCTTAGGGGACGCCGCTGAAATTAAAAAGGAAATTTCAGAGCTTTTATCTATCATAGACGAGCTAAATTTGAACTCGGATATTTAAGCGGGGCGGCGATTTTGGCTGATTAACGCGCGTCGCTATTTATCGGTTAAAATTTACTTGCGTTGCAGCTAGTCGCCGTTATTCTCCGCTGCCGACCGAGATCCGCTACGGCTTGGATCGCTCATTTTCGCTACCGACCGGGGCGCGTTTAAGTAGCTCCTGTTCGCGAGCGAATAATCTGCAAAATTTCTCCCAGTCGTACAGATAGACGAGCCTGTGCTCTTTGCGGCTTTCGTCTATGTATATGCCCTGCGTCGAGCCAAGACTCATCTTTTGCCAGTAGCCGAAAAACGGCAATGCCTCGATGTCCTCTTGCAGCACGCCGAACATCCCGTCGTTATCGTAAATTTTTAGATCGTAGTAGGTCCTTTTCATTTTAACCTTTCTAAATTTTACCGCGACGGAATTTTATCGTGGTGGAATTTCTAAATTTGCATTGCGATAAAATTCCGTCTTTTAGAATTTTGTGCGCTGCGAAATTTACTGCGAATTCCGCGTCTTTAAATTTTGCGGCGTCAATCCTCGATAAAATTCTGTAGAATTTCACCGCAAGTAAAATTTAGCCCGCCAGCGCCTTTAGCTGCTCGGCGCTTAGCCCGTCAACCAAAATATAGCTCGCATCGATGAAGCGGTAGTTTTGCTTCGGCAGCTGCGCGATAAACTCGCCATATTCCAGCTCGGCGATGGCGCGGTAGTTACCGGCGTCGTTTTCGTCTCCCTCGATGCCTATGAGCGCGATCTGCCAGCGCGCGACGTCGCTATTTTTTAGCATCTCCGCGTTTTGCCACTCCACAAACGGCTTGTAGGGCAGGATAGTGGGCAGGTTTTGCGTGAGCGCGTATGAGCCCATTATCGTACCGTCATCTCCATTTCGGTAGAACCTCTGATGCGCGCTGTAAGCGTCGAGATATTGCACTTCGGTCAGCCGCTTACTAAACTCGGCGGCGGGGTTGTATGAGGCTAAAATTTCATCCATCATCGCGCGGTTTATCGCAAAAGGCCTCTGCACCCCGTAGCAAAAATTTACCTCCGTATCGCCGCTTAAGTGCTGATCTATCGAATGTAGCCCCGCCGATATAT
This sequence comes from uncultured Campylobacter sp., assembly GCF_938017705.1. Classification (GTDB taxonomy): domain Bacteria; phylum Campylobacterota; class Campylobacteria; order Campylobacterales; family Campylobacteraceae; genus Campylobacter_B. The sequence continues at coordinate 6,786 of NZ_CALIIS010000143.1, forward strand.
AGCGCTCGTAGTCGAATTGCTCTATCCTGTCGTGAGTGTAAATTTCGCTGTTTTCATCCGTGATCTCGCTTTCTAGCTGCTTAGATAGCGCCTGCAGATACGAGATCGTCAAAACCCAATCAAAGATCGTCGCGGGCGTATTTACGCGCATGGCGTAGCTTTGCTGATCCTCGTCGTAGCTAAGTTCCATTCCGCGCCCGCTCTTGCCCCGCACGCCCAAAATCAAACACTCATACTCGCTCAAAAGCGATTTTAAAAACGCCCTCTCGTCAAAGTCCTCGGCGCTCTCGTCTATGCCAAACACCGATAGATCGGGCAGCAGATCCAATGCCTTGCTAACGCTCATGGCGTCCGAATACCCCATAAATAGCGGTCGCTTTTTATTTTTAACGCGGAATTCTACGCTCATCGTTTTCTCCTTTGCTAAATTAGCAAAATTATAGCGAAATTTTACCCGCCGCGGAGAGCTAAATTTGCGCTCGCAAGCCCGCGCTGACGATTGCACGAATGCGCGCCGCAGCCCGCACAAAACTACGCTATTAATCGCAAAAAGCTTACGCGTCGATCACCTTTTTTAGGCTCTGTGCGCACAAGTCCGCGTCCTTTAGCTCGCGCAAAATTTCGCCTATCAGCTCCTCTTTGAAAACGTCAAGTATCATCGCGCCCGCGTCCAGCTCAGCATAGCGCAGGGCGGGCTCGCTGAAGTTTTTAAGCTCCTTAAAACGCCGCTCGCCCCGCCTGGCAAATCCGAGCCGAACCTCGTTCGGGCTAAGGCTCAGCATGCCGCCCTCGCGAGCGAAATTATACACGCTAAAGCCGTAAAGCTGCGGATCGGCGGCTCTTGCGCGCACGCCCAAAATTTCCTCCAGCCGCGCCTTCGTGCCGTCTAGATCGAGCCCCGTTTGCAGCGCGATCTTGCCGCCCGTGTCGAGCCGCAAAAGCGCTAAAAACGAAGCGAAGTCCTGTGCGATGATACTTTGCTCGTCGCACTCGATGTCGATATAGGCGACCGCAGGCTGTTCGCTGGCGCGGTAGTCCAGGCACAGATACCAGTGGCCGTCGCCGCTGAAGGGCACCAGCCCGTCAAGCTCAAAGCTCACGCACTCGCGCTCCTCGCCCCAGCTAAAGCGCGTAAGCGACGGATGCGCCTCGCCGATGCCGCTGACGGCGTCCAGCGGGTAGCCCTCTAGCTCGTAGCGCAGGTAGCCGCCGTTTTGCACGCCCAGCATCATGGCGAGCTCGCGCGGCAGGGCGTGTCCTAGCTCCTCTTCCGCGGCTCGCAGCGCCTCGGGCGTGAGCGGTTCTTGCAGATATGGCAGGTAGATCGGCCTGCGCCAGATGTTTGCAAGCTCGTTTGCGTTCATTTTAGCTCCTTTAAATTTGCGGGTTAAAATTTCAAGCGCGCCTTAAATTGTAAGCTCGAAGCCGAAATCTCGGGCTATAAAATTTTAAAATTTTACGATGCCGAATTTTCGTAGCTCGCTCGCTATATTCGGCGCGTCTGCAACTATTCGGCTCGCCTCTCGGCAGCTTAAATTTAATCTAGATTGGGGCGCGCCGCCGTTTAAATTTAATCTGCACCGAGCGAGTTCAAAGCCGAGCGCAGATAAAATTTCATCGTAAATTTACTCGCTCCCGGCGTCCGTTTGAAGCGGCGGAATTTTACGAGAGAGCTAAATTTACCTTTCGCGCGCCTAATCGAAATCATAATACAGGCTCCACGCGCCGCTTCGCGGGTTTTTGGCAAACATCAAGCTGCCGCCGTCTATGACGTTAAAGCCCGCTTTTTCGTCTGAAGAGACCTGAAAAACGAACTGATAGCCCTCGCCGAAGCTCACTCCCGACTGGCAAAAGGAGGGATAGCCGCCGAGCTTCGTGCAGTTGTAATATTCCAGCCTAGCCGTGACGTCGGAATAATAAAGCCCGACCGACCTTTTAAGCTCCAAAATTTCGTGCACGATGTCAGGCTCCAGCCCGCCGCCGTCCCAAACGGGCGTATCGTCCGCGGCAAATTTGGGTTGCAAAGGAAAGGGCCTTATCTGCGAGCGCGGATTTGCAAGCTCCTTTATGACGAGCTCCTCCTCGTTTTTATACTCGCGGATCGCCCATAGGCCGGCCATATCCTCGCGGGATTTGCCGATGAGATCCTGCGAGATGAAGACCGCAAGCAGCTTGACACCGTCCAAGATCTGCGGCACATAGGGCAGCGCGGACAGGTAAAACTGCGCTAGAGGGAGCATCGACGCGCCGTTTTTATCTATGGGCAGCTTCTCATCCGCCGCGCAAGCGAGCACGCGACCGATCCAGCACTCATCGATCGCGCCTCGCGGCCTCACGCCGCCCGTCTGAAAATAGGTGATCTTGCGCGCGATCTTGCGTTGCAGCTCCTTAATCTTTTCTTGCAGATCCGTTTGCATTTGCGTCCTTTTCGGTTGGAATTTTAGCGCTTTTGTGAAATTATAGCGAAATTTTACCCGCCGCCGCGAGCTAAATTTGCGGCGTAAAGAGTTGCGAAAAGTAAGCTTAAAGCTTTTTGGGAGTAAAATTTAAACAGATCCATGTAGGCGGTAAATTTAATCAAAGGAGCGAAAATGACGAAAGATCAGTGCTGCGTCCTAAAGCATTTGACGGCGGGCGAGACGGGCGGTTTTGGGAAAACGGGCGAGATGAATGACGGCGAGTTTTTGGATGCGCTTATCGGAAAAGGGCTTGTTTGGATGCTTGACTGGGCCGGCGAGGACGAGACGGGCGATGTAGGCAAATTTATCAGCTCTAGGCTAGGTGCGCTGCAAAGCGGTGTGGCTATAAAGTGCGATAAAATTTACGCAAGGCTCGAAAAAGAAGCGAAAAAAGAGGGTTTCGAGCGCGGCGATGCGAGCCTATTTTTGATGAACGAGTTTCAAAAGGCGCTGAAGAAGAGCGATTTTAGGCTCTTTACTTTGGATCTTCATAGCGACGCTTATTATCTGCTCGTCGCGCACAAGGACGCCGAGAAAGATTTTAAAAAGCTAGGCAAGCGCGAGGAGCTATTTTGGGACATCGCGCCATGGGGCAAGCGCCGCAAGAGGCAGATCCTTTACGTCATAAACTGCGAGTGCGGTGAGATGTCAGCGTGGCAGCTGGACGCGGACGAGTCATCGCCTAGAGATGAAGTCTGCGAAGTATGCGGGCGGGTACTTTTCGACGCTGAAGGCAATGCGATGCAGCCTTTGGAGAAGGAGTTTATCTAATCCTACTTGCTTATCGCGGCTTTGCGTGCGAAATTTTGGCTGTATGAAAGTCAAATTTTATTGCGCAGCTCGGTAGGATTTGGCGCGCAGGTTTGGTTTGCAGCTCGGCGGCGAAACGCGGTTTAAATTTAAGGCTTGCTCTGCGATGAGATGCGGTTTTGATTTGCAGCTTGCTTTGGTAGTAAAACATTGCTCGGCGCGGCTTGATTTGCTGTTCGCGTGAGCGGCGAAATTTTGCAGTTTGCGTTTGTGTCTTAATAAGACTGCGGCGCAAGACGCACTATTTAGCGCTTGCGTTCTTGGCTTGAGTTTTTATCTAACAAGTTCGCAGTCGCGGGCGTATCTACCTATGCTGCGTTAAATTTTTGATTTTAATGGTTTTGGACATAGGCTCGCGCCGCTAAAATCAAAATTTTGCCCTGCTGCGCGCTAAATTTATAATCCTGTAAATTTAGAATTTTAAGAGCGAAATTTTGAACTAAAATTTTACAAATCTCTAAATTTTAAAATTTTAAAATTTTAAATGCAATGCGGGCTTGCCGGCTCGTTTACCATAAGGCTCATAAACTCCGTCGCTGCAGGAGTAACTAGCTCGTTTGATTTAAAGATAAGGCAAAATTTTAGCTAGCGCGAGTGCCCGCGCAGAATTCCGATATTAGCGCGATCACGAACGCGCTATGTTTGAAATCCGAAACTGGCGAGGTGCAGCAAAGGCCTAGCTGCGAGCTTTGGCGATGCACGCCTCGATCGCCGCCATCACCGCTGCGCGAAATCCCGCCGCCTCCAGTGCCGCGAGCCCCTCTATCGTCGTGCCCGCAGGCGAGCAGATCGCGTCTTTGAGCTCCGATGGGCGCCTGCCGCTTTGTAGCAGACGCGTCGTGCCCTCTACTGCCGCCGCTACCGCGTCGTAGCACAGCGCTCGCGGTAGTCCACCCCGCACGCCAGCATCCGCCGCCGCCTCGATAAAGGCGCACACATACGCGGGCAGACTCCCTGCGATCCCAGTAAATGCGGCAAAGCCAGCCTCGTCTATCTCGTAGAATTTGCCGATTTTGGCGGCTAGTGCTCGTACGATCTCCCGACTGGCCTCATCAAAATACTCGCCGTAGCACAGCGCCGTAGCCGATGCGCCGATACTCGCAGCGACGTTTGGCATCGCGCGGGCCACGAAAACGTCCGCACCTACGATATTTTGGGCGCACTCCAGCTTAAAATTCGGCGCCAAAAGAAGCAGGATTTTGCCCGTGAGCTCGGGCGCGATCAGGCGCAAAATCCCCTCGTAGCTGGCGGGCTTGGTCGCGAGCACGATAATATCCGCCGCGTGCGCGAGCTGCGTCTCACTTTGTAAAATTTGCACGCCGTAGCGCTTACGCAAGGCTTCGTTTTTGCTTCTAGCGTAGGCTAGGACTTGAAGCTTCGTATCGGAGGCGGGCTGCACGCAGGCGGAATCACGTTCGCAGCTCGCAAAATTCTGCTCTAAATTTATGGAATTCTGCCCGCAAGCCGCAAAGCTTTGAGTATCTGGCATAAAATTTTGCCCGTCGTGCGCGGAATTTTCTCCGCTCGCCGTGCAATTTTCCTTATCCTCTGTAAAATTTTCTCCGCCCGCTGCGCAATCTCGCCCGCCCGCTGCGCAAAGTGCGGCAATCATCGCCTCGCCCATATTTCCGCCGCCGATAAATCCCACTTTCATTTTCGCTCCTTTTAAAGCTAAATTATGCCTCAATGATAGCTCAAAATTTCTTTATCCGCCCTTGCGGCGCGCGGTTTATCTACGTAAAAGCAAATTTTAGCTACAATCTCGCCTAAATTTTTAAAAAAGGATGCGTTATGGCAATAAACGTTTTTTACGACAAAGATTGCGATTTAGGTTTGATTAAGGCTAAAAAGGTCGCTATGATCGGCTTTGGTTCGCAGGGACATGCTCACGCCGAAAATTTGCGCGATAGCGGCGTAGAGGTCATCGTGGGCCTTAAAAAGGGCGGCGCGAGCTGGAGTAAGGCCGAGGCGAAGGGCTTTAAAGTAATGAGCGTCGGCGAGGCTACGAAGGCAGCTGATCTTGTGATGATCCTAACACCCGATGAGTTTCAAGGCGATATTTTCAAAGCGGAGATCGAGCCAAATTTAAGCGAGGGCGACGCGATCGCGTTCGCGCACGGCTTTAATATCCACTTCGGACAGATCGTCCCTCCAAAGGGCATTGACTGCATTATGATCGCTCCGAAAGCCCCGGGCCACACCGTCCGCAACGAGTTCGTAAGCGGCGGTGGCGTACCGATGCTGATCGCCGTTTCGCAAAATGAAAGCGGCAGAGCCAAGGAGCTTGCTCTAAGCTACGCAAGCGCGATCGGCGGCGGCCGCACCGGCATCATCGAAACGACTTTTAAAGCAGAGACCGAGACCGATCTTTTCGGCGAGCAGGCTGTGCTTTGCGGAGGACTTTGTGCGCTCATCAACGCGGGCTTCGAGACCCTCGTCGAGGCGGGATATGAGCCTGAGATGGCGTATTTTGAGTGCCAACACGAGATGAAGCTGATCGTGGATCTCATCTATCAAGGCGGTATGGCAGATATGCGCTACTCGATCTCAAACACCGCAGAATACGGCGATTACGTAAGCGGCAACCGCGTCGTAAACGAAAGTAGCAAAGCGGCGATGAAAGAGGTACTAAAGGAGATCCAAAACGGTAAATTTGCAAAAGACTTCATCCTTGAGCGCAAGGCGGGCTATGTACGGATGAACGCCGAGCGCAACATCACGGCAAATAGCTTGCTTAGCAAAACCGGCGAGAAGCTTCGCGCGATGATGCCGTGGATCGCCAAGGGTAAGCTCGTAAATAAAGATAAAAACTAATTTCGGCTGAGCTTTGGCTAATACAAATCCACGCGGGCGCCGCAAAAAGCGCCCGATCAGCTATGCAACGATCGCCTTTGTCGTAATCTTATGCTTTTTAAGCGGTGCGGTTACCTACGCGGTTTTGGATCTCGTATTTTCGGGCAATAAAGCCGCGTTGCAGCAAAGCTCGCGCAAACAAACTCCCGAGAGTACTTCCGATCCTCGCGGTAAAAAGCCGCGTTTAAGCGCTGCACAGAAGGAGGCACTGATTCAAAAGGAGTTTGATAAGATCGCCGAGCAAAACGTAACCGCGCCGAAGATGAGTATCGAGCCCGCACGACAGAATTCTGTAGGACAAAATTCTGCAAAAGGCGATTTGCCAAATTCCGTAAATTCTATGGCTTCTTCAAATTCCGCCGCTGCAAATTCAGCGAGCGACGGACCTGACGTAAATTTTACCGCGGCAAATTCCGCTTTAGAAAATTCCATAAATTCTACCACGCAAAGTCCTGCTTCTAGCGGCGCGGACGATCTTTCTAAATCGCCGCGCAAGGCTTTGCCCGCAGGCTCTCGCGCAAAGCTAGCGATCATCATCGACGACGTAGGCACCGACGAGCAGGCGCAAAAGATCGCCGCTCTGCCCGTGCGCGTGACGCCGTCCATCTTCCCACCGGAGTATCAGCGCAAGGACACGCGCTCGCTCGCTCGCGGCTTTGAGCATTACGCGATCCACCTGCCGATGGAGGCGAGCTCTGCCAAAAACAACTCCGCGACGCTGCGAGCTTCGGATAATTACGAGAAGCTGCGCGGCGTCATAGCGAAGCTGCGCGCGGACTTTCCGAACGCTAAATTTATAAATAACCACACCGGTTCTAAATTTACCGCCGACGAGCGCGCGATGCAAAATCTACTGCGCGCGATGAACGAGTATGGATTTTTATTTATCGACTCGCGCACGAGCCCCGCTACCAAGGCTAAGGCGGCGATGAATGGGCTCGGCATGCGATACGTGCATCGCGATGTGTTTTTAGATAATCAAAACAGCGTCGCTGCGGTGCGCAAAAAGCTGCGCGAAGCCGTGACGCTTGCTAAAAAACAGGGTTACGCCATTGCTATCGGCCATCCCAAAAGCTCCACTCTGCGCGCGCTTGCAAACAGCGCCGACATCCTAGACGAGGTCGATTTAGTGTATTTGGACGAAATTTATGAGTACTACGAGTGAGCTCGGTTTTAAAATTCCAAGCTTAAAAAGGCTCGGTGCGAGCGAGCCCGCGCGGCTGTATTTTAGGGGCGAGCCGGCGATGTTACAAAAGCGCCGCATCTCGATCGTGGGCTCGCGCAAGATGAGCGTTTATAGCAAAAATTTGATTCTACGCCTCGCGCGCGCTTTGAGCGATGCGAACTTTTGCGTCGTAAGCGGCGCGGCGATCGGCTGCGATATAGCCGCGCACGAAGGGGCGTTTCCAAACACGATCGCGGTTTTTGGAAACGGCCTTGATCAAATTTATCCCGCGCAAAACGCTGCCATGATCGGCAAAATTTACGAGCGCAGCCTCGCGCTTAGCGAATATGAGGACGGTGTGAGCGCGCGCGGATTTCAGTTTTTGCAGCGCAACCGCATCGTCGTGGCGCTGTCCGAAGCGCTCATCGTCGCTCAGGCAGAGCCCCGCAGCGGCTCACTACAAAGTGCGCGCCTGGCTCGCGAAATGGGCGTGCCCGTGTACGTGCTGCCGCACCGCATGGACGAGAGCGCAGGCACGAATGATCTGCTCGCAAAATCTCAGGCGCGACTGATCGCGGATTTTGGCGAATTCGTCGCTTCTTTGGCTCCACAGACGACGCAAAACACTGAGCGCGCGCAGGATGAGGTGATGGAATTTTTAGCGCTAAATTCCGATCTGCAAGCGGCGATCGAGCGCTTCGGCGATAAAATTTACGAATACGAGCTTGAAGGCAGGATAGAAATTTTAGGCGCAAAGATCGTAGCAAAGTAGCTGGAAGCTGGCGCTTGTTCGCCGTGGTTTGATAGGCGCCGTCCGCCGGTACGGCTTGTTTGCATGGCGCGCAGTCTGCGAGGCCTGAGTTTAAATTTAGAAAAAGGCGGCTCGGTAAAATTTTACCTTCCGCAAGTAGCACCTGAGCTTAAAACAAATCAGCGCGGTTTGCCGAAGCCGAACTAAAAAGGATGAAATTTGATAGTCGCAATCGATCTTGGGCTTAAACGTATCGGCGTGGCGGCGGCACCGGATGATAAGACGCCGCTTCCGTGCGAGCCGATCCTGCGCAAAAATCGTACCCAAGCCGCGCGCGAGCTAAGCGAACTGCTACGCGAAAAAGGCGCCAGCGTGCTAGTGCTTGGCGTGCCGCGCGGAGGGGCGAGCGAGGAGGAGATGAACAGGCGCATACGACACTTCGCCTCGCTGCTGGATTTTGACGGCGAGATAAAATTCCAAGACGAGAGCTTTTCGAGCGCCGAAGCGGCGGAGTTTGCGAGTAAAGGCGCTAAGGGGGGCGGCAAAGATCCGCGCTTTGATAGCATCGCCGCGACGATAATTTTGCAGAGGTTTTTGGCGAGCAAGGGCTAGGCGCGTGCGTGGCAACGTAATTTGCGCACGGCGGCGCAAGAGGAAATCGTCGCTCGTCTATTTTGTCGCCGTTTGAAGGCCTGCGGAATTTTACTTGCTCGCCTAAAACAGACGGAATTTTATGCTCGTTAGAGATTGGTAAAATTTCGTCGCCCGCTAAAACCTGGCGAAATTTTACTTTGCCCGCAAAGAGCCTGCGGAATTTATTTTGACTGTAGCCGTAAATGGCGCTTTAGGTAGTTAAACTAAGTGAGATTGACAGCGATTTAAGTTTTAAACGGCGAGGTTTATGCATTTTGGCGATTTGTGCTCGCGCGCACGGCTGCTATTTAAGTTTTTTCAAGGTCTATTTAGACGCAAAGAACGCTAAGCAAAATTGCAAAAACGCGGATGCATCATAGAATAGGGCGCAAATTTGCGATAAATTTCATTTAGGGAGCGGTTATGTTTAAGATCACGATGTTAGTAAAAAAGGCGCCGGGTATCACGCAGCAGGAGTTTGTGGCACACTGGGCGGCGCATTCGCAAAAGGTTTTGGCTAATCAAAAGGCGCTAAATATCGTCCGCTATGCAAAAACCATGCCCGTTTTCCTCGAGGGACAGAGTACCAGGCGCGAGACGGCGGCGTTTAGCTACGATGCGATGGGCGAGCTGTGGTATGAGAGCGTGCAGGCGTTTGCGGAGGCGCGAAACAGCGAGGTAGCGCGAGCGGTGCTAGCGGAGTTGATGGCGGACGAGGCGAAGTTTTGCGATATGAAAAACTCCGTGATGTGGTTCGGCGAGGAGGAGGCTGTGATAGAGTTTGAGCGCTAGGGAGCGCGGCTTGCAGTGAATAAATTTTGAAGTAAAGCTCTTTAAATGGATAGAATTCTACGTGGCATTTGGGTTTTAAAACTAGCAGAATTTTACGAGCTGGGCTTGCTCAGCTGAAATCTCAGTCGCAACCTACATAGATGAAATTTACATGCGCGATACAGATACTGCGCGGCCTTAATTATTTTAAGACTCACATATCTAAGTGGGTGCGATCTAAGAATCCTGGGTATTGGAGCCAAAACGCCTAAAGACGCATTACGCCTGCAGTTTTGGCATAGGCAAGCCTATTTCTAAGATAAAACTTAAAGGCTGGCGGCGTAAAATTTTTTAAAATTTCTAAGCAGCAATGCGAAATTTTTAAAAGTTTTCTAGGGTGCGGCAAGATGCTTGTCGCGGGTTTGGTATATGGCAAAATGTTTTACATACTAGATTATCGCTCTGATAAATCGCCATTGCAGAGGCTGCAGGCGCTTAAGACCTCAAGGATTAAATACGTTTTAGTCCTATTATAAATACTATAGCCGTGGACGGTCATAAGACGTGCGAGTAAAAATTGAGGCAAGCCAGCCATAAAAATAATCTTGCAAGTAAAATTTTAATTTGTCTTTTTGAAATTCAGCTCAAAGCTCCGTTTAAAATTTTATTTAAAATTTTGCTTGGGATTTTGATAGAAATTTTGCAGGAATTTCGCCGCAAATTTCACAGCTATTATCAAAAATTAAAATTTTATCCCTCGCTTTTTGCTATAATTATTTTTAAAATTTAAAAGGAGCAAAAATGAAAATTTTAGCGTCGATTACCGCACTAATCGTAGCAGCCTACTTGCTCGCGCAGATATTTTTCCCGCAAGGGGTCTCGTTTGTCGGATGTGGCGTCGGTAGGGCTAATTCGTGCGAAGACTATGGAGCATATTTGCTTGAGAAGCGCGATTATGAGGCAGCAAAAAAGCCGTTTGAAAAAGCTTGTGAAGCAGGGCTAGAAAATAGCTGTGCTATCGCGGGGGATTTGTATTACGACGAGCAAAATTTATATAAAACTACAAAAGATAAGGGCAAGTCCGCGCGGTTTTATTCCAAAGCGTGCGAGCTGGGAGCCGCCAAAGCTTGCTACAACGCTGCGATAATCTCTTATAAAAATGCCGATAAGAAAAATACGTTCGCATTTTTTGCCAAATCATGCGATTTGGGACTAGGCGAGGGCTGCTTAAACGCTGCGGTCGCTAGCTATGAAGAAAAAGACTATCAGGGCGCTCTTAAGTTTTTCCTAAAATCTTGCGATGCTGCTTTGGCGGAGGGATGCCAAAGGGTTGGACTAGCGTATTCAAAGAAGGAATTTGGCGAGCCGGATCTGGATAAGGCGATGATCTACTACGACAAGGCTTGCAAACTGGGAGCGGAGTTTAGCTGCAACGTAGTAGCCGCGATGAATAAAATAAATGCAAGCGAGGCTAATGCGACCAAATAGATGGCAGGGCTAGCTAGATAATACGGCGAGATCGAAATTAGTATAGAAATTTTGCGGAGCTTTATGGGATTTTATGGAATTCCGCGGAATTTTATTTCTAAATTTTATCGCTGAAATTCCGCATATTGCGATAATGGCGATAGATAGCGATTTTGAAATTTCAGTATCTTATAAGTTTGGAATTTAATCTATGCTGTGGATTTTATTGACAGAATTTTAACTTATCATAGACTTATCCATCGCGATATAGGGATTTCATCATAATAATAGTGCTAAATTATATATCGTTGAAAGAGAAAAAATTGCGCAAACTAGCGAGTAGTTATGCAATCACAGCTGATATGGCAAAAATATCCGAAGAAGATCGCACGGGATAATTAATTTGCGAAGTAAATAAAATCAATTCACAAGGGAATGGGAATCTATCAATAAACAAGTAAAATTATTCATCGCAAAGCAAGCAAAATCGATCTGTAAATGGGTAAATCAAGCTTAAAACTAACTCGAATTAGCCTGTAAATAAGCTAAATTGCAAGCAAGATAAATTTTAAGTAGGCATATTGTAAGAAAGTAAAATTTTAGATGAGATAAGTGGGATAAATCGATTTCAAATCACCGTAGAAGTTGGATGACGATCCTAATTTAAAGCCCCATTTTTCCAGGATTTAAGATGCCTTTTGGATCGAAAGCCCTTTTGATTGCGCGAAATAGCTCCATCTCTGCTGCGCTAAAAGCTAGTGGCATAAATTCCGCCTTACTTAGTCCGATGCCGTGCTCGCCGCTGAGCGTACCGCCAAGATCAACTGCAGCTTTGAAAATTTCGGTGATTGCGTCATGTCCGCGTCGCACCTGAGCTTCATCTTTTTTGTCGGCGACCATGACGTTGGTGTGGACATTGCCGTCGCCCGTGTGCCCGAAGCAGGGCACACGGGCGCCGTATTTATCGCCGATGCGCGCGATACGGCGCAGTAGCTCGGGCAGCTGCGAGCGCGGGACGGTGATGTCCTCATTTAGCTTAAGCGTGCCGTAGATATTGATCGCCTGCGAGCAGTTGCGTCTCGCAAACCAAATGCCCGCACGCTCCTCTTCGCTTTCTGCGATGCGAAAGTCGCTCGCGCCGTTTTGAACGAAAATTTCTTTTATGAGTGCGAGCTCCTCCAAAAGCACTGCTTCTAAATTGCCGTCTGTTTCGCAGATCAAAATCGCGCCCGCGCCCTTCGGCAAGCCTTTATGAAATTTCTCCTCGACCGCGGCTATGCACAGCGCGTCTAAAAATTCCATCGCCACGGGCGTGATACCGGCTGCCATTGTCTTATACACGGCATTCATTGCTGCATCTACGCTAGGAAAGACGCCCATCGCGGTCTTTTTAAGCTTTGGCATTGGGATGAGCTTGAGCGTGATTTCGGTTATGACGGCAAGCGCGCCTTCGCTTGCGATTAAAATTCCTGCCACGTTGAAGCCTGCGACATCTTTGATAGTGCGTTTGCCCGCTCGGATCACCTCTCCATTAGGCAGTACCGCACGCAGTGCCATTACGTAGTCTTTGGTGATGCCGTATTTTGCGGCGCGCATACCGCCGGAGTTTTCGGCGACATTGCCTCCTAGCGTGGAATAATCCTGGCTTGCGGGATCGGGCGGATAAAAGAGCCCGCGCGCTGCGGCTGCTTTTTGCAGATCGATATTTATGCAGCCGGGTTGGACTACGGCGAGTAGATTTTGCATGTCGATTTCTAGAATTTTATTCATATGTTTTTCAAATGCCAAAATCACTCCGCCGTTTGCGGCTAAAGATCCACCAGTAAAACCGCTACCTGCGCCTCTTGGAACTACAGGGATTAAATTTTCGTTGCAAAATTTTAAAATTTGACTGACATCGTCCTCACTTCGCGGGAAAAGCACGCCGTCCGGCAGGCAGCGTCTTTTCGTCGCGTCGTAGCAGTATGCTGTGCGATGAGCCTCGTCAAAATAGGCATTATCCGCGCCTAATAGATTTGTAAAAAACGCTCGCGCAGCGCTATTCGTCGCCATCTAAGCCCAGCAAATAGCGGTAGTGCTTGTCGTAATCGCTGATCGGGCCGTTAGTAAAATCCCAAATGACGGTCTTTATCTCGCCCACGCGTGAGTAAAACGGCAGCTGATAATAAGCTACGCTGCCGCTAGCAAACGTACGCAAAGGCTTGAAACTACCGCAGTCGGCAAATACGCCTTGTTTATCCATCGCGATAAAAATCAGTCCGGCGCTGTTTTGCGCGCAAATTTTACGAAAATCGTCACGGCTGGGATTTGGCTTGTGGTTGTAGCTAAGATAGGCGCCGCCAAGATCTGGGTGGATAAAATTTATATTCGGAAAAGCCTTGATAACCTGCTCGTAAATTTCAGCGTTAGGCGCGACGATTATGGCGCGGTCATAGAGGAAATTTAAGATCACTTTATCGCCGCTTGCAGGTAAAATTTTAGGCAGTGGCAGTGCCTCTTGAGTTAACATATCAAAGACCTCAAATCGCACCTTTGCCTTGCCTGCGCTTTTTTGCGTCACGACTGCGCGCGCAATGATGGAGCTTGCGCCGCTACCGAAATTATGCATCACAACTCCGCTGCTACCTACGGCAATCGTAGAGCTATCTGTGATCTCGCCCGAACCATCCGTTACGCTAAGTAGGGCGGTTTCGTATCGCGGCATGTTAAATTCCGCCCCTATCGCCGCGCTTAAAAATAGACCTAAAATAAGTAAAACTTTTTTCAAAATTCTGCTCCTGAATAAAATTTCGGCTAATTATACATAAAACTTTGAAATTAGCGATAAAATTCCGCGGTATTTACGAAATATAAGCGTTTTTTCGTTACAATCCCGCCTTAAAATAATATTTCAAAGCGGTTTTATATGACTAGAATTTTTATATTGCTTTTTCTGTGGATAGGCGTAGTTTTTGCAAACAACCCCAGCGTAGAGAAGTTTGCCTGGCCCGATGGCGTGAGTCTGCTGCAATTTATGGAAACCGCGGGCATCCCCGCATCTGTATATTATGACCTGGATAAAGAGGATCAGGAGCTTGCCGCTGAGGTACGAGCTGGCGTGGAGTGTCAAATTTTGCGTGATCCCGCAGGTCGCGTCTCCCAGCTGCTAATCCCCGTCAGTGAGGAGCTTCAGATCCACATATACCGCGATAAATTCGGCACTTTTAGATTCGTTTATACTCCGATAGTTTATGAGGAAAACAGCTACTCTTTAGGAATTCAGATCGAAAGCTCGCCCTATCAAGATATCATCAAAGCTACGGGCAATGCGGCTTTAGCGAATGAGTTTATGCTTGTTTTTAAAAACGAGGTAAATTTTAAAAAGCTGCAAAAGGGCGATCGGCTTGTGATTCTATACGAGCAAAAAACGCGCCTTGGCAAGCCTTTTGGCGGAGTAAATATCACCGCAGGAATGATCGAGGAAAATAAAAAGCCCAAATCGCTATATTTTTTCGATGATAAATACTACGACCGAAGCGGTAAAAAGGTCGAATCTTTTCTGCTGATTACACCGCTTGTTTATACTAGAATTTCATCGTATTTTACCCCTAAAAGATTTCATCCGATTTTAAAGCGATATCGCGCGCACTTAGGCGTAGATTATGCAGCCCCCAAAGGCACTAGGGTAAATGCCGCAGGGGCGGGCAAGATTAGCTTCGTAGGGCGTAAAAACGGCTACGGCAACACCGTAGAGATCAACCACGGCGGCGGTATCAGTACGCTTTATGCGCATCTTAGCGGCTTTGCTAGTGGCACAAAAGCAGGCGTTAGCGTCAAGCAAGGTCAGTTAATCGCCTACGTGGGATCGACCGGGCTTAGTTCGGGACCGCATCTGCACTTCGGACTTTATAAAAATAAGCAGGCGATAGATCCGCTTAAGGTAGTCAAGATCGAAAAAACTAACGTTATAAGCGCTGAGGAGCTTAAATTTAAAGCTCTCGTCAAAGATATGGACGCTAGAATGGCTGCGGCTAAAGACGGCTCGAAAAACCCTGCTAAATTTGAAAACTACGAGTCGCTTATCACGATAAATTAAGGCTGAAAATGGAAAATAAAGAGCAGCTGGACGACGTCGAGGAAGCCAAAGCGCTTCTTGATGCGCACTTGGACGATACGCTTGAGCATGAGCTGAGTGCCGCCGATCTTACGGAGCATTTAAAAACTCTAAAGAAGCACGACGAAGAAAAATACGTAGAATTCTTAAAAAAGCTAGATCCAGAGGATCTTGCCGATGCTGCGCTTGAGATGCCCGAGCATATGCTCGAAGACGTCATCGAGACTCTGCCTCACGAAAAGATCGTCGAAGCGATCGAGGAGCTCGAAAGCGACGATCAGGCGGAGCTTTTGCAAAACATCGGCGAAATCGACGAGGACAAGGCCGAGCAGATTTTCTATGGGCTTGACGAGGACGATCGCCACGATATTCTTACTATCTCCAAATATAGCGAAGATGAGGCGGGCGCGTATATGCAGACGGAGGTTTTTAGCGCGAGGCAAGATCAGACCCTGGGGCAAGCGGTCGAGATGCTGCGCGTTATGCGCGAAAAGGACGAGATCGAGAATGTCTTTCAGCTCTTCGTGCTCGATAAAAAAGGGCACCTGCTTACGAGCTTTTCGACGTCCGATCTGATTTTATACGATTTTTCACTCACGTTGGAGCAAATTTCACAAAAATTCGGCGCCGAAAATAAAATCCACTTCGCCACCGATACCGACAAGATCGACGACGTAATCAAGGACTTTGAAGAATTCGATCTTAACGTTATCCCCGTTGTCGATGCTAACGGCGTGCTTATCGGACGTATCACCGCCGATGATATCCACGATCTCATCCAAGAGCGCGCCACCGAGCAAATTTACAACCTCGCGGGCGTCGATGACGAAGCCGAAGACGACGAGACGACGATATTTAAGGCGGGTCGCGCGCGCGCCTTGTGGCTAGCGGTAAATTTATGCACGGCGATCGTAAGCCCCACGATCATCGGGCTTTTTGACGCCACTATAGAAAAGCTGGTCGCGCTCGCCGTGCTTATGCCAATAGTCGCCTCCATGGGCGGCAACACTGGCACGCAGGCGCTTACGGTAACCGTGCGCCGCCTAGCCCTGGGCGAGATAGCGTTTAAAGACAAAAAGCAGGTCCTTTTTCGCGAGATCACGATCGCTTTTATAAACGGCCTCATTTTTGCCACGCTGATGGGGTTTGTGGCGTATTTTTGGTTCGGCATTAAGCTTTTGGGGCTGGTGATTGCGATGTCGATGGTGCTAAATTTAACTCTTGCGGGGCTTTTTGGTGCCGTCATTCCGATCACGCTTAAAAAATTAAATATCGACCCCGCCGTCGGCAGCTCCGTGCTGCTTACCACGGTGACGGACATCGTGGGATTTTTTAGCTTTTTAGGACTTGCGACGTGGATACTACTATAAAAAATTTTAAAATTTCCGAGCTTAAAAGCTCAAATTTCGTTAAACCCTTTCGCCTAAATTTCGAAATGGACGGCGTGGCGCGCGCGTGGGACTGCGTCAAGGTGCACGATAGCGTCTCGATTTTGCTTTATCATACGCAGCGCGACGCGCTTTTGCTCGTCAAGCAGTTTCGCCCCAGCGTGTGGTTTTATCAAGAGGAAAATTTAATAAATTCGCCCGAGAAGGGCTACACCTATGAGCTTTGCGCTGGCATTTTAGATAAGGGCATCAGTGAGGAGCAAACGGCGATCGAAGAGGTGTTCGAGGAGACGGGCTATGCCGTGAAGGATCTGAAATTTATCACGAGCTACTACAGCGCCCTTGGCTTTGCGGCGAACCGTCAAATTTTATACTTCGCGTGCATCGACGAATCGATGAAGCTAGGTCGCGGCGGAGGCGTGGACGGCGAGAAGATCGAGCTTTTCTACCTACCTGCGGCCAAGGCGCGAGAGTTTATGTTTGACGAAAAGATCGTGCGCGCGCCGGGGCTGATCTTGGCATTTCAATGGTTTTTGAGCGAGTTTAAAGCTTAGCGGCGAGACGGAGCTTCGTGTGCCATCGCGCTTTTTTGTGTCTCGGCTTTAAATTTAAAGGACGGCGATGAGGGTTTTACTTAGGCTGTGCGTTATCGCGGCGTGTGTTTATGTCTGCGTGCTAGCGGGACTTTATATCTTTCAGGAACGGCTGATATTTTTGGGCGAGCCGCTAGATAAAAACTTCAAATTTAGCTTTGAAAATTCCGAATTTGCAGGAGTTGTGAATGTGCCCGAGAACGACGAGCATTTAGATACGCCGTCGTCCGCTACGCAAAATGGCGCGGCGACAAACGGCGCTGCAGACGAAGGCGCTTCCGCAGCGAGCGACACAAAAGAAAGCGGCTCCGCAGCGGGTGAGATCAAAAACGAAGGCGCTCAAACTAGCGCCGAGCGCGTCGGCGAAAATACCGCTCGAGACGCCGCTACGGGCAATAACACAAACTCCGCTGCGATAAAATTTCAAGAGATCAATATCTCGTTTGAGGGCGGGTTGATAAACGGGCTGAAATTTAGTGCGGCAGAGCCTAAAGGCGCGATTTTGTTCTTTCACGGCAACTTCGGCGACGTGAGCGGCTGGGGCGCATACGGCGCGGATTTTGCGGCTTTGGGATACGATTTTTATATTTTCGATTACCCAGGCTACGGCAAATCGGACGGCAAAATTTCATCGCAGCAGCAGCTTTTTGCGAGCGCCGATGCGATGAGCCGCTACGTTTTAACGCAGCATTCGCCAAGAAAGCTCGCGATGATCGGCTACTCGATCGGAAGCGGCATCGCAGCGCAGCAGGCTGCGAAGTGGGATGCAGCGCGGCTGATTTTGCTCGCGCCATATTTTAGCTTCGAGCGGCTCGCGCACGAAAAAATCCCCTTCGTACCGAAATTTTTGATCCGCTATAAGATTCCGACCTCGGAATTTTTGCAAGCGGCACGCGGCACTCAGATCACGCTCATCCACGGAGCCGCCGACGAGCTGATACCGGTGCACCACTGTCGTGATCTTGCGGGATTTCTTAAAGAGGGCGATCTATTTTATGAAATACCAGATGCGCCGCATAATGGACTGCTGGCAATGCCCCGTATTTGGGAAATTTTAAAAGAAAGACTGCAATAATCTAGCAGCGGGAGCTCGGCGTAAAATTCCACGCAAAATTCGACCGCTAAATTTTAAAATTTTACGTAGAATTCCGCGCGGATTAGGTCATCGTAAAATAAGATGAAATTTTATAGCGGCAAAACACGGCGCCAAAAATAGGGCGCAATTTCAAATCAAAATTTGCGCACCGTTAGTGTAAATATAGAGCCAATTTTGTAGCGTTAAATTCTTTCTAGCGCGTAGGTGCTGCAAATTTCAAACTAAAATTTGCGCCAGATCGCGACGCCGTATGTTTTAGCTGCGATAAAATTCTGCCATACGAAATTCTATCTCGTAGAATTTTAATTCGCCGCGTTAAAATTTATCCCGCCGCGCCTAAATTTATCCAGCCCGCCGCGCTTTACCGAAATTTATATTTAGTTGTTGTAAAATGCGTTTTTAAAAGGATTTTAGCGGTTTGTGATATGAGTATTTTAGAGAGTATGGAGTGCGTAGGCATCGCTTCGGCGGCGCTTAGCGGGTTTTTATTCGGCGTGAAGAAGGGCTGCGATTGGCTTGGGATCTTTATCGCGGCGTTTTTGACGGCGCTTGGCGGCGGGATCATGCGCGACACCTTAGTAGGCCGAGAGATATACTCGTTCACGCACTACGCGCCCGTAACGATCGTGCTTGCGGTAAGCGCCGTAGCCATTTTTGCCAAACTTTACGAAAACCGCGATTTGGAGGGTAAATTTTTATTTATTCTAACCGATGCGATCGACGTCGTAAGCTTTTCGATCGTGGGAGCGATGGTTGCGCTAAGCTACAATCACAACGTTTTTGGCGTGGTGCTAATCGCATTTTGCAACGGCGTGGGCGGCGGCATTTTACGCGACGTACTGCTGAACGAAGTGCCGTGGTTTTTACATACGGGGCTTTATGGCACGATAAGCATGGGCGTGGGCTTGATATATTTCGTGCTTGATGGATTGGGGCTTAGCGGCGTAGTTTCGGTGCTTATTTTGCTGGTTTTAGGGGTTGCGTTTCGCATGGTGGCTTATTACAAATCTTGGCATCTGCCTAAAGTGGAGTATAAAAAATGAACTATTTGATGGATAATTTTGCGCGCGTAAACGTGGCGCTGGTAAGAGGCGAGGGCTCGATAGTCTATGATGAAGCGGGCAAGGACTACGTGGATTTTGGCGCGGGCATCGGCGTAAACTGCCTGGGGCACGCAAACGAAATCGTGCTGGAAGCGATCGGCACGCAAGCCGCGCAGATCATCCACGGCTCGAATATTTATAGAATTCTGCCCCAAGAAGCCCTGGCTCAAAAGATTAGCGAGCTTTTAGGATACCGCACATACGCGGTGTTTTGCAACTCGGGCGCGGAGGCGAACGAAGCGGCGATCAAAATGGCGCGTAAATACGGCACCGTAAACTTCCCTAATAAAAAATTTGAAATTCTAACTCTGCGAAATTCCTTCCACGGCCGCACGCTAGCGACGCTGCAAGCTACGGGGCAGGAGAAATTTCATCCCGAAATTTTTGCTCCATATATGCCCGGGTTTAAATTTTTCGACGATATCGAGGATATCATCGCGCACATCGATGAAAACAGCGTCGCCGTGATGATCGAGCTAGTCCAGGGCGAGGGCGGTATCAAGCCTCTGGATAAGGCGAGCGTGCAAAGGCTGGCGGCGGTTTTGAAAGAGAAAAAGCTGCTTTTGATCACCGATGAGGTGCAGTGCGGCGTATATCGCACGGGTGAGTTCGCGACGTCGCAAATTTACGGCATCCGCCCCGACATCATCACCTTTGCCAAAGGGCTTGCGGGCGGCGTGCCGATCGGCGCGTGCGTGGCGCAGCAAAACATTTTCGCTCCGGGCGAGCACGGCAGCACCTTCGGCGGTAACTTTTTGGCGACCTCTACGGCGCTTGCGGTGCTTTCGCAGCTAGAGTTTTTAAAAGCGAGCGGCAAGCTTGATAAGACTATAAAAAGATTTATCAAAAAACTAGACGGGCTCGCCGTAGACTATCCTAGCCTGATCGAAAAGCGCGTGGGGCTCGGTCTGATGCAAGGCCTCGTGCTGCGCGATGAAAAAAATCTGGGCGAGATTTTTAATAAAGCCCTGCAAAACGGACTTTTGATCCTAAAATCCGGCAAGCGCACCCTTAGATTTTTGCCTGCGCTAAATATCAAAAAATCCGAGATCAAAGAGGGCTTTGCGCGCCTACGCAAGAGCCTGGACGAGATAGTGCGGGCGTGAAATTTAGCGATTTTTTTGAGAGCTGGCTAAACGAGAGCTACTACGCAAATGCCGCTAAAATCGGCAAGAGCGGCGATTTTTACACTGCCGTGAGCGTAGGGAGCTTCTTCGGTATCTGCATCGCGCGCGAAATTTTACGCCTAAGCGCGAATTTTTGCGCGATGCAAGAGTTAAGCTTAGACGCGGCGGCAAGCTCGGGCGTATCGCGGCAAAACATTGCGGCGAGCGAGCTAAATCTAGATGTCGCACTTGAAGAAAAACCGCAAAATAGCGCCAAAATCGCTATCGTAGAGATAGGATCGCACGACGGGCGGCTGCTTTGCGACATCGCGCAAGCTATCTTTACGCTGGGCGGCGTAGCGGCGCTTGATAAATTTAGCTTTGCGATTATCGAGCCGCACGAGCGCCTGCGCGAGCTACAGCGGGCGAGCTTTGCAGAGAGCTTCGGCGACGAAATCGCGCTAAAGCACTTTGCAAGCGTGCGCGAGGCGAAATTTAAAGATGCGATCTTTGTGGCAAACGAGCTTTTCGACGCCTTTAAATGCGAGGCGGTGGACGGCGAAAATATGCTTTTTATCGAAAGCGGCGCGGCAAAATTTGCTCCCATAAAAGAACGTGAAATTTTAACCCTCGCGCGCAGATTCGGCATCTCGCGCGGCGAAATCCCGGTCAGATATTTTCGCTTCGCGCGCGAAATTTGCGCCAGCGCGCAGCGGTTTTATTTCATAGCCTTTGATTACGGACAGATGGGCGCTAGCGGCGATTTTAGCCTGCGGATCTACCGAAACCACGAGGTTTTTAGCTTCTTTGAGGTGCAAAACTTAAGCGATTTTTACGGCAAGAGCGATCTTACCTACGACGTAAATTTTGAAATTTTGCGCGCAGCGTTTGAGGACGTGGGCGCCGTGACGGCGGATTTTAAAAGACAGATCGCGGCTCTCATAGACTTCGGCGCGGTCCAGCTTTTAGAGCTTTTTATGCAAAAAAGCGGCGAGAGGGGCTATCATAACGCGCTTTTGCAGTTCAATCACCTGCGCGCTGAGTTTGGCGAGAAGTTTAAGATGATAAAATTTAAAAAGGGGCTTTGATGAAAGCTTTTATCGATTGCGACTGCGAAATTTTACAAAAGACGCTGGAGTTGTTTTTAAAAGATCATGCCGCAAGTGCGCAGGATTGCGACTTTGTGATAAGCGACGAGCCGCAAAGCTCGGTAAAACCGCTATTTTTGATCGGCGAGGACGGAGATTTGGCTCTGCCGTTTTCCAAGCAGATGTTATTATCGAGGCTAGAGGATTTTCAAAGCTCGCTACGGGTGGATCTTAGTGGATACGACGCGGCGAGTGTGGAAGATGAAATTTGCGCGTTGTTTGATGAGTTTAAGGAAAAAATCATCGAAATTTTAAGAAGGCAAAATGGCTAAATTTTCCAAACCCGGCGGTACGCTCTTTACGCAAATCTCAAGCGGCATTTATAGGGGCAAAAAGCTCGCTCTGCCCGCGTTTTCGAGCACGCGCAGCACGAAAAGCATCGTAAAAGGCTCGTTTTTCGATACGTGGCGGGCGGAGTTTCGCGGCGCGGCGTTCGTCGAGTGCTTCGGCGGTAGCGGTGCGATGGCGCTTGAAGCGCTAAGCAACGGCGCAAAAAACGTTTATGCGATCGAAAAGGACGCTGCCGCGCATAAAATAATGCGGAAAAATTTTGAGCTTTTTGGGCTCGGCGCAAACGCGATTTTGGGTGATTGCTTCGAGCGACTACCCGAAATTTTGCACGAGCTGCAAGCGGATATGAACGGACGCTCGGGCGCGAATTTGCCAAATTTAAGCGGCAAAAATTTTAAAAACCGTGCCGATGGCGCCGTCTGCTGCGAAAATTTAGGCGGCGAGAAAGAGGGTTGTCGCAAAACTTTCAATAGCGTAGAGCAGGGCGAGGACGGATACCGCGCCGCGCAAAGCGTAGAAGCGGAAGGCGGCGCGCAAAGCGGCGTGAAAGATTTGGCTAAATGCAGCACGCGAAGTAGTATGTCTGATAGAGCGCAAAATGGCGCGCAGAGCGGCGCAAATGGTGATTGCGCAGGCGTGGAGGGTTTTGGCGGTTGTGCCCAGATTGTCGATTACGCGGGTGCTACTAGCATAAAATACTGCGTGAATTCGCTAGCTACGGACGCCGCGAGCTTTAACGAAAAGTTTGACGCGAGCTCCGCTTCGCAATACGATGCAAGCGGCACCGAGACCGCTAATTGCAACTTAAATTTAAGCTCAAAATGCAGCGAGAGCTCTAATTTTGACACAAATCGCGGTGCGGGCTTAGACGTGAGCTGCGAAGAGAAAGAAATCTTAAATTTAGGCGAAAATTTTGCCACTAGCTACGGAGAAAATTTACATTCAAACGCAAATTTCATCTATGATTCAAGAAAAAATTCCACTGCGAATTCTAGTGGTAATTTTGGCGTTAGCTGCGGAGAGAATTTGTATTCAAGCGTAAATTTAATGCATGATTTAAGAAAAAATTTCGCCGCTAGCTCCCGTGAAAATTTCTCCTGCGGTTTAGACAAAAGCTCTGCCGCAAATTCTAGCGAGAGCCATACTGCAAATTCCATAGAAAA
>NZ_CALIIS010000144.1 GCF_938017705.1 uncultured Campylobacter sp.
CGAAGTAACGCCCAGATCGATATAAATCCTGATCCAATAATCTTTGATTATAAAAAGCGGCATTTGCTCTTTTTGCATTAGAGCTTCTTATAGGTTCGCCATCGCTTCAGCGCGCGCAAGAAGCTGCTTTGCGCCCTTTTCGATAAAAACGCGTGCTAGCTCCGCGCCTACGCCTTGGTATTGCGATTTTTGCGCGACGATATCTTGGCGTATGCTTTCGCTGCCGTCGGGTAGGCCCACGATCGCGCTTATGTGGATATTTTCGCCGTTAAGGCGCGCGTTGATACCGATCGGCACCTGGCAGCCGCCCTCTAAAACCCTGACAAAATCCCGTTCCACGGTCGTTTCAATGATCGCGCGTTCGTCTTTTAGAAATTCTATCGCGCGCAGGATTTGCGGCTCGTCCACCGCCTCGATGCCGAGCGCTCCTTGCCCCATCGCAGGGATCATCTGCGAGACCTCAAAGGGCGCTACGTGCTTTATCTCGGCGCGTAAATTTAATCGGTTGATGCCCGCCATCGCCAAGATGATCGCGTCAAATTCCCCGTCTTTTAGCCTTCGCAAGCGAGTTTGGACGTTGCCGCGCAAGGATATAACCTCTAAATCGGGGCGCATGCTAAGTAGCTGCATCTTGCGGCGAAGGCTCGTAGTGCCGACTTTTGCGCCGTGTGGTAGTTCGTTAAATTTAGCGTATTTTTCGCTGATCATCGCATCGCGCACATCTTCGCGCGCGCAGATCGCAGCCAGTACGAGTCCTTGCGGAAACTCCACGGGCACATCCTTTAGGCTATGCACGGCGATATGTGCTTCGCCGCGAAGCATACTCTCCTCAAGCTCCTTCGTAAAAAGCCCCTTGCCGCCGATCTTTGCAAGCGGCGTGTCTAAAATTTTATCGCCTTTGGTTTTCATACTTTTTAGCTGCGCTTGGATGCCATGTGCTTCAAGCAGCGATGCGATATGCTCGCTCTGCCACAGCGCAAGCACGCTGCCGCGAGTAGCGATGATCAAATTTTTCATTTTTTCTCTCCTATGCTTTTTCGAATCTCGATTTCGTTCTCCTCGATCACTTCTACGTCGATGACGTCGTCGTTTGCGCGGTGGCGTCGCCAGAATTTTCGTTCGCTTTTTTCCAAATTTTCG
Organism: uncultured Campylobacter sp.; assembly: GCF_938017705.1. Taxonomy (GTDB): domain Bacteria; phylum Campylobacterota; class Campylobacteria; order Campylobacterales; family Campylobacteraceae; genus Campylobacter_B. The sequence goes on from NZ_CALIIS010000144.1 coordinate 1,141, forward strand.
CTGCTCGTGTTAAATTTAGGCACGTCGCTGGTGACGCAGTAAAACGACGCAGTGATTATGCAAACGCCCAAAATATCGCCGAAAATGCCAGGTGCAATTAGAAAAACGCCGCCTACGACGAAGCCCACGCCGCTTAAAATTTCTTTCGGCGAGATTTTCATTAGATTAAAAAAGCCCATCCACGAGCGGTTTGCTACGACGTATCCGCCTAAAATCGCGCTTATGACGATTTCCACCGCATACGCCGCGAAGCCGTTTGCGCTTACGAAATAATAGGTCGTAAATGCCTCAATTATCAGATATGGAACGATCAAAAGCCTAAACATATTTTTCCTTGAATCATCACTTAAGCCGCGCCTTTTTAAAGACGCTAAAATTTAATCGCGGATTTTAGCAAATTCCGTCTGAATTTTTAATGTATCGCAAGAGCCCCTCGCAGCCGCGCTTGATATCTGCGTAGCAGCGCTCAAAATTGCGCGTGTAGTAGGGGTCGGCGATTTGTAGGCGTTCGGAGCCGGTTAAATTTGAACCGGCGCCTTTTAAATTTAAGGTAGTTCGTTTTGCCGCGCCTTTAAAATTTAGCGCGGTGCAGTCTGTAAAATTTCCCCCTGCAAAT
>NZ_CALIIS010000145.1 GCF_938017705.1 uncultured Campylobacter sp.
ACCGGAATGTCCGGCCGGCCGAAAAGCTCCAACAAGGCAAGATCGTTACGCACCCGCCTTAAAAATCGCCGAAAAGCTCGCAGGTAAACGCACGAAATTGCCCCTGTTAGCGGAACATGCGCCATGCGCCTCCGCCACACACGCCTGCGCAGAGCATGAGCCTTCCGAATTTATCGTCTGTTCCGGACTCGGCTCGCACGTCGCACGCTGCAAGTCTACTCCATCCTCAACATGTCGCAAACCCTGAATATTCGCCGAATTTTGCGAAATAGACTCGTCCGGCGCAAACCAAGAATCAGACTTCTTCGCCGCGCATCGCAAGTCTTGGCTATCCGCTGCGGACTGTAAATTTAACTCATTAGCTGTATGTCGCAGCTTTGGCTCGCCTTCTGCTTGCGGCGAGTTCAAATTTTTAGCCGCGCACTGCGAACCAGACCCATTCGATCCGCGTCCTAGCTCGTTTTCTGCGCTCCGCGAGCTAGATTTGTCTGCAACCGACGCATCGCAGGCGAAACTACGTCGCGCCGTTTTGCTAAAAATTTGCGCACTATGCAACCCGCCCTGCTCCGCGCAAACTCCAATATTTTGCGCGCTAAAATTTTGTGCCGCTAAATTGCGTAAATTTCGTAACGCAGAGTCCTGCTCTTGCGCCAAATCCTCTGGATTGCCAGCAAATTTCGGCGATATAGAATTTTCGCCTCGCGCCTTTAAATTTTGCGTACCGAAATCAGCCGCAAAGCCCGCCTCTGTGCGCCAAACAAATTCACGCTTTTTTAAAATCACGATCGGTTTGACATTGCAATCTATCAGCGCCTCCTCCTCCGCGCTTAGGCTCGCTGTGCGCCCTGCTTGCGCTGCATCGCGACACATGATCGCAAAAGGCTTGCTCGGGCGCTTTTTGAGCGTTCGCAGCATGCGTACCGCGCGCTCGTTCGTCGCATCGCAGACGATGTGAAAGCCGCCCATTCCCTTGATCGCGCCGATCTGCCCGCGCCGCAAAAGCTCCGCCGTGCGCGCTATCGCATCCTCGTCGCTAGATAAAATTTCGCCGTCCGCGTTGCATAAAAATAGCTGCGGGCCGCAGTGCGGGCAGGAGATCGGCTCGGCGTGATAGCGGCGCGTGAGCGGGTCCGTGTATTCGCCGCGGCAGAACTCGCACATCTCAAACGCCCTCATCGTGGTGTTTGCGCGGTCGTACGGCAGCGCTGCGATGATGCTAAGGCGCGGGCCGCAATCCGTGCAGTTGATAAATGGGTAGTGAAAGCGCGGATTTTGGGGGTCGTAAAACTCTTTTTTGCACTGATCGCAGATCGCAAAATCTGGCAAAATCGGATTAAATTTACGCCCCTCCTTGGACTGCGTGATCTTAAAATCAGTAAAATTTTGCGCAAAATCTTGTGTATTAATATCTGCGCGAATAATCCTATCGATACGACAAAGCGGCGGCGCCTCACTGCGAAGGCGCTGCTCGAAAATTTTTAAAATTTCTTCTTCGCGCAGATCTTGCTCGGCGCTTTGCGGATTGCGTTTAAAGCTCTGCAAATCCCCCTTCGCGCCTTGCAAATTGTACTTAATATTTTGCAAGCCTTGCGGCGATTCATTCTGAGACATACCGCGCTGCTGCGACGAATTTTGCACGACGAAATTTTGATCCGACGAAGCGGGCAAAATAGAGCCCTGCTCGTTTAGATCGATCTCGAATAAGTTTGGTAAAAATTTCTCGCTCGCTGCGGCTTGAAAATCATTCGTCAAATCAGGCGGATTTGCTAAATCGTTTGCTAGATCACGTAGCGAACCGGCCGAATCATTCGGTAAGCTCGGTGCGCTTTGCGGCGAAATGGAGTTCGGATTTAAATTTGAGCCCGTAAAATTTGGTGACGAGCTTGCGGTCTCGCTAGAATCCGCCTCGGTAGAATTTAAAGACCGAGCGGCTGATGACGATACTTTCTGCGCTTGAATTTCGTTAGAATTCGGCTCATCTAAATTTAAAGGGGCGGAATTTTTATCAATCGAGCCTTTTTGCGGCTCGGAAAGCTCTGCGCAAACGATGATTTTAACGCCCTCGCCGTCGTTATAAACCTCGCCTTTCAGCCCCAAATCCACGGCGAGCTTGTAGACGAACGGGCGAAACCCGACCCCCTGCACTGCTCCGAAAACCTCAAATTTAGCCGCTTTCATGCGCGTACCGTCATAAATTGCGCGGTGCAGGAGCTGTTTTGCAAGCAAGTTGCGCTCGCAGCGGGCGGATAAAACGTACCGGGCGCTGCAAAATGTGCTCTAAATTTAATAAAATTTGTTCCTTCACGCTCGCGCCCTTTGCCGCTTTTTTGAAATTTCGCGCGATCTCATCTGCGTTAAATTTAGCCCGTATGGCGTGGCTATCGGCACCGCAATGCCCGCGCAACTCGCCGTTTTGCGAATAAGGCTTTGAAGCTTTATCAAAAATACGCATACATGCCCGATCTAGCGAGCTTGAAGCGCAAATTCGTCGCTAAAGCTCGCGTCAAAATTTTTGCAAAGTTTAAGCATTAAATCTGCAAATTTGCGCCCGCCAAACATCGCGCCGCCGAAGATCAAAACGTCAAAATCCTCTTTTCGCTCATCCGCCAGATCGCTTAAAAAGTAGCCCAAACTATCGAAAAATCCGAACGCAAACAGCTTTTCATTGGCGCCTGCGAGCGCATAGCTCATCGCCGAGCGCAAAATTTTATCCGCTTGCACGCAGCCGCGCTCGTCCGTGCAAAAATCAAGCCGCACCCCTTTGCCGCCCGCAAAATCCTCCGCGCTCGCTATCAAAAACGCCGCATCGCGCCCCCAGATAAGCTGCGCGGCGACGCTAAAGATGCCGTAAAATCCCGCATTTGCGCTTTTTAAAATTTCATCGATTTTCGCGGCGTTTACATTAAATTTGGCGCTAAAATTTTCAAGCAGCTTAGCGCCCGTCTCATCCGCGCAAAATTGAGCCTTAAGTTCGTCAAAGCTGCGCGGCAGATCAAATTTAAGTAGAATTTTTTTGGAGCTTTCGCCATAAATTGCGATCTCATCATCCGCGCCCACGCCCAAAAAGCAGCGCAAAACCCGTTTTTTGGGATCATTTAAAAGCCCTTTT
>NZ_CALIIS010000146.1 GCF_938017705.1 uncultured Campylobacter sp.
AGATAAAAGCAAATGTTTATTTATGGAAATACGACTTTCAGCTAAGCTAAAAGAAGCAAATGAAACTAAAAATTTATTGTTATTAAACGGTATTGCCTTTGATAGTAGAGTTTGCGGACAAAAAGAAATTTATAATCAAGCTTCCAAAATGATATGCGCGGATTTTAACTATGATAATTTTATAAAAGAATTAAATGAAGCAAATAAAACGAAGAATAAAAGGAAATTAAAGGAGTTGTATTTGCAATCTCACAGGTGTATAGACGATATAAATATAAGCAATCAAATACAAGATGAATTTGAATTATATAAGTTATATTGGCGAGAACAAAAATGACGACTCAAAGAAAATTAAAATTCTTAAAACGATACAAAAATATTATTCTATTACCATTTTTGCTAATTATTTCGTTTTTTGTTTTTCGTATGATTTATATGGAAATAATTAGTGAGTGCGCCCCAATAAGGCTTTTTTCAAAAAATTCTCTACGCAATAGCAATCATGCTGAGTTAAAAGCAAAATGTATAAAAAAGGCTTTGGAAAATAACGATAATCACCTTATTATGCAGTATTTTAAAAGAGAAACGAGCGAATGTCTTGAGATTATTGATGAACCGTCAAAAATCCCACATAATTTGATTAGAGTTAATAGTTTTGAAGAGTGGAAAAAATTAAGGATTACGGATACCGACAATATAATTTGTCCTATTGGTAATCCTAAAAAGAGCGATATTGGCAATGAAAGCAAATAAATTTATAAATTCTTCAAATTTACGAAGTTGGGGCTACTCATCAAGCAAAACATTAGCCGCAATTTGAAGTGTAAATTTCAAAATTTACTATTTTGCGCCGCGCGTTTTTTGCGACTGCATATCCGATAAATTTTAAAATAGCGCCGCAAAAGACGCCGTAAAAAAAGCGAAATTTAACGCGAAATTTTATATAATCTCACGATTTAATGCGAGGAGATAGGATGAATAAAAAGGCGTATTTCGGGAGTTTCGGCGGGCAGTTCGTGCCCGAAACGGCGATGTTCGCGCTCGAGGAGTTGGAGGATGCGTACAACACCATAGCGCAGACGAAGGAATTTAAAGACGAGCTGGGTTACTTGCTGCGCGAATATGCGGGGCGTCCGACGCCGCTATATCACGCCGCGCGCCTTAGCGAGCACTACGGGCATGAAATTTATCTAAAGCGCGAGGATCTTAACCACACGGGCGCTCATAAAATCAACAATGCCCTAGCGCAGACGCTACTCGCCAAAAAAATGGGCAAAAAAAAGGTCATCGCAGAAACCGGCGCAGGCCAGCACGGCGTGGCGACGGCGACGGCAGCGGCGCTATTCGGGCTTGAGTGCGACGTATATATGGGCGAGACCGACGCTGCGCGCCAGCAGCTCAACGCCTTTAGGATGCAGCTTTTGGGCGCAAATTTGATCAAAATCGGCACCGGTCTTAAAACGCTCAAAGAGGCGACCACTGCGGCGATTCAGGCGTGGGTGAACGAGATTGAGAGCGTATTTTACGTCATCGGCTCGGCGGTCGGACCGCATCCGTATCCGAAGATGGTTAGGGATTTTCAAAGCGTCATCGGCACCGAGACCAAATCGCAGCTTGCGAGCAAGGGGATTAAAGCCGATTACGTCCTGGCCTGCGTGGGCGGCGGAAGCAATGCGATAGGAATTTTTGGCGCGTTCGTGGATGATCCCGCCGTACAACTCATCGGCGTCGAAGCGGGCGGCTTGGGCGCACAAACCCCTTATCACGCAGCGACTATCACTGGTGGGCGCGCGGGCATCATCCACGGTATGAAAACGATTGTGCTACAGAATAAATTCGGCATGATCGAGCCCGTACACAGCATCTCGGCGGGGCTTGATTATCCCGGCGTAGGTCCAGAGCACGCGCATCTGCATGAGACTGGTCGCGTGCGATACGAAGCGGTAACCGACGATGAGTGCATCACGGCACTTAAACTGCTCTGCAGGCTCGAAGGTATCATCCCTGCGATCGAAAGCGCGCACGCGTTAGCGTATTTAGAAAAGCTCTGCCCGCAGTTAAAAGGCAGAAAAACGATCGTCGTAAACGTGAGTGGCAGGGGCGATAAGGATATGGATACCGTGATGAATTACAAAAAAGGAACGATTTATGGATAAGATCAAAGCGGCCTTTGCGGGCAAAAAGGCGAACATCGGCTATATCGTGGCGGGATATCCGAGTCCCGCGCACACGAAGGAGTTTTTGTCAAATTTAGACGAAAGCGCGATCGATCTGCTTGAGATCGGCATCCCGTATTCCGATCCGCTCGCAGACGGCCCGGAAATTTTTAAAGCGAGCTTTTCCGCGGTGCAAAACGGCGTAAACGCGGGCACAGTATTTGAAATTTTAAAAGAGGTGCAAACGCGCAAGCCGCTCGTGTTTTTGGTCTATTATAACGTGATCTTTGCCTACGGCGCGCGCGAGTTTGTAGCGCAGGCGGCGCGCTACGGCATCAGCGGACTAATAATCCCAGATCTGCCGTATGAGGAGAATGAAGAAATTTTTGCGCTTTGCGAGGAATTCGGTATCGCGCTCATCCCGCTTATTAGCGTTACGAGCGAGCACCGTGCCGCGCGAGTTTTGAGCCGCGCACGAGGCTTCATCTACGGCGTGGGAGCTATCGGCGTGACCGGAAGCAAGCAAACTCCGATCTCGCGCCTTAAAAATATGGTCGCAGATCTTAAAAAAATGAGCGATCTGCCCGTGGCGATCGGCTTTGGTATCCGCAACTCTAGCGATGTTCGCGCCACCAAAGAATACGCAGACGGCGCTATCATCGGCACTGCAATCGTAAATTTATGCGCGAACTACGGCGGGCGCGAGCTGCAAAATAAGATCGCCGAACTTTTTAACTAACGGAAAGAGCATGAAAAAGATATTTTTGATTTTAATCGCAAATTTTTGTCTCGGCGCCAATCTGATGCAATACGATCTCTTCAACCACGACGATAGCGTCGACATCGCCTTGGCATTTGACTCCGCATACAAGCCCGATATTGTGCGCCGCGTCGATGGGCAGTCGATGAGTCTTATTTTAAAAGGGCTTGGCGGCGATGAGAAATTTAACGAAATGCGCACCAATCAAAAGGTCTTAAAAAGCTTTACGATTGCGCCCAAAGGCAAGGATATCGAGATCAATTTCCCCACCGGAGCCGATCTATCGGTCGATGCTCTTACTCAAGACGGCAATTTAAAGCTCATTTTGCGCGTAAAAAATCCCGCTTTCGATCAGAGCAAGATGAGCGTAAAGAGCGAGGCGAGTGAGACGGCGCAAAGCGGTAGCAGCAGGGTTTCCGTGATGCCGATAATCGTAGCGTTACTGCTTGCGGCTGCGGCTTTCGTAGGCGTGCGAAAATTCTTATCGCACAAGCCGCAAAAAAGTATCGACGAGACATGGCGAGTTTTTGAAGATGACGCTAGTATGGATGGCACTGACGTGGACGGGGCGGGCATCGATAAAATTTTAAACGAATCCTCTTTTAAAAATCAGAGCGGATCAAAGAACCCAAATTATTCTGACGCGCAGGAGTTTGCGAAGAAATATGAAGCCTCTGCTTTAAATTTAAAAAATTCTAACGACTCAAAAAGCGTAGATGGTGCAGATTTTTTAAGAGGCGAGAACGTGAGCGAAGAGAGTGCACACGATAAATTTTACGATGAAGTTGCGCGTGCCGAGCGTTCGGAAGCTACGGAGGCGGACGAAAACTATGAGAGCGCCGAGAATATAAGAGCAGCGGATAAAATTTCGCCGCTTAAAGTAAGCTCTGCCGAGAGTGGTACGATGGAATTTCGCGAGGGAGCAAAAGAAAGATCGGATGCAAAAGAGCCCAAGGTTTCGGCATTTAGAAACATTTTAGAAAATGAGCTGCTTAGCTCGGATACCGCAAGACCTAGCGACGTGCGAGTAGAGCTTGTGCGCGAGATCGACGAAAATAATGCTGCCGTAGTGCTAAGCTTTGCGGGCAAAAAACATCTAGTGGTGTTAAAAAGCTCCAACGCTATCGATTGATGAGGCCTGGAATTTCGCAACTTGCGGGCTTTGCGACCCATAAAATTTTGCAGTTTGTTAAATTTTAAAAATTGCGGAATTTTATAGCGCTAGAAATTTATGCCACATTTAAGCCTTATCACCGAAAGGTCTCGATGAGGCTTAAATTTAAAAAGAAAGAGGACGCAAGCGCGGGTGGGCTTTAAAATTTAACCCGCGCTTCGCCCATATAAGCTTAATCTAAAATCTTACTTCCAAATCGACGTAGAAATTTCGTCCAGCACCCACCACCACAGTCTCGCGCGTGCGGTTTGCGTTGATGTAGTGTCGATCGAAAATATTATTTACGCCAAAGCTTACGTCCGCGCCGTCAAGGGCCGGAATAATGCCGTTTTTGATCTTGTAACTTCCTCTAAAATTAGCGATCGTAAAGGACTTATCTACATAAAAATACTCCCTCCCGCGTGCAAAATATGAAGCGGGTTTGGAGTGAGGTTTGAAATAGTGGCTTACCTCAAAGCCTAAATTTAGATCGTGCAGAGGCGAGTAGGAGGCGTGCACGCTTAGTTTTTTGGCGTGGTTATTGATGTTTTCGTGCGTCTTTTTATTGTAAATTCTAAGTCGCTCGAAGCTCGCGCCGAAATCAAAGTCCTGCGTTTGGTAGTTTGAGCTAAGCTCAAAACCATGCCTTTTGGCTTGATCGATATTTTGATACTGCCCGTATTGTTGCGAAAAGCCGCCCGGCGGCACGCCTAGATGCGGTAGCGGCTTAACGTCAATCATATCTTTGATATTGCCGTTAAAATAGATAAATTTCATATCGAAGTGATCGTCCGTAAAAATTTCATCCTGTTTAAAGCTAAATCCGACCTCGTACTCTTTGACGGTCTCGGGCTTTAGATCGGGATTTGGGATGTAATAATAATGCATGTTCATCGGCCCTGCTTGCGATGTCTCGTGCGGAGTAGGCGCGCGGAAACTCTCGCTGTATCCCGCTAAAAGCGTAAATTTATCAAAGAGCGTATAGGCAATCGCCGCGCGCGGAGAAAATCTGGAATCTTTAAATTTCGCGGGTTTGCCTTTGATGTCGCGATCGAATCTATCGTATCTACCGCCTAAGGTAAGCTCTAAATCATCGTGCAAGCGGATCAAATCCTGCGCGAAAAGCCCGTAGCTATTGTATTCATTCGGAAAGGAGGCAAAATCCGATAGCACGCCGTTTAGGATATAGGTCGCATCCTCTTGCCGCTTTTCGTAATCGCCGCCGAAAGCAAAGCTGTGGTTTAAAAAGCCCGTATCAAATTCCGAGATATTTTTGAGCTCTAGCCCCTTGCGATCGTCTTTGTTCGTGTAGCTGCCGGTATCTGCGCCGTCGATATAGCCGCGTTTATACTCGGCTCTGCTTTTGTAGGCCTTAAAAGACATATCCACTAGCGGGCTTTGCGGCGTGAAATTCCAATCAAAAACGTAATCTCTCTGGCTTAAATTTCCATGCACGAAGAGATCTGCGTCGTTTTGCCATAGCGTCTGCCACATCGTGTGTAAATTTTCGTCGTAATCAAAGGCGCTGAAGCTTATGCGGTGATCGTCCAAATTCGCGCCGATCTTAAAAAATCCAGTATCGATATGCTCGTTATTAAAGCTCTTGTCGTAGCCCTCGCCGTAGTGCGTGCCGCCGTCTGCGAACTTAACGTTGCCGTAGCTTGCGCGCTTGCCGTAGAGTAAAACATCGATCGGAATTTCCTCGCCCTTGCCGTAAATCGCGCCGCGCATGCTATGCATATTGTTTGATTCGAGCCTCTGCCCTAGCATCAAGCCTACGTTTTTGCCCTCGCTTAGATAATCGCTCGCACTTTTGGTTTGCATATTTACGATACCGCCGATCGCGCCCGAGCCGTGCAGCACGGACGAGGCGCCCTTTATGACCTCGACGCGCTTTAGGATGTCGCTATCGGTGCGGAAGGATGAGATCATATTGGAGTACATCCCCGCGCTTCTGCGCACGCCGTCTTGCTTGATGATGACGCGCTCGTCGCTTTGATATCCGAATCCACGGATCTGAAACTGCCTGCCGATCTGCCGCCCCATATCCATACTGCCGTCAACGCCCGGTATCTGCATGATCGAATCGATCACGTTGGTTTTGGCTTTCATATCCTTGGGGGTTAAAATTCCGGCCGAGCCTGCGTATTTTAGGTTATCGACCGCGCTCACCGTCCGCTTGCACGACGATTTGACCCAGATCCTGCGACTTCGTGGCGTTGTTTTCGGCCGCATTCGCTCCGCCTATCGCGCCTATCGCAAGCGGCACCAATAAAATTCGCTTTTTCATGCCCCGACCTTTAAAATAAAATTGAAATACATTATTATATATCTACATACTTAAATAAGGTTGAAATTTAATTTCAAAAACATTTGAAATTTGTTTTTATTGGCAGCAAGCATTGTACCTCGTCTGAGCCATTTCTGCGTTTTGGCTGCGTCTTGTTTGTACTTTATCGCGCCGCTTCTGCGCCCCCCCCTCGGCTCTACCTGTATCCGTTTGTATCGTGTTTCGTCTGACCGCCTCTACGCCATGGCTTCTCATTGCGATTTGTTTGCGCCGAAATCGAGCGGCTAATTCGGCACTTCTATCGCAGCAAAGAGTCTAAATTTAAATATCCGCGATTCGTTTGCGTCTAAATTTAGTGGCCGCCCGCGCGATTTTAAAATTTAACTTTTCGCAAATTTCGATCGGAATTTATTTACTTTTTATTTTACAAAGGATAAAATTGCGCCTAAGAGATCGGTCGATCTAGATTATTTCAGGATTTTTTCATGAATAACGTTAAATGGTACATCATCGCAGGCGCCGTGCTAGGCGTGCTGGGTGCTACGCTAGTGCATTTCGGAAACCCGGGCAATATGGGCGTTTGCGTCGCTTGCTTTTTGCGCGACACCACCGGCGCGTTAGGTTTTCACCGAGCTAGCGCAGTGCAATACATCCGCCCGGAGATCATAGGGCTCGTGTTCGGCGGCTTTTTGGCAAGCGTGCTTTGGACGCGCGAGTTCGCTCCTGTTACGGGCAGCTCGCCGTTTGCGAAATTTTTCCTAGGGATTTTCGCGATGATCGGCTGCCTTGTATTTTTGGGATGTCCGTGGCGCGCGTTTTTGCGCCTAGGCGGCGGCGATTTGACCGCGCTAGCCGGGCTAGCGGGTCTAATCTGCGGCGTACTCATTGGGTTTTTGCTTAAAAAGCGCGGCTATGAGGCGAGCAAAGAGGCAAGACTTAGCGGCCCGATCGGAATTTTGCCCGTGATACTGGGCGCGGCGCTACTTGCGGCTTTGGTTTTCGGACTCAAAACGGGCGAGGGCGGCGCGCTTTTTATCTCCGCTAAAGGCCCCGGCGCGCAACACGCCGCAGTAGGCATCTCGCTGGCTGCGGGCATTATCGTGGGGGCCTTGATGCACAGAAGCAAATTTTGCAGCGTCGGCGCATTCGGTAAAATTTTCCGCGGCGATTTCTCGATGTTTTGGGGCGTGCTAAGCGTCATCGCGTTTGCGAGCATCGCAAATATCGCGTTTGGACAATACAAGCTCGGCTTTGAGGGCCAGCCTATCGCGCATAACGATTTCGTTTGGAATTTCTTGGGTATGGTGCTCGCAGGACTTTGCTTCAGCCTAAGCGAGGGCTGCCCTGGCAAGCATCTGGTGCAGGCCGGTACGGGAAATTTAAGTTCGGGCATATTCGTCATCGGCATGGCGGCGGGCGCTGCGGTCGCGCACAATTTCTTGCTCGCAAGCTCGGCTAAAGGCATCACCGAGTTCGCTCCTTACGCGGTCGCGATCGGTTTTGTTTTCGCGCTTTACGTGGGGATTTTTCAAAGGCGCGTCGGCTAGCGCGGGCACTCGGCTCGGCGTCATGTCTCTCCATGTGACGGCGAGTCATGCTTCGATTCTAAAATTCTATGCGGTGGAATTTAAAATTTTCGCATAGAATTTTGTGCCGCTATTACTTTTAAAAGCAATTTTTGCGTCTGCGTTAGTAAATTTTAAAGTTATTCTTGTTAGACTACGCGTTATATTTTTGCCAAATTTAAGGTTGATTTTTGGAATTTGCCACAATTTTTTCAGTTTTTCTTTTTATTGCCTCATTGTTTTTTGCAGCACTTTTGCCGCGCAAAAATTTGAAAATTGCTGTGGGTATAATTGCACTAATTTATATTTTTGCACTTTGCTTCGATTTGTTGCTATTT
>NZ_CALIIS010000147.1 GCF_938017705.1 uncultured Campylobacter sp.
TGCAAAATTTCATTTAAATTTTGACGATACGGGATTTCATCCGAGGATTTTATAAGCAAAAGATAAACGGCATATTAAGAGGTAGCGGATATAAAATTTATCTGCAAATTCTCCAAGGATGGAATTTCTAATTTAAAATTTAAACTCTCAAAATTTTATAGTTTGATTTACTTCCAAATTCTTATCGCACCGAATTCTCCTTAAAATTTAAAGACGCAAAAGATTGCCACCAAAGTTTGCTACGAAATTTACCGGCGCGAAGTTTGCTACGTAAATAGCGCAAAAATCATATAGAAATTTCTACTAAAAATTTAAAGAGATAAAATCATCGGCATGATTATTTTAGATTTATTTTACGACAGAAATCCCGCTCTTGCGAGCAGGATTTCATTTCTTAGGGGGATAAGAAAAGGAGTTTAGGCTAAATAAATTTAGCCCGAGATTTCGTCTAGCCACGGAATTCGCGGCAAAAAGGAGCAAAAAGACGAAATCTCGCGCAAAATTTTAAGCCAAGATTTAAGCGATCGGCTCGCGACAATAAACGAGATTTGCGACGGCTTCAAAAGCTATCGCAAAAACGCCGTGCCGCAAGCATCAAAATTAAACAAGCCTTTGTTTTTTGAAATACTCGCGCGGAGCTTTGCAGAGCGGACAGGCGCTAGGAGCTTTCTTGCCGCGATGAACATGCCCGCAGACCTCGCACACCCAAACTTCCTCGTCAAAACTCTCGAAAAAGCCCTCCTCTAGCAGGATCTTTTGAAGCTCGTTGTATTCGCGCTCGTGCTCCTGCTCGACCTTGCCGATAGCGTTAAAAAGGCGCGCTACCTCTTTTTTGCCCTCTTCGGTCGCGATTTTAGCGAAGCTAGGATACATACTCTCGTGCTCGTAGCGCTCGCCGGCGGCGGCATCAAGCAGATTTTTATCCATCTTATCAAGCGGAATACCTGCGGCCGCATGATGCGCCTTTAGCTCAGCTCTGGCGTGCCATTTTTCGTTTTCGGCAGCCTCGTAAAAATGTCGCGCGATGGCGTGAAAGCCAGCCTCTTTGGCCAAATCGCCGTAAAGATCGTATTTATTGCGCGCTTGCGACTCGCCTGCGAACGCCTTCATTAAATTTACCTGCGTCAGATCCTCGGTGATGCATTTCATCGGCTCTCCGCAGCAGCTAAGCGTGCCGCCGCCTACTTTTTGCACCTCGACCTCCGCGCCGCATTTGTCGCATCTGTAAGTTTCGTACTGTCTCATTTTAATTCCCTATCAAAATTTTTGGGGAATGATACCACGGCTACTATTAAATTTTACTTAATAAATTTTATTCTTCTCAATAAATTTATGTTTTTGAGAAAATTTTGGCACGGAATTTTCGTCCGAAAAATTTAAACTCAA
>NZ_CALIIS010000148.1 GCF_938017705.1 uncultured Campylobacter sp.
TTTATTTTATGTCGTCTTTCGTGCCGCTATTTTTATATTTGATTGATAAAAATAACAAAAAAAATATTTTTTTTATGTTGGTTATCTTAGCTTGTTTTTCAGTGGTATCGCATATTATACGCTCTTACTCTTTTGTGCCGACTGTTCTTTTTGTTCTGATTTATTTATTTTTTAATTTAAAATCCTCTATAAAATATTACTATATTTCATTTTTAATATTAAGTATTTTTGCCGGCTATACTTCCTATAAGGTATATGAAAATAGCATTAATAATAAACTAATAGAGCTAAATGCGGATGCAAATTTAAATGATAAGCACGTTTTTTGGCATTCGGTATATATAGGCTTAGGTTATGTGGATAACGAATATATACCGCATTATCTTGACGAGGTAGCTATGCAAAAGGTTTATTCGATAGATCCTAGTATTGGGTATTTATCAAAAGAGTATGAAGAGGTATTAAAAAATGAAACATTTAAATTTATTAAAGAACATAAGATGATTGCGATACAAAATTTTGGGGCAAAATTCGGTGTTATGCTTTTATATTTTTTGATTTTTTCAAATATCGGATTTTATTGTTTTTGTGCCTCACTAAATAAAAAGAAAAAAGAATTTCTTATTCCGTGCTTATGCGCACTGGGCTTTAATTCGATTTTTGGATTTTTAGTCATACCTTCTATAAATTATCTAATAGGATTTATATCATTTAGTGTAATTTTTGCGATCTATTATATAGATAATTATATCAATGAAAAGAGGCTTTTAAATGATACAAGCAATAGTTAAAAAAGGCAAAGTTTTGGCGGAGCAGATACCGGCTCCAAGCGTTTCAAAGGGATGCGTTCTTATCAAAGTAATAAATAGCTGCATATCGGCGGGCACCGAGATAAGCGGCGTATCAAATAGCGGAAAGAGCTTGATCAGAAGGGCTTTAGAGCAGCCGGAGAACGTAAAAAAAGTCATGAACATGGTGAAATCCGACGGCATAGCCAGCGTCTATGCGAAGGTAAAGGGCAAGCTTGATAGCGGAAGTCCGACCGGCTATTCGCTTAGCGGCGTCGTCATAGCGGTCGGAGAGGGCGTTTCAAATTTTGAGATCGGGGAGCGCGTCGCCGCAGCCGGCGCGGGGCTTGCGAACCACGCAGAATACGTAGACGTGCCTAAAAATTTAGTTATGAAAATGCCGCAGGACATGGACTTTGAACGGGCTTGCACCGTGACGCTCGGCGGCATAGCGATGCAGGGCGTCAGGCGGATCGATCTAAGGCTGGGCGAGACCTGCGTAGTCGTGGGAGCTGGGATATTAGGGCTTCTTGCGGTGCAGATGCTTAAAATTTCAGGCGTGAGGGTCGCTGTCAGCGATTTTGACGATAGGCGCTTGCAGATAGCTAAAGAATACGGAGCCGAGCTCGTTATAAATCCGTCAAGAGAGGATTTGCTAGACGTCGTTGCGTCTTGGAGCGGCGGATACGGCGCCGACGGAGTGCTATTTACCGCTGCTACGAGCAGTAGTGAGCCGCTATCGCAAAGTTTTCAGATGTGCAAGAAAAAGGGCAGAGTAGTACTTGTAGGCGTAGCCGGCATGCAGATCAATAGAGAGGATATGTATAAAAAGGAGCTTGATTTTCTCATCTCCACATCCTATGGCCCCGGTCGCTACGACAAGAGCTACGAAGAGCAGGGGCTTGATTATCCGTTTAGCTACGTAAGATGGACTGAAAATCGAAATATGAGCGAGTATCTAAGGCTGGTAAATGAAAATTCGATAAAGCTGGATAAGCTCATAGACGCAAAATACCCTATCGAGCAGGTAACGGAGGCGTTTGAGTCGCTACAGACTTCGCAGAATAAGCCGCTCATGGTTTTGCTTGACTACGGCGAGGCAAATTTAGCCGAGCTTGATAGCTATCTAAATCACGATAAAAAAATCATTATAAGCTCCGCGCCAGTAAACAGGGATGTGATAAACGTCGCATTCGTCGGCGTCGGCGGATTTGCCACCGGTATGCACCTGCCTAATATCTCAAAGCTTACAGATAAGTATAAAATTTACGCGATCATGAACCGAAGCGGACATAAAGCAAAGGCGGTGGCGCAGCAATATGGAGCAAGCTACGCTACTTCAAATTTAGACGATATTTTAAACGATAAAAACGTTGATCTGGTGATCATCTCCACAAGGCACGATAGCCATGCGGAGCTTACTTTAAAGGCGCTTGAAGCGGGCAAAAACGTATTTGTAGAAAAGCCGCTTGCGACAAATAAAGAGGAGCTTGAAAAGATAAAGAAATTTTACGCTGAGGGAGGCAACAAGCCCCTTTTATTCGTGGGATTTAACAGGCGATTTAGCGCCTACGTGCAGGAGATAAAAAAGCACACGGACGCTAGAATAAATCCTATGATAATTAGATATAGAATGAACGCGGGCTACATACCGATGGATCACTGGGTGCATGAAAACGGCGGTAGAATGGTGGGCGAAGCGTGCCACATAATAGATCTGATGACGGCGCTAACGGGAAGCGAGATAGAGAGTGTATTTTCGCAGGCTATCACGCCGAGTAATGAAAAATATAGCGCCGAGGATAACAAATCCATCGTCTTAAAATACAAAGACGGCTCGGTGGCAAATATCGAGTATTTCGCAAACGGCAGCAAGGAGCTAAGCAAGGAATTTATGGAGGTTCACTTCGACGGCAAGAGCATCGTTTTGGACGATTATAAAAGCCTAAAAGGATATGGAGTGGGGCTGAAAGAAATTTCAACGAGCGTAAGCCAAAAGGGGCAGCCCGAAGAGCTCGAGGCGTTATTTGAGACTCTGAAAAAAGGCAAAAGCTGGCCGATAGAGCTTTGGGACATGGTACAGACGACGGAAATAAGCTTTATATTGTAAATTCGGATCAAAATAATGTGTGGAATAGTCGGCAAGGTCTCTTATAAAGGAATAATGCAGAAAGATATTGATGATATAAAAAATATGTCAAGCGCAATAATACATAGAGGGCCCGACAGCGAAGGTTTTTACTCTGATGAGAATGTTGTATTTGGACACAGAAGACTGTCTATACTAGATCTATCTACTACAGCTAATCAGCCGATGACCGATGATGAAAATACTTTAGTTTTGATTTTTAACGGTGAAATTTATAACCATTTAGAGATTAGAGAGAAATTAAAATCAAAATATAATTTTAAAACGGATCACTCTGACACCGAAACTATTCTATATGCCTATAAAGAATGGGGGTTAGAATGTATAAAATACTTTAACGGTTTTTTTGCTATTGCCTTATACGATAAAGTAAAAATGGAAACTATTCTTATTAGAGACAGGATGGGTAAAAAGCCGTTGTTTTTTACTATGAGTAATAATGCTCTATATTTTTCTTCAGAAATTCATGCATTTTTTAAAGCAGGCATAGTGGAGAAGTGTATTAATGAGGAGGCGATATATAATTATCTGACATTTTTAACTACCAATGCTCCTGATACTTTTTTTGCTAATATTTATAAATTAGAATGCGGTCATTATTTAAAAATTACAAAGAATAAAATAGAAAAAGTAAAGTATTGGAATATTGCAGATTTTATTAATGTCGACAATGCGGATAATTTTTTACAGGCTACCGAAAAAACTGAAGATCTGCTTGTAAAATCAATGAAATATAGAAATATAGCGGACGTCGATATAGCTATAGCGCTTAGCGGCGGTATAGATAGCTCTTTAAATTTGTTTTATTCAAGTAAAGATGGCGGATAGATGCGATTAATATAAGTTATGACGCAGATGATGTATATGACGAATCAGAAATAGCGCAAAAATTTTCGAAAGAACTTGGCGTAAAATTTATTAAAAGCATTATTTCTGCCAACGATTTTGAAGTGTTGGCGAAAGAATATATAACTAAGCAAATAGATAGCCCTACCGGGGATGTAAATTCCGCATTGCTGTATTTCCTATCAAAGCTTAGTAAAAGCAATAGTCTTAAAGTTATGATCGTCGGCGAGGGTGGTGATGAGATGGGCGGTTATCCTATATATGAAAAATTAAATAAAGAATATAATATTTTGAAGCATTTTAAGAATTTAAATTTTATGTTTAAAAGCCTGTCAGAGAAATTTGCTAGAAAGTTTGATATTTTCTATAATAATGACATTATTTCTAGGCGCCACATACATGGCTTTACCGAATTTGAAAAAAGAAGTTTTTGGTTGAGCGATAAGTCTTTTAATTCATACAGAATTCTACATAATTATATGTCTGAAATAAGAGATGATTTACCTGATAGTTTTTTAAGAAAAATTCTTAATGTTGAATAT
>NZ_CALIIS010000149.1 GCF_938017705.1 uncultured Campylobacter sp.
ATTCCAGGCATAAAAAAAGCATCCGCCGTTTGACCGACGCCGTGTATAAATCGCGGGGCAAAATAAACGCCGCCGCGAGCAAAGGAGCTTATTTATCTCTTAAATTTAACTCGCTAACAAGCTTGGAGTAAACTGCGTAGTCTTTGTTTTTAAGATATTTCATCATTCTTTTGCGCTGACCTACTAGCTTTAGCAGTCCTAAGCGAGATGAAAAATCTTTCGGATTTGCTTGCAAATGAGTGGTAAGAAGCGTGATCCTCTCGGTAAGAAGCGCGATTTGCACCTCCGCAGAGCCCGTATCCTTCTCTCTTCTAGCGAATTTCGCAACTATCTGTGCCTTTTGAGCCGTGTCTAAAGCCATGATGACCTCCTGATCGGTAAAATAGGAAGCGATTATACTTAATTAACCTAAATTTTTGCTTTCTTTGTGTAAAATGCACGCTTTGACACCAAAGGAGAGAATAAATGCTTTTTACAAAAGCAAGCGAATACGCCCTGCTTTCAATGATCTGCATCGCCGGCAAGAATGAGTCTATGGACGTAGATTCGATCTCTAGCGAGCTTGGAATTTCGCGCAGTTTTTTGGCTAAAATTTTACAAAATTTAGCTCGTGCGAGACTTTTAAATTCCTTCAAAGGCGCAAAAGGCGGCTTTGTGCTCGCGCGCAATGCGGATGAAATCACGCTAAGCGAGATCATCAAAAGCGCCGAAAGACGCAAGGCGACGGTGTTTGATTGCACCGCCGAGGGGATCGACGCCTGCCCTAACGGTCGCACGCTGTGCCGCGTCAATCTAATGTTCGGCGAACTTCAGGAGAAAGTCGATGAGTATATGGATACGATCACGCTAGCAGACATCATCGGCAAAGAACGCAAATGAAAATATATCACCTCAGCCACACCGATCTGGACGGCTACGGCGCGCAGTTCGTCGCGGCGCACTATTTGACGGACGTGGAATTTTTCAATGCCAACTATGGCAAGGAGATAAACGAAAAATTTGATCTCATCCTCGCTCGTATCGACGAGCGACTCGCCGTAAACGCAGACGAGAAAAGCCTGGTTTTAATCACTGATCTAAATTTACTGCCCGCGCAATGCGAGAAATTTAGCGGCGAGCTGGCACGTCGCAACGCTCGCATGATCCTTTTGGATCATCATCAAAGCGGGCTTGAGTGCGCGAAGAAATTCCCGTGGTATTTTCTGGACTCGTCGCGCTGCGCCACGAAGATAACGTATGATTTTTTCAGCGCGATGTTCGGCGGCGAGACGCGGCTGGATAAGCTCGTGCGCGTCGTAAACGCCGTGGATATCTGGCTGAAAGAGCAGAGCGAGTTTGAGCTCGGCAAGGTCTGCCTCGGCATGGTCTCGGGCGCGAAAGAGATCAATAAGATCATGTTTGAGCAGGAGAGCAGGGATTATATCTTTTTCCTGTTAGAAAAAATTTTTAAATTTCAAGACGAGCCGAATGCGCACATAGCGCTAGATAGCGCGCTGCACGGCATAAAGAAGGAATTTTTTAAAGGCGAGCGCGACGATACGCTAAGCAATCTCGTCTCGCATTTCGTAGTCGCCCGCCTAAGCACGCAAAAGCAGCGCTTTGAGATCAGCTACCTCGATAAAAAGGGCATTTTGACCTACAATATCGGCAACGTAAGCGTCATCGGCAACGACTTTTTGACGCAAAACCCTGATGTCGATTTTTTCATCGACGTAACGAGCAAGAAAACACTCAGCTTCCGCGCCGACGGCAAGATCGACGTAAGCGAAATGGCAAAGCTGCTCCTCGGCGGCGGCGGACACGTAAATGCGAGCGGCGGGATGTTTGCGGGCTTTAAGGACGCGAGCTCGTACGAAGCCGTAAAGGCGCAAATCGTGGATCTAATCGAGAAAAAAACTCAAATTTCAAAGGAAGAAGATGAAAAATAATGACGAAAAAATCGCCGAGCAGGACCTCATCTACGAGATCAACATCCTGCTTGACGCGATGCTGCTTTATGCGGGCGTGAAGCGCGAGCGGCTCGCCGATGCGGCGCAGCTCTACATCGAAAATATCGACACGGTGCTTGCGAACTCTGACGCTAGCGGCGCGGACGAGGTGATCGCCGTGGTCGAGTTTTTGCGTAGCAAACACGCGGAACTATTCGAAAATAAGGGCTAGCTCGCGGAATTTTAAGCGAAATTTTGCGAGCTAGAATTTTACGAAGCGCAAACTATGCGGAGTAAAATTTCATTTAGCGCGGAAATTTATAGAGCGAGAGATCCGCGAGATAAAATTTTACTAAATAGAATTTCAAAAACGCAAAATACGGAATTTTGCGGGTTTAGATTTAAAATTTTAAAATTTAAAAAGTATGTTTTGCAAATAAAATTTTAAGGCATGGCAGTTGCAGAATTTAATTTTAAAATTTTATGCTGTCGAACAAGAGCAAAATTTCAAGGCTTAGAATTTACGCTAAGAAAATTCCGCGCAATAGCAAATTTAAAATTTTAAGTGCATTTTGCGGCACGGAATTTTGCAAAAAATT
>NZ_CALIIS010000150.1 GCF_938017705.1 uncultured Campylobacter sp.
TCCGTCCGCTGTGCCCCGTAAATTTAAACCGCTCGCTCCGCAAAAGATGGTTTTAGAAGTTTATTCCGCAAAACCTTTTAGAAATTTTACCTCGCAAAATTTTAAAATTTTAACGAAGCCTAATTCAAAATTCCGGCGGAGCTAAATTTTGAAATTTATTCTATAAAATTTTAAAATTTCAACGCAACCGGATTTTAAAATTTAGCAAAGCCGAATTCTGAAATTTTATCGTAGCCAAATTTCCGCTCTCGTTTCATAAACGTTACCTTTTGAAATTTCGCCGCTCGCGAGGGCTTAAATTTAACGCCGCTTCAAAACTCCTCAAACCCTCCGCTGTCGCGCATGCAGATCAAATTTTAAAATTTCGCTCGCGCCGCGTTACTTCTTAAATTTACACACTACGAAATTTTGACCGATTTTCGCTCCGAAATTTATGCCGCATTAACCGCCGCGGATATATAATAGCGAATGTCATATTTCATAAAGGAGTAAGCATGGCTACAATCCAACCAAGCTATAAGCTTTTCATCGACGGCGAGTTTGTGGGTGCCGAAGGCGGCGCGAGCCTAGACGTTTTTAATCCCGCTACCGGCGAGAAAATTTCAAAGATCGCAGATGCTAGCAAGGCGGACGTCGATAAAGCGGTCGCCGCAGCTCGCAAGGCGTTTGCGAGCTTCCGCCGCACCAGCGTTTATGAGCGCAGCGCGCTGCTAAATAAGATCGCCGACGTCCTGGAGCAAAACGCCGAGTTCATCGCCACCGTAGAGACTATCGACAACGGCAAGCTGATCCGCGAGACGCGCGCGGTCGACGTAGCGTGGTCGATCGAACATTTCCGCTATTTTGCGGGCGTGATCTTGGGCGAAGAGGGCAGCGCGAATATGCTAAAAGAGCGCTATCTATCCGTCGTCTTGCGCGAGCCGATCGGCGTAGTAGGACAGATCGTGCCTTGGAATTTCCCGTTTTTGATGGGCGCGTGGAAGCTCGCTCCGTTACTTGCCGCGGGCGATACGTGCGTATTTAAGCCAAGCTCCGAGACCAGCCTTAGCATTTTGGAGTTCATCCGCTTGATCGCGCCGCTGCTTCCAAAAGGCGTCATCAACGTCGTAACCGGCAAGGGAAGCAAAGCAGGCGAGTTCGTCCGCACACACAAAGGGCTCGATAAGCTCGCATTCACGGGCTCGACCGAGGTCGGCAGAGGCATCGCGCTAGCCGCGGCGCAAAAGATCATCCCCGCTACGCTTGAGCTTGGCGGCAAGAGTGCGAATATCATCTTTGATGATTGCGACTTCGACGTTGCGATCGACGGCGTGCAGCTGGGAATTCTTTTCAACCAAGGCCAGGTCTGCTGCGCGGGAAGTAGAATTTTCGTGCAGGAGGGCATCTACGATAAATTCGTACCGGCGCTCGTGGAGAAATTTAAGCGTATCAAAGTGGGCGATCCGCTCGATCCGAACACCCAGATGGGATGCCAGATCAACAAAAAGCAAGCCGATAAAATTTTAGAGTATGTAAAAATCGGCGTAGAGGAGGGCGCTAAGATCGCCGTGGGCGGCAAGCGACATAGCGCGGGAGAGGCTTTCGTCGAGCCTACGCTACTCGTGGACGTGCGCAACGACATGCGCGTGGCGCAAGAGGAGATCTTCGGTCCTGTGGGCGTCGTGATTAAATTTAAAGATCAAGACGAGCTCGTCCGCATGGCGAACGACAGCCTTTACGGACTAGGCGGCGCTGTATTTACGCGCGATATCGCAAAAGCGCTCACGGTCGCACGCCTGCTTGAGACGGGTCGCGTGTGGGTCAATACCTACAACCAGATCCACGCCGGCGCGCCGTTTGGCGGCTACAAAGAATCGGGCATCGGTCGCGAGACGCACAAGATGATCCTGGATCACTACACCCAGACCAAAAACATCTACATCGACACGATCTCCAAACCGAGCGGCTTTTACGAGCAGTAAGGCTTAGAGCGGTATCTCGGGCTACGTTTCGGGCGGTTTGCGCCGCCCGAAATTTTATTCTGATTGACTTGATTGCGTATTTAATTTTAAGATTAATATAGGCTCATCACTTGACGGCAAATTTTTATTTGCCAACCTTATGCCTTTATAAACATTTATCGTGATTTTAACATTGAACCGCCTAGATGATTTAAATCTCTTATTCCTTCAAATATTATTTCTTCTGCTTTGTCGTTATACTGATTCCGACATTCTCTACCGTCGCAGCCGAATAATATAAATGCGGCGACTATCAAAAAGAAACACTTTGTAAATTTCAGCATTTCATTTTCCTTAATTTGATTTTGTGTCTAATTTTACGGTTAATATATTCTTGCTAAATGGTGGCGGAGTTTTACTGCCCCATTTCCAATATCTCTCATAAACCGATATAGTAATTTTGACATTTGGAATTTGCGCCGCTTCTGCTACATTCTTTAATAAAGTTTCTAAATCATCGTTGCTAGGTCTGTAAAAATTTATGAAGTATTCATGGTTGTCAATAGACCCGCACGTCCAATCTCTATTTTCCTTATCCTTTAAATTATCAGTTATAATAGAAAACGCCTTATTATTGTATTCGTTGCGGCATTCATTACCGTCGCAGCCGAATAGAACAATCGCAAAAAATATTGCAACAAGAAATTTCATGGCGAAATTAAAAAATCCGCCTGTTTTTATAGTTTGATAACTACGATAGCAACCCATTTTCGCTCCTCAGATAAAATCCCTATATTCAATATTTTTATCACTCATTAAAATTTTTAATTTTTCAAAATCCTCTTTTGTTATATAGCTTAAAGGCAAAATAATCGAGCTTAGATTAAATACGATATTTGCCAAATTAAATTTTAGTTTTAGGCAAAGTGTTTCGCCTCCAGGCAGATACGTAAATGTAGCAATATATTTAATCTCATCATATTTTAGAATTCTTTGCCAAAAGATATATCTTACTATCACTTTATCATCGTAGCACGCAATAAATTTAAAGCAATTCGGAATAACCGTCGTATAAAAAAGACCGATTAGCGTTATCCAGCCTACGATAGGCGCATAAGGTTTATCAAGCATTATAAAAACAATGGCGATATAAAATTGCAAAATTTTAACTACCGCATAAAAAGGTCCGTAAAAACGCCTCGCCCTGTTTACGACTAGCAGCGGCTCGCTCGGTTTCGTATCGTTCATTTTATCTCCCTGCTTGAATGTCGCATTACGGTTTTAAATTTAGCGCTAAATTCTATCTTTGCTACGC
>NZ_CALIIS010000151.1 GCF_938017705.1 uncultured Campylobacter sp.
ACTTCCTGGCTCAAGCGATGTGATAAATTTAAAAGTTTCGCCCGATTTGGCGGCGATTTTGCGTGATGAAAAAGGAATCTTTCCCGCCTATCATATGAATAAAAAGCACTGGATCAGCGTCTGCCTTGATACGGTGCCGCGCGAGCAGATCGAGGATCTAATCGAGCATAGCAGGGAGCTTACGAGGTAGAATTTGTACCTGGCTAGATTATTGAAATTAGGCGCGCGGTATTTTGTGTAAAATTTAATAATTTTGCGCTGAAATTTTATGAAAGCAAAAAGACCTGCTTTGAAAAGACGCTGGATGAGTGGCTGGCAAAGATCAAGGCCAAGAGCTCGGTTTAAATTTACGTGCGGCGAAGAGCTTAAATTTGACGCGAGAGCGCAAATTTTAGCGGCTCGCGGGGTTTAAATTTTAAAAATATTCGCAAGGAGCGTGGATGAATGAGCAAAATTTGAAGTATATCGCAAATTTAAAAGCGCAGGATGTGCCGTGGAGTAGGCTCACGACCGCTTACGGCAGGGCGAGCGAATTCCCCGAAATTTTTAAAAAACTCGCGCTGGCAATCGAGGCTTGTGATGCGGCGCGGGGTTCGGGCGGCGAGCAAAATTTAAAAAGCGAGCCCGGCGCAGGGCAAAATTAAAAAATCATCCTGGCTGCGGGCAAAATTCTACAGATGCAGCAAGCCGCGGCGCGGCGCAAAATTTCGTAAATTTAGCGCAAAAGAGTGAGTCTAAATTTAAAATGGCGGATAACGAGGCGGCGAAATTTAAAGCGAGCGGAGAGACAGAGCTTAAAACGGGTACGGCGAAGTGCGGTGAGGCGGAATTTAAAAGTGCAGATAGCGCGGCGATAAAATTTAAAGCGAGTGAGGCGAGTAAATTTAAAACGGGCTCGGCGGATAAGAGCTCAGATACGAGCGAGCGGGAGGAATTTGATGCAAAAGCCCTCCAGGACGCGCTTAGCAAGATTTTTAACGAGATAGAGCATCAAAGCTCGTTTTGGCACGCAACCCCTTTTGCGCTGCTGTTTTTGGCGCACATCTTTATGCAAGCACGCGCTGCGGCGGGCCAAAACGCGAATAAAAATAATCAGAACGCGGCGGATGGAAATGTGAATAAAAGCCGGCAAAATGATGCGGCAGGCTTTATCGCGGCTCGGCTCGGCGGATTTTTTGCGTTTATGCTTGAGATTTACGATGACGCCGATAAGATCTCGCACGCAGCGCCGCTGGCGAACTTTTAGGATATGCTTGCGGAAAAATATCTGTGGCCGCAGAGCGATGAGAATGACGAGGAGCGCTGGGAGGAGTACTTTTACGACGATGAGCTATTTTACAGTCTCTATTTTTATTCGCGGGCGGTTTTGGACGCGACGGGAGTGGACTTTGCGCAGTTTAAGTCTAAGCCGAGTGGCGTTTAAGGCTGTACTATCTCGCCTTTTGATTCTAAATTTAGCGCGACGCGCTTTGGCGACGCTTTGTTTAAATTTAGACTTCAAAAAATTTTAAAATTCTTTAAAAATTTACGGCGTGCAGAATTTACAGATCGTCTTCTTAAATTTAAAATTCGCGCGATTTTTTTGATCGGTGGTATGGTTAAGGCGTGGGTAACGCTTTTAAATTTAGATCGCCGCGAAGCCTTAAACCCGCTTGTGGCAGGGTTTTTTTATGTGGTTTTAAAAAGATACCAATTCGGCGCAATTTTTTCTATCATTATAAACTCGCTAGGGCTCATTTGCGGCAGGTCTGCCTCGTCTTGCACCCGCAAAAAGCCCACGGAGTTATCGGTGATCCCGCCGATAAGCAGCATAAATCTTTTGCCGCTCGTCTCGGCGTGAGAGAGATGCAAGCTTTTGATCTCTGCTTTAGCGCGCTCGGACTCGCCGCCTGCGTAAAGCTCGTAAATTTTTTCAAATGCCGCTAGGTTTTGCTTACCGAACTCCATAAGTTCTTTATCGGGCGCTAAGATTAGCTTTAAATTTATGATATCCGCATCGGTTCTTTGCTCAAACTCACGTTTTTGCGCCTCGTTAAATTTTTCATATTCGCTTACGATAGCCTCAATAATGGCGGTTTGCGCCAAAACTCGCACGGCGTATATTCCGTCCTCCTTAGTATAGACGTAAAGGTCGAAGTGCTTCTCTTTAGAGCCCAAAAATACGTGAAAAATCTCGCTAAATTCGCTGCTGCGTCCAAGCGGAGCAACCGTGATTTCGCTATAATTATCCGCCGCGTAGAATTTGCGCTTTAAATAACTTCTCATCTC
>NZ_CALIIS010000152.1 GCF_938017705.1 uncultured Campylobacter sp.
CTACACTCCCATTAGGAAATTAGGCACTGCCTTTAAGCGAATGATAGCTAAAATTTGAATTTGGGTTGGTTTTGGTGTGTTTGGTTAGAAAGCGGCGGACTTTTGTCCGCCGAGGGTATGAAATAGTTTATTTGTTTTTCGGCTCGTCGCCAATTGATAGGTTTGTTTGCGCGATCTCGCTTTTGCAGGTCGCCGTATTTACGAATTCCAGTTTTGGATGTCCTACAAAAAAGCCTATCCCTACGCTGCCTTTTACACAATATACTTCATTAGGTTTAGTTTGCAAATTTAAAGAGCTTTTGGCTTCGGTTTTAGCCCAAATTTCATAATTCCTATTTGCGTCTAGCGTTGTTTCTAAATATCCTTTAGGGCGAAGCGTGCCGATAGTGGCGTTTTTGTCTTTGCTGTCTACGTGAATATCATAAGAGATGGCGCTACCGCCAAATCCGCCCTCTCGGTAAACATACAATAGAGCCTTGCCTTGTTCTGCCTGCTTAAATTCTTTGAAGCTTGGCCCTTTAGCAGAGCACCCTGCAAACATAAAGGCCGCAACCGCTGCGGTCAACGCAAATGAAACTTTTTTCATTTTTCTACTCCTTACTATAAAAATTTGCTATTTCAATGATTTTTTGTGAGTGCTTGTATATGTCGTCTATGCTATTTATAAGAATTCTATCCTCATTCTTGTTTTTATCCATAATCCCGATATATTTTTTATTTTCTGAAAGGTAGAGCCTGCATAAGGTCTTTCGATTGTTATCGTCAAATAGTATTGCAAAGTATGATTGGGCGTCTCGGTAATATACTCTATCTAGCTGAATGGATTGGCATAAAATAGCACGAATGATATGGAAAGCCTCTATTTCCTCGTCCGTGGTTATAATTTTAGGCATCTTTATCTCATCGCTTACATCCGTGTTTGGTTTTGTCTCTTTGTTTAGTGCTGCTTCTAGTCTTTCATTGACGTTTTCGTTAATGTATTGAGACAACAGGTCTTTTATAAGCCCCGAGAATTGATCAATTATCCTTTCCGTAACAACTCCGGTATATACTTTTTTAATAAAAAATTTGATAAATTCTTTACTAGGCTCTTTCATTTCGTCCGCTATCACGCTTCTAAATTCATTTGAGTATTTTAAAGTGTTCGCAGTGCTAAGGATTTCATCAAAATTAAAGCTTTCTTTTTGAAATTTTAATAGCTCGGAAAGATGGCTGTCTTTTATTTTTAGGATATTAAAACTTAAAAATGGCGTCGTATCCATTTTGTTTTTATCGTCTAAGTCTGTAAAAAATTTATATGTTATGCCGTTTGTGAGTATTGCAAATTTTGCTGGAGTGGCGGTAAAATATCTAAAGAGTTGAGACTCATTGCCTGCATTAAGATCAACGCCTGCTTTTTTGCATTCTATAAGGATTATCGGCTCGCCGTCTTTAAAAATAGCGTAGTCTATCTTTTCGCCTTGCTTAATCCCCACATCCGCCGTAAACTCCGGTACCACCTCGTTTGGGTCAAAAACATCATACCCCAAAGCCCTAATAAACGGCATAATAAAAGCGTTTTTTGTAGCCTCTTCCGTGCAAACATTATTTTTAGTGCTTTCTATTTTTGTAGCGATATCTCGTATTTTATTTTTGAATTCCGCAAATTCCATGTCTGCCTCCTTATTTTTTTGTTTAGGAATTATACTACTAAAAATATTAGCTATTCCTATTAATTTAAGCTATCTTTAATATAGTCTATGCTAATATTCCTTCATCAAAACCAAGGTGACCCACACCTAGCCCGCGTTGAGCGTTTCAATTCCCAACGAGATGGAATTCTACCAAACCGAAAAGGTCGAAAAAGCAAAGCAAATCAGTTTCAGTTCCCAACGGGATGGAATTCTACACTCTCGTGCTTGTGCGCGTGGCACCACTGATGGGTTTCAATTCCCAATGGGATGGAATTCTAC
>NZ_CALIIS010000153.1 GCF_938017705.1 uncultured Campylobacter sp.
CTGGGCGCAATCCGCGGAATTCGCCGTATCCGCTTAGGCAGCATCGAGCCCTCGCAGATAGATGCGAGCTTTCGCGAAATTTTATCCGAGCCGTGGCTGGAGCGGCATCTGCACATCGCGCTTCAGCACACTTCGCAAAAGATGCTTAGCATAATGCGTCGCCGAAATTCTGCGCTAAGGGATTTGGAGCTTTTTTGCGAGCTTGCGGAGCGAGGGTTTGCGCTGGGGACGGACTTTATCGTCGCGCATCCGGGCGAGAGCGAAGAGCTTTGGCTCGAAGCGGTAGAAAATTTCAAAAAATTTCCGCTCACGCATCTGCACGCTTTCATCTTTTCGCCGCGGCAAGGGACCGCTTCGGCGTCGCTAAAAGGCCGCATAGACGGCAAAACGGCGAAGGCGCGGCTAAAGATGTTGCAGAACATAACGGCGCTGAATAATTATAAATTTCGTCTTTCGCACAAGGTGCCGCTAAATGTGCTGATCGAGCGGAAAAATGGAGAGTTTTATGAAGGATATGATCAATTTTATGATAAAATTTGGATCAAAAGCGATGAGGATTTGTCGAAAAAATGGATGGAGATAAGAGATTATGAGGTTAAATTTGATGGAAATTTTGCATAAAATCAAAAAAAGCAAGCTAAATATAATTCTGATTTTTTTAGTGCTGCTTATCGTTTTGCTCTCGATCGTTTATTTTAAAGACGATTCGCGATACATCACCGAGCGCGAATTTAGCGAGCTGGTACGAAAAGATCAGATCAAGCGCGCGCATATCGAGGACGGCACGCTAAGCTTCATTTACGACGGCAAACGCTATAAAATTTTAACCGATATCGTTAATTTAAAAGAGCTCTCCAACCACGCTTTGATTACAAAGGAAGAGGATAGCGGAAGCGGCGGTATCAGCGCGATTTTAGTAATTTTTACGTTCGCATTTTTTCTCTTCGTGTATTATTTTGAAACCGTTTTGGCGCGTCGCCGCAGGCTGGACGGCGTAGGCGCTGCGCGTCAAGGCGGCGCAAATGCGGAGCTCGGCGATCTTTCGCCAAGCGTTAGCGACGTGAGATTTAGCGACGTCGCGGGCATCAGCGAGGTAAAGGACGAACTCATAGAGATCGTGGATTTTTTAAAAAATCCCGCAAAATACCGAAATTTCGGCATAAAGCTGCCGAAAGGAATTTTAATGATCGGCGAGCCCGGCGTCGGCAAGACCCTTATCGCAAAAGCCGTAGCGGGCGAGGCGGACGTGCCGTTTTTTTACCAAAGCGGCGCAAGTTTCGCCGAGGTATTTGTGGGCGTCGGTGCCAGGCGGGTTCGCGAGCTATTTGCGAAAGCCAAATCCTGTGCGCCTGCGATTATTTTTATCGACGAGATCGACGCGGTCGGCGGCAAGCGCGGTATAGGGCGCAACGACGAGCGGGAAGCGACGCTAAATCAGCTGCTGACCGAGATGGACGGATTTGAGGAAAATAGCGGCGTGATGGTAATCGGCGCGACCAACAAAATAAATATGATCGACGATGCGCTGCTGCGCTCGGGGCGCTTTGATAGGCGCGTTTTTATCGGGCTTCCGAACTACAAAGACCGCATCGAAATTTTAAAAATTTACCTCGAGGGCAAAAGATGCAGCGCGAATATCAACAAAGTAAGCCGCCTCTGCGTGGGCTTTAGCGGCGCAGGGGTAGCGACGCTGGTAAATGAAGCCGCTATCAACGCTCTTAAGCGCGGCGGCGATACGATAGAGCTTAGCGATTTTGAAAATGTGCGGATGAGGGTCTTTTACGGCGTGCAAAAAAGTAGAATTCTCACCGAATACGAAAAAGAGATCCAGGCGTTCTATCAGGGCGCAAAGGCGCTTAGCGCGTATTGGTATTCGTTTGATTTCGAAAAAATTGAGCTTTTAAACGATAAATTTTTAAACGAGGATTTCGAGATCGAATCCAAAACGCAAATTTTAAATCAAATCAAAGTGCTTTTAAGCGGCATGGCAGCGCTACAGATCCATAAAAACGACGCTTTTTCAAATTCCGCTAGCGACGTAAAGCAGGCTATCGCGCTGGCGCAAAAGATGGTTTTTGAGCTCGCGATGGGCGATAGTTTCACTCCTAGCGCGCAGAGCGTGAATAAAATTTTACAAGATTGCTACGACGAGGTAAGCGAGATAATCCGCACGATGCAGGATAAGCTAAATCAAATTTCAAAGCAAATTTTCGTCTATGAGTTCATCACTTTCGAGGATGTTCAAAAGATCTGCGAATCTGATGGTGTGGAGCAAGAGGGCGTCTCCGCGCAAGAGCAAGATTTGCAAAAGCTGGAAAAAGATAGCGAAAGCTCTGAAGAAAAGCCGCAAGATGGCACACTAAATTTCGATTAAATTTTAAAATTTAAAATTCTAATAAAGGAGAGGAAAATGGTAAAAATAGGTGTTTTAACGATAAGTGATCGCGCCAGCGGTGGCGTTTACGAGGATTTAGGAGGCAAAGAGATAATTGCCGTGATGGATGATTGGCTAACTTGCGAGAAAGAGTATTTTTATGAAATTGTCCCCGATGAGCTAGAGCTGATCAAAGATAAGCTGATTTATCTTTGCGATGAAGCGGGTTGTGATTTGGTGCTAACTACGGGCGGTACGGGTCCTGCTCCACGCGATGTAACGCCTGAAGCGACCGAAGCAGTAAGTGAAAAATTAATGCCGGGCTTTGGTGAGCTGATGCGTGCAGAAAGCCAAAAGATCGTGCCTACGGCAATTTTATCGCGTCAGATAGCGTCGATCCGCAAAAAATCTCTGATTATAAACTTACCGGGTAATCCAAAAGCGATTAAAGAGTGCCTTCTGCCGGTATTTCCTGCCGTGCCGTATTGCATTGATCTAATGGGAGGAAATTACATAACAGCGGATGAAAATAAGATAAAAATATTCCGCCCTAAACGCAAATAATTCGCAAAATTTAGCAGGAATTAAATGATTTATGATATTATTTAGGTGCAAATTTAAGGAAAAATATGAAAATAAATCACAACGATATTTTGGAATTTCATAAATATTTTAGCAAAATCAGCCACAGCAAAGGTCGTATCCGTATCCGCGTAAGTCCCAAAATTAGGGAGTTGCGAGATAGCGTGAGCGAGGAGAGTCTGAAAGCTAAAATAGCTGCAATTCGCGGGATAAAAGAGTATAAATTTAACTCTCTAATCGGCTCGCTGACGATTCATTACGACGAAAATATTTTTCCGATGCACCTTTGGGAGCAGTTTTTAAGCGGCATCAGTTCGCCTGAGCTAGTAGCGCTTGTAAATTCCAATATAGAGGCGATTTCTTGAGCGAAGAAGCATTACGTAGTACTAAAAAATCGCGCAAAATTTTTAATAAATCTCGGAATTTAAATGAGGCACAAATTGCAGATATCGCTCTTTTGCTTGAAAAAGAGGCGCAAATTTTGCAGTTTTATTCGCTGGGTGCAGTTAAATTTCAAGATAAAAAGTTAGGAGAAATTCTATCTTTACGAGCCGAATTACTTGAGCGGGTGCTAGATTTTGCAAATTCTTGTGGGCTTGGTGCTACGCCTCCTGAAAATAGCAGTGAGGCACTGGTTGCAAAAGGTATGAATGAGTTTTTGGCTTCGGCACTTTTGATAGAAAAAAGCTCTATGATGTTTTATGACGATCTAATTAATTCGTGCAAGAACGCGCAATTTAAAGAGCTGCTGTATAAGGCGCAGGCGGTTTCGTATAATGAAATTTTGCCGATTTTAAAGGAATTAAATTATAAATACGAAGCTGATTTAAATTCTTTGAATTTCGCTGATTTATTAAATGAAATTTTAAAAAATCCGCAGGGATTAGAGCGGATATTTCAAAAATACGATTTGCAAAATATCTTAAATAGCGCATTTTCCAATTTAGTTAAAGGAATTTTGCAGAAAAATTAAATTAGGATTGCAAAAATCTAAAAAAGTCGCTATAATATCAAAATCTATGTAAAGTTGATAAAATGACTTTATAATCTTAACACAAGGAGAATGAAATGCCGATCCCATTTCTAGCAGGTTTTGCGCTTGGTTGCGCGGCGGTTTACGCTTATAACAATCGAGATAAAATCAAAGAAGGTGCGAATAAAATCGTGAGCAGTAAAAGCGTCGAGGAGCTGAAAAATAGCGTCAAAGGCGGAGCGGAAAAATTAAGCAAAAAATCAAAAGAAATTTTTGCGGAAGCCAAAGAGGGCTTAGACGATGTCGCCGAGGCGGTAAAAAATAAAAGAAAGTCTGGTAGCAAAAAAGCTGCGACAAGTAGCGCCAGCACTGAAACTAGCACTGCAAAAAAAACTAGAAAAAAACCGGGACCAAAACCTGGATTTAAAAGAACTAAAAAATCCACCGCGAGCGCTAAGACTGGCGCAACACCGGTAGGTGAGACATCCGCAGCATCTACTACTCCGCTTAATATCCCGCAGATCGTAAAAATGGATGATAATTCTTCGGCTAAATTTACGTCCGCAGACGATAAATCAGAAAAATAGAGGCCTAAATGAATAGATCACTTACGACACAGCGTTCGCCGCTGGATCACGTTTTAAGCGGCGCTATAGCGGGGGCGATCGGCGGTTGCGCCGTAGAGCTCGTTAAAGCCAAAGAAGGCAAGAGCAAATCTAAAGCGATTCGCGATGCGCTAGATATAGCGTTAAGCGGCGGTATCATCGGCGGCGGCGCGATTTACAGCGCAAATAAGCTCGTACAAGGCGAGTATCTACGCGCAGCGGCAGGCGTCGCAGTATGCGTAGGTGCGCTCATTGCGGGTAGAAATTTTATTCTTAAGGTAGGCAATGAGTAATCCCTATATCACAAAAAAAGATTTGAAAGAAATTCTAGACGATTACGATTTTGGTGACAACAAATATGCTGGCGGCTCTGCGGGTAGCTTTGCCGGTGACGAAAAGCTCGGCGGTTGGGCTAAATGGATAAACGAGCGGGTAAATTCTGCACCTTTTAATAGCTCTGCTTCCAGCAATAACTCGGATAGTAAAGATTCCGCCGCTCAAAGCTCAAGCGACGTAAATTCTACTCAAAGCTCGCAGAATTCCGCTTTCGGTGGAATTTTTAATTCCTTGGGTGGCAGGCAAAACGCGAACGGCTTATTTGGTAGCAACTCATTTATCACAGGCATCGTCTTAGGTGCTGTAGCGACCTATTTTCTCACCGACGAAAACGCGCAAAAGAAGCTTTTTAAGCTCATCGCAAAGGGCACCGAGATGTTTCAGATGGGCGTTGAAGAGATGAAGGAGCGATTCGAAGACGCCAAGGCAGAGATGCAAGAGTAGTAGATGCAAAATTTTAAAATTTTACATGAGACTAAAACTAGACTACGCATAAAGGTCGCGGGCTTTAAAGGGCTTGATACGAGCGCACTACAAAAAGCAGCTGCGAGGCTTGAAGGCGTAACGGAAGCTAGATTTAACGCTAAAATCGGCTCTTTGATCCTTAGGCTTGACGCTGGTGCGAATAAGGCAGGAATTCTAAAGCAGCTTGCGGCTTTAAATTTAAGCGAGTTAAAATCAATTATCCCCGCTAGCCATAAAAATTTACCGAGCAAAAACGAATTTATCTTAGCGCTTCTTGCGTTGGGCGGAAATTTAATCTTTCGCACTTCGCCTTTAGCGCGCGCATTTAGCATCGTAGCGTGCGTGCCTATCTTAAAAGTGGGGATTAAAGAAAGCTTTCGTCACGGGCTTACTTCAAAGGGCTTAGAGGCTGCTGCTGTTGGGATTTCGCTCGCGCGCGGCGATGTATTTGCTGCAAATAGCACCAACACTATGCTTGCTCTTGGCGAATACATGGAAGAAAGCACCGTTTATAAAAGCGACGATCTGATCCGCGAGCTCGCCCGCCCGGACATCGCCGAGGCGTGGGTCGAGATAGATCAAAACGGCAAAAAGACCGAAGTCAAAATCGCAACTTCTAAGCTAAAGGTAGGCGACATCGTGGTCGTGGGCGCAGGCGACGTCATAGCCGTGGACGGACACGTCGTAAGCGGCGAAGCGATGATAAATCAAGCCAATATGACGGGCGAATCGGTCGCGGTGAAAAAATCTCGCGGCGATAGCGTGTTAAGCGGCACTATCGTGGAGGAGGGCAGGATCCGTATCTGGGCGGAAAACGTCGGTGAAAACACCTCCACGCAGCGCATAAAGCACTACATCACGGCATCTCTTAACGAGCGCTCCAGCATCGGTATGCATACGACCCACCTAGCTGACAAGCTCGTGCCGGTGACCTTCGGGCTCGCGGGCGTATCCTATCTGATAAATCGAAATTTCATGACCGTAGCTTCAGTGCTGCAGGCGGACTACTCGTGCGCGCTTAAGCTGCCTACGCCGGTTGCTTTTAAGTCAAGCATTTCAAAGGCGGGTAAGAACGGGATTTTGATCAAAGGCGCCAAGGCTCTTGAGTCGCTTGCGAGCGCCGACACCTTCGTATTCGATAAGACGGGCACGCTTACGTACGGCAACCTGGAGGTCGCCGAGATCATATCGTTTGACGAGCGCTTCAGCAAAAACGATATTTTAAATTTAACCGCGAGCGCCGAGGAGCATTACTTTCACCCCGTAGCCGAGGCAATCGTGGATGCGGCTAAAAAACACGGCTTTATCCACAAACACCACGACGAGGTGGAATTCGTCGTCGCTCACGGCGTCAAAACAAGCATCGAGGGCAAAAAGCTCATCATCGGCTCGCGCCACTTCCTGGAGGATGATGAGATGATCTCGTTTGCGGCGCATGAGCAGACCATCGATCTTGCAATGCAAAAGGGGCTCGCGCTGCTTTACATCGCATTTGACGGCAGACTTTTGGGGCTCATAGGGCTTAGAGACGAGGTGCGCGCAAACGCTCGCGCCGTCATCGCTAGACTCCGCGAGCTGGGTGCAGAGCAGATCGTCATGCTAAGCGGCGACGTAAAATCAAAAGCCCGTGCCGTAGCCAAAAAGCTCGGCGTAGATCGCTATTATGGCGAGCTGCTGCCTACGCAAAAGACTGAAATTTTAGAGCAATTAAAAGCCGAGGGGCGGAAGGTGGTCTTCGTGGGCGACGGCATAAACGATGCGCCGAGCCTGATGAAGGCGGATATCGGCATCAGCATGCTAAACGGCGCCGAGATCGCCAAGGCTTCCGCGCAGATCGGGCTTTTAAAAAACGATATCGAGGGCGTCGCGCAGGTAAAGGCACTAGCTAACGACACGCTGCGGCTCGTAAATCGAAATTTCAACGCCACCGTGGGGATAAATTCGATCATTTTATTTTTGGCGACCTTCGGCACGCTAAGTCCCGTAGCTACGGCGCTGCTGCATAATGGCACGACGATAGGACTACTACTGAATTCTATCAAAGGGGTAAAATTTGAGCATTGAAGATAAAATTTTGGATCTAAATTTTCAGCGCAAAGCGGCTAAAGTGACGCTGGGAGTGAGTATGGGTATCACGGCTCTAACCGCGCTGAATATGAACTCGCGCATGTCGCAGCTGCATAAAGTTTCGGGTGCAGTGATGCTGGCAAGCGCGATCTGGCACGCTAGCCTTTACGGCTCGCCGTACAGCGAGTTTTTGCAAAATAGAAAAGCAAAGAGCAGGGGCAGAAAGAGATCCGTAGCAAATTTAGCTTTGGAAAATCTGCCGGACGGCAAAAGCGTGTCCGCAAAAAGCGCGCCGGCAAAAAGAAAGCCTCGCGCACGCAAAAGCGCCTAGCGGCATAGTGCGTCGCGGCTTTTGAAAGTGCAAAGATAAAACTCTAAAGCCGCTAAATTTCTTTAGACGCAGCCGCCGAATAAAACGTCGTAAGCGGTGAAATTTACGCCGTTTGCGGCTAAATTTACTATTTTATTAATTATTTATCTATTTATCCATACAATTCCATCAAAATTTTAAGGAAAGACAATGAAATTAGTTTTATTGTTTTCGGTATTGGCTAGTCTTGCTTTGGGGCTTGATTGCAACGCCAAGACTTATTGCTCACAGTTTAGCAGCTGCGAAGAGGCGATGCGGTATTTGCGAGAGTGTGGCAGGGCGCAGGAAGGCGGTACTCAGCACACCGACGGCGACGGCATGCCTGCCGTGCGAAAAACAGCTTTGCGGTCATAACGGTCATAAATTTAGCGGATTTTCTAGTGCGCGCGATGAAAAGAGCGAAGTTTCAAATTTAAAGGGCGCTGCCGACTCATGCGGTGCGGGGAAATTTAATGGTAGCGTTATAGCTATAAAATTTGCTTCATAAGTGCGAAATTTTATCTCGGCGCATCTTTAAATTTATAATATAAAGCGCGCCGTGATCTAATGCCGCCGCGCTCGCTAAATTCGCAACGTTCGATTAAATTTTAATTATAAAAGAGCCGGTAAATTTTACATTTAGCGGCTGTGTCGGTCGCTAGCTACCGAAATTTTAATCTGCAAACGCCTCATAAATCCTTTAAATTTACCCGCCTTTACCTGCCGCAAATTTAAATTTCGCTACAATCGCTTTTTAAAATTTTGCGCCAAGTACGCGCAAGAAGCTAAATTTAAAGGATCAAGATGGATTTTACGATAGACGCCGCGGACGGCGCGGCGCGCGCCTGCACGATCCGTACGGCGCATAGCACGATCCGCACCCCCGTTTTTATGCCGGTCGGCACCGTGGGCGCAGTCAAGGCACTCGATGCGACGGACGTAGAGCGGCTCCTGGGTGCGCAGATCATCCTTGCCAACACCTATCACATGTATCTGCGCCCGGGCTCGCGGGTGGTGGCGGAGTTCGGCGGGTTGCACGGATTTACGAAATTTCCTCGCAGCTTTCTGACTGACAGCGGCGGCTTTCAGGCCTTCAGTCTGCGCGCAAATACCAAAAACGACGAGGGCGGCATAAAATTTAAAAGCCACATCGACGGCAGCATGCATTATTTCACGCCGCGCTCGGTGCTGGATACCCAGTATGAGCTAAACTCCGATATTATGATGATTTTAGACGATTTGGTGGAGCTGCCGCGCGAGCTTGGCGCATTGAGCTTCGATGATAGATCGCGGCTTAAAAAACGGATCGATCTAAGCGTCGCGCGCACGATAAAATGGGCTCGTGAGGCGATAGATTATCACAAGGCCATGAAATCTCGCGGTCTGCACGCGCATCAAAATATCTTCGGTATCATCCAGGGCGGCACCGACCCGCAGGCGCGTAAATTTTGCACCGAAGCGCTGTGCGAGATGAGCTTCGACGGGCTTGCGATCGGAGGACTCAGCGTGGGCGAGAAAAACGAGCTGATGTACGACACGGTAGAAGCCATGATGCCATACGTCGATGCGGCGCGACCGCGCTATTTGATGGGGGTCGGCACGCCCGAGGATCTCGTCGAAAACGTCGCTCGCGGCGTGGATATGTTCGACTGCGTGATGCCTACACGAAATGCGCGCAACGGCACGCTATTTACGAGCTTCGGCAAGATCAGCATCAAAAACGCGGGTTTTATCAGCGATCACGATCCGATCGATCCGCACTGCGACTGCTACACGTGCAAGCGCTTCAGCCGCGGCTACCTAAATCATCTATTTCGAGCGCGCGAGCTTAGCTTTTACCGCCTTGCAAGCATTCACAATCTGCACTATTACCTGCGCCTTGCCGCGGATATGAGAGAGGCGATCATGCACGGGCGGTTTGCGGAGTTTAGGCGGGAATTCTACGCTGCACGAAGCGGGGTGCGAGATTAAATTTCAGCAGGCGAGGGCGTGGAATTTAGCGCGATAGTTAAATTTAGCTGCGGCGGCGAGGTAGAATTTTAATACGGCGCGCGGACGGCTAAATTTAAACGCGACAAAATTTGGGCAGTGAAATTTTAAGAGCTGCGGAGCTAGGAGCTTATAGCGCGAAATTTAAAATTTTAGTGGAGTAGGCTGAGCCGGTTCGGCTTTTTAATGCGAATGCAAAAGAGTAAAATTTTGGCGCTCACGATTAAAATTTATTGAGCCAAATTTTGATTCCGCAGATCTGCTAGCGGAATAGAAATCTAAATTTAAAGGACTAAATTTCGTTACGCGGCAGCTTAAATTTTAGCCTTTTTTATGCGGCGTAAACAGATGAACGAAAATATATAAAACGGCGCGGAGATTGCGAAAATAACGATATGTTTCCACGCCATGGTGTTAAAATCTATACCGGTGCTTTGCGCTATCTGCGCCGGAAGCCCGGCAAACGCGTCCATAACGCCGATCACAACGATAGCGCAGAGCTCCACGGCAAGCGCGATGAGAAATGGTAAGGAGCCCTTGGTCGTGAAGATGAGATACAAA
>NZ_CALIIS010000154.1 GCF_938017705.1 uncultured Campylobacter sp.
TTAGCGATAAAATTTCAGCTTTATCGAAGCCGTTGCTCGCCCAAACGGCAAATGTATCGGCGATAAGAACTTTTTTAAATAGACCCAAAGAAAATATAAAAAGTCCAAGAGCAATATTTTTATAATTTGGCACTTTATTTTTAAGATTACCAAACTGCGGCATAACCTCTTTGTGATGAACGATTGGGCCCGCTATGAGCTGCGGGAAAAATGTAACAAAGAGACAATAATTTAAAAAATTATATTCTTTAGTGCCTCCTCCGTTATATGAATCTACGAGGTATGCGATCTGCTGAAACGTAAAAAACGAAATTGCAAGCGGAAGGAGTAAATTTAAACTATGGATGTGCAGATTAAAGGCAAAATTTAAATTATCGATCAAAAAGTCCGAGTACTTAAAATATCCAAGTAGCGCTAAATTTGCAGCTATTGCGACAATCAAGATCGCCTTTTTTGAAATTTTTACATCACTTTTATTTAGCTCCATTCCGAAACAATAATTAAATATCATCGAACATAAGATTATAGGCAGATACGCGATGTTCCACCAAGCGTAAAAAAATAGCGATGAAGCGACTAAAAACCCCTTTGACAGCTCGCTTAAACGTCTTTTATTTAGGAAAAAATATATAAAAAATGTTATTGGTAAAAATGCAAATATAAATTCATATGAGTTAAAAAGCATCTATTCTCCAAATCCGTTATAAACTTCATATTCGCATACTCGCCTGCGATCTAAACGCCGGTAGATAAGCTATAAATCGGCTACTTTGCGTAAGATACACCGGAAAGGCAAAATGAAACTATGGATTATAGAGCAATCCGCATAAGTTTAGACTTAATTATAATGAATAATTCTATAAAATTTAAAACCAGATTGAAATTCCAAATTCAAGGAAAAGTACTACCTTTAAATTTTTAATTTTTCAAAATTTACGCTCTAGTTTGCTTCTATAAAATTTTACTTCCGCCCTACTTTAAAATTTCATCTTTTACCTAAAA
>NZ_CALIIS010000155.1 GCF_938017705.1 uncultured Campylobacter sp.
CCGATTTGCCTTTGCGATACGGCTTTAGTGCGTCGATGATTTTTTGATTTAGCGTCGGTAGATAGTCCTTGATCGCTATCTCTATCAGCTCAAAATTTAGCCGTTCGTATTCGTGCGAGGCGATATTCCTGGTGGCGTTGATAGCTCTTATTTCATCTTTGCTAAAGATCGCCAAAGCCTGCAAATCGTTGCTTTCTTGCAGACCCTTTAGCAGGGCGTGGATATTGATGAACTGCATCATTATCGCAGGCTGCAAAACGTCCTCGTCGGCAAGAGCCTGCGCTACGCCGCCCTCGCATTTTTTTAGGATGGATGAAATTTTATCAGATATCTTTTTTAATCGCTCGATGCTTGATCTTTCAAACATAAATCGCTCCTTGCAGTAGCTTCATTTTTTCTTCGCGACTTAAAGAGGTAGTATCGCACAGATCGACATTTACATTAAATTTACCGGAGAGCTTTTTTTTAAAATCGTCTAAAAAAACCAGCGCCGAAAAAGGGTTTCCTAGATTTTTTACCATTTTTGCCCCGTCGGTTTCGATTGCGATGTCGATGTCGGAAAATGCGTCGGCGCTACCCTTGGCGTAGCTACCGAAAAGCCCTAGCTCGGTAACGCCAACCGCAAAAAGCCTCTTTTTCTGCGACGATAAAAATTTTAAAATTTCATCTTTGCTGTTGATCGTTTTTTTTGGTGCGGTTTTAGCGCTCACTCTACGCCTCTTTCGGGTCTACGAGCGTTTCTTCTTTAGCCCCAGAGCTTTGCGCGTCTTTGCTTGCGGCGGCGTTAGAATTTTTATCGTCGGCGCTCGTGCTGTCCGCGTCGCCTAAATTTGCGTCGCCGTTATTTAAATTTACGCCGTCTGCGCCGCTAGAATTTCGACTGCCATCTTTTTTAACCACGATCTGGCCGTTTTTTACGCCTAAAATTTCGACGCGGTCGCCCTCGTTAAGCTCCGAAATTTCATCGCTTTTCCAAAACGTGCCTTTAAAATAGACCATGCCGTTTTTGATTACGCCGGTGCCGCTTTCGTCTAAAAAATTATCCTCGTGTTTCTCTTCAGGTTTGAAAAAGCGCGATTTTAGCGGCCTTTTAAGTGCGATTAGAAGCACGAAAGAAAGCACGAACGAAAGCAGAATTTGCACGTCCCAATCAAGGTGAAAGCCGAAGCTTAAAAGCCCCGTGATGAAAAATCCGGCGCTGAAAAATATAAAGGTGAAATCCATCACCAAAAGCTCGACGATCGCCAAAATCACGCCTATTATGATAAAAATCAGCGCGTTCATTTAGCATCCTTCGCGCCGTTTTTGCCGAGGAATTCTTTAAGCACGCTAAGAGAGCCGATAAGCTCACTCGTTTCGTAAGGCACTAGAATTTTATCTTTGCTCGGGTTTTTGGACAGCTCGCTAAAAGCGTTTACGCGACCCTGCGCGAGCAGGTATTCCGCCGCAAAGCTAGAAGCGCTCATCGCTAAATTTATACTGTCCATCGCGTCTTTTTGACCCTGTGCTAGCGCGATCTGCTCATATTTTTTCGCATCCGCCATACGCTCGATCGCCTCGGCTTCGAGCACCTTCTCCTGCTTTAGCGCCTCGGCGTTTCGGATGAGGGCTGCTTTTTCCGCCTCGGCTTTAAGCTCGATCGCGCGCTTTTCGCGCTCGGCTTTCATCTGCATATTCATCGCCTCTTCGATGCCGTGTGGTACCGAAATTTCGGAGATCTCCACGCGCATGATCTTTACGCCCCAGTTATCCGCAGCGTCGCCCAGAGCGATTTGCAGTTTGGAATTTAACTGATCGCGCGAACTAAGCGTGCTATCTAGGCTCATCTCGCCGATCGCGCTACGTAGCGTCGTCATCGCTAAATTTGAAATCGCGCGGCGATAATCCTCGACGTTGTAAAGCGCCATCTTACCGTCGATAACCTTCAAAAACACGATACCGTCGACGCTTATGTTGACGTTATCTTTTGTGATGACTTGCTGCTTGCTGATGTCCACGAGCTGCTCGCGCACGCTCATCTTCGCGCGCACCGCGTCAAAAAACGGCACGATGATGTGAAAGCCGCCGTCTAGCACCTTATGAAAGCGACCCAGCCGCTCGATGATTAAAATTTCCGATTGTGAGACGATCTTGACCCCCATCTTTAGAATTGCCGCGATGAGGACGCAAAATACTATTACCGTAGTTACGAACCCTTCCATTTTCACTCCTGAATTTAAAATTTCGCAATTATAGCATTTTTAGCTTATTTTGGCTTTTAAGGCGCGCCGTGATACAATTTCGCTAGATTGTTTATATTAAATTTACGGGATAAAATTTTATGATAAGATACATCGTGCTACTTCGCCATTCACGCAACTACCGCCTGCTCTTTTCGGCGGGTTTTATATGTATGTTCGGCTTGTGGTTTTCGGTCGTCGGGGTCGCTACGCTGCTCATTGGGCTTGGCGCGCCGGTGTGGGCGATTACGGCGGTGGGCGTCGTTTCGTTCGTGCCGAACGTTTTTTTAGCGCCCATCAACGGCATCATCGTGGATAAATTTCAACCAAAGCCGCTGATGACGGCGATGTTTATAACCGAGATGATCAGTATTTTCATGCTGATTTTTATCGATAGTTTGGATTATTTGTGGCTGCTGCTTTTGATCGTGGTCGTGCGAAGCGTCGCAGGCACGCTGTTTTTTCAGACCGAATCCTCCACGCTGCCGAAATTCCTAAGCCGTCCTTATCTCAAGCTTGCTAACGAGATGACGGGCATTATCTGGACGATCACATATACCTTCGGGATGGCGAGTGCGGGCGTTTTTATCCACTATTTCGGCGTGCGAGCGGCGTTTATTTTGGATTTTTGTTTATACGTTTTTTCGTTTTTTATCCTGCTGCGGCTAAATTTTAAAGACCTTGCAAGAAACGCGCCAGGACCCGTGTTTAAGATGCTAAAGGAGGGCTTTTCCTACCTACGCTTGCACCCTTTGGTGGTGCATCTCATCGTGCTTCACGCCTTCGTCGCCGTCACCACCTACGACAATCTCATCGCGCTTCTTGCGAAGTATAAATACAAAGAAATTTTAAGCGCCTCGCTAGTCATCGGGCTTATGAATATGTCGCGCTCGGCAGCTGCATTTTTCGGGCAGATATGGCTAAGCAAGATCGTAAACAAACACACCTTTTTTTGGATCCTGCTGGGGCAGTTTGCGGGCATCGCGCTATGGGCGGTGCTGGAGTTTAACTACTGGCTTTCGTTTGCGGGCATGATCGCGGCGGGATTTTTCATCACGACGGTGTGGTCGTATTCTTTTACGCAGCTGCAAAGCCACGTCGATAGGGAGTTTTTCGGGCGCGTTATCGCCTACAACGACATGGCGTATTTCATCGTCGCGACGCTCGTGTCGGCTGCGATCGGATTTTTTTTCGAGCTTGGATTTTCGCTTTCGCAAATCACCTTCGGCATGGGCTTTATGTTCGCAATCGCGGCATTTTATTATAAATTTTTGATCTACGAAAAAATTTAAAATTTTAAAGCTATCTTTTCGGCGCGATCTCGGGACGAAAAATAGCAAATATAAATAAAAAGCTCATCGCCGCGAAAAACACCCAGATAAAGCCGTTTGCGCCCAAAAATTTCATCATCGCGCCGATTATCAAAGGCGAACAGAGCGACGCGCTCGAATAGATAAAAAGCATTGCCGCTGAAATTTGCACGCGAGATGCGCCCTCGCCGGTGATGGAGTCGTTTGCGCGCGCTATGGCAAGCGAATACAAAGGAAAGGCGCCAAATCCCAACATCAACGCAAGCGCGCACGTTAGGATGAAGCTTTTGGCAAAAAATAGCGCCGCGCAGGAAGTAAGACCCACGACGCAAACTATCATTATGGCGCGTTTGCGACCAAACTTATCTGAAATAGTGCCGCAGACGAGCTGCGCTAAGAAGCCTCCTGCCATCGCCGATCCCATAAATGCGCCCACTGAGCCCACTCCAAGTCCCGCGCTTAGCACGAAAACGCTCGCCATCGAAAAAAAGCCGTTAATCAAAATGCCCGCGCAAACCACCGTCGCAAACGCAAGCGGCGGCACGATTGAAATTTGCGGCATCGAAATTCGCATGCGAGCGGGGACTCTAGGAGGATTGAAGCGGATTAAATTTACCGGCAGCAGCGCCAGGATGATGAAAAATGCGCTTAGCACGAAGACCTTCATCGTTCCGAAATTTAGCGCCAAAATTGCAACTCCTATCGCAAACGCGCCGTAAAAAACCGCTTCATAGATCGCCAGCACGCGGGAGCGGATAGAGTTTGTGATCTTTGAGTTTATCCAGCTTTCGATTATCATCAAAAGCGCGTAGTAGCAAAAGCCCAAAATAAAGCGCAAAATCGCCCAATATACGAGGTTTGAGCCAAGATCATGCAGCATTGCAGCAATTCCGAAAAGCGCCGTAAAGACCGCGTATGCCCGCACGTACGAGAGCGCGCCGATTATCGAAGGCACGAAAAAGCCGCTAAAGATCGCACCTAAAAAGAAAAACGCCGAAATCGCTCCGATCTCAAGCTCGCTGTGGCCGGATTCTTTTAGCATGATGCCCGCGCTTGCGATGACTAGCGCGTCGCCGATAAACATAAAGAAAATCCCCAGAAATAGGGGGCTTAGCGAGCGTGCCGCGCGCATAGATTCAAACAATGACTTTTCCTTGGAATTAAATTTGGCGTTATTGTAGCCTTTTATTGATTAAAGCTCGGTTTTTATGGCAAAATATTTGAAAAAATTTTGAAGGAGCGGGTATGAGATTAAAAATTTTAACCGCATTTTTACTGGTGGCGATATTTGGCGGATGCGCGGCGTTTCGAGGCAAGGTATATATATTGGAGGATCCCAAGGTAAAGGAAGCGTATAGCGCGATAGAGTTACCGTATAGCATTAAGATAGATGGAGAAACTTTTACCAGAAAGTATAAAAATCTTGCGGCGGCATATTATTTTTTAAACGGTGAGGAAGGATTTGGCTGGAGTAAGCTCGTATCTATATCATATTTCAACGACGTAAAAAATATCGATGAGTATGCGTATGGGATATATCAAGCGATCGAAGAGGCCAATGCGGGAAAAAAACAAGAGGATCGACGCTCCTTCGGCATTTTAAAGACCAACCATACGCAAGCTATAATAGTACTCCTCAATCCGCCCGCCCCCGGAGATCCTAATTTCAATAAATATGAAGTCGATCTAATGGTTGCAGATATGCAAAGCTGCGGACTTGTACTTGTGCAATATGCGAAAAA
This sequence comes from uncultured Campylobacter sp., assembly GCF_938017705.1. GTDB lineage: Bacteria > Campylobacterota > Campylobacteria > Campylobacterales > Campylobacteraceae > Campylobacter_B. The sequence continues at coordinate 5,272 of NZ_CALIIS010000155.1, forward strand.
TTTCGATTCGGATAGAGATTTTAAAAAGATGCGAAAATTTATAAAGGAAAATAAAGCTAAAATTTTATCGCAGATGCCGAAGATCAGGTGCAGGTAACGCGCTGAAAAGTCCAGCGTGCGATAAAATTTTACCGCAGCGGTTTTAAAACGGCGCGAGCGTTTAAATTTAGAGGCAAGCCGCAACGAAGCGCTGAAATTTTGAGATAAAATTTTAATCCAAACGTTAAAGCTCTAGTAGTCGTGCCTCGTCGCATCAAAGGGTCGAACTTTATTAAAAAGCCCTGCAGCCAAAGCGGCTATCCGCACGGCTAAATTTCAAAATAAAATTTCAATCTTTGCGGATAAATTTATGCGGTTTACTTCAAAACTAAAAATTCAAAATTTCATAGAGCAAAACCGGGGCGCAAAAGGGGCAGAATTTTAAAGCTCTAGCCGTTTTGCATTATCCCCTTTAGGCTGCGATACTCCTCGCACTCGCCCGTCAGCTTCGCGTCGGTGCCGATGGCGAGGATGCGGCCGTTTTTCATCACGGCGATATTATCGGCGCGCTCGATCGTGGAGAGGCGGTGAGCGATTACAAAGACGATTTTGCTTTGTTTGATCTTTTCGATGACGTTTGAGATCTCCTTTTCGCTTGCGTTATCCAGCGCAGAAGTCGCCTCGTCGAATATTAAAATTTGCGGGTCCTTATACAGCGCGCGCGCGATGGCGATACGCTGGCGCTGTCCGCCGCTAAGATTTGCGCCGAACTCGCTAAGCACGGTGTAAATTCCATCCTTCATCGAGCTTACGAACTCATAGGCGTTGGCGAGCTTGAGCGCTTCTATGACGCGCTGCTCGTTAAATTCCGCGCCGTAGCTTACGTTTTGCGCGATCGTGTCGTTAAAAATATAGACGCGTTGGCTTACCAGGCCGATGTTTTCGCGCAGGCTAGGGATGCTAAACTCGCCGATTTCGTCGTTGCCGTTGAATAAAATTTTACCGCTACTTGCGTCGTAAAAGCGCATCAGTAGGTTCACGACCGAGCTTTTGCCGCCGCCGCTGTTTCCGACGAGCGCTAAAATTTCGCCCTTTTTGACGCTGAAGCTTATATCTTTTAGCGCCGCCTTGTCGCCGTAGTTTAGCGACACGTCGCAAAAGCTCACCGAGCCGATCTCGCCCATCTGCTTTCCGCCTCCGACGATCGTAGGCTCCAAATCTATGAGCTCAAACGTCCGCTCGCTCGCCGCGATGGCGTCTTGCATATTGTTGTAGAGCGATGAGACCTTTTTTATCGGCGTGTAAACCATAAAAAGCGCTGTAAGGAAGCTGAAAAAGCTGCCGATGCTCATCTGGCCCGCGATGACCTCCTGTCCTCCGACGATGATCACCACGGCGATACCCACGGCGCCTAGCATCTCCATGATCGGGCTTACCAGGCACGTCGTTACGACCGCCTTTAAATTTAGACCGAAAAATTTCTTGTTTTCGGCGTTAAATTTCTCCACTTCAAAGCTCTCGGCGTTACTCGCCTTGACGATTTCGATGTTGGAGTAAATTTGACTGAGCGCCGAGGAGATATCGGAGGTTTTCTCTTGAGACTCACGCGAAATTTTTTTCATCCGCTTTGCAAGGCGCGAGAGTGGATATATCGCGCACGGAAAGACCACGAGCGCGAAAAACGAAAGCTTTGGGCTCTGATAGATCACGACGCCCAAAAGCCCCAAAATCGTAATGATCTGCGTAAAAAAATCGGGGATCATATTCGAAACTACGACGCGGATACGCTCGATGTCGTTGATCGTGCGGCTAATGAGCTCGCCCGTGCGGAAGCGGTTGAAAAAATCTACGTCCAGCCGCACGAGGCTTGCGACGAGCCTATCGCGGAAGCGGCGCACCGTGTCTTGACCGATGAAGGCGGTGAAGTAGTTTTGCATAAACGCACCGCCGCTTTTCATCGCGAAAACCACGATGATCGCGATCGGAAGCGTGTAGAGATACGGCTCGTTTTTTTCGACGAAAATTTTGTTTAAAACGGGCTCGACCAGCTTCGCGCTCGTAGCAGTCGCCACGCTCGTCATCACCATACCCAAAATCGCCAATGCAAACTGCGGCTTATAATCCCTAAAATAGGGCTTAAAGCGCGATAGTAAAGTTTTAAAGCCGTTCAAATGCTATCCTTTTTTATAAAATTTTTAAAATTTAAAATCCTAAAATTCATGAAATTTTAGAATTTAAAATTTCTGAAATTTTGTAATTCTTAAAATTTCAGGAATTTTCAACTCCGAAATTTCTAAAATTTT
>NZ_CALIIS010000156.1 GCF_938017705.1 uncultured Campylobacter sp.
TATTTTTCTTTGACGTAGTTAACGATGCTTGCGTCGATCTTATCGCCCGCGACTCGGACGGATTTGGCACTGATGATACCACCTAAAGAGATAACGCCGATTTCGGTGGTACCGCCGCCGATATCTACGACCAACGAGCCGCGCGCTTCATTGACCGGCAAACCCGCACCGATCGCCGCAGCCATCGGCTCTTCGATTAGATAAACCTCGCGTGCGCCCGCTATCATCGCGCTTTCTCGCACAGCTTTGCGCTCGACCTGAGTTAGCCCGTAAGGTACCGAGATGATGATACGCGGGCTTACAAAAAAGCGGCGTTTGTGGGTCTTTTCGATGAAATACCTAATCATCTTCTCCGTCATATCAAAATCCGCGATAACGCCGTCCTTCATCGGGCGCACCGCTTCGATGTCGCCCGGAGTGCGTCCTAGCATCTCTTTGGCTTCGGCGCCCACGGCGATGATCCTTTGCTTGCCGTAGCGTTCGTTTTGCACCGCTACGACGCTCGGTTCGTTGATGATGATGCCTTTATCTTTTAGCAGCACAAGCGTGTTTGCCGTGCCTAGATCAATACCCATATCCCTAGAAAATAATCCTAGAATCGAATCAAGTAACATTTATCCCCTTTATGCAGTTAAATTTTGTTTTACAAGTATCGGCTTGGAGACGCCGTCTACGACCTCTTTCGAGATGATGACATCATAGCCTTTAAGCTCAGGCAGATCAAACATAATATCGATCATGATCTCCTCGATTATGCTGCGAAGTCCGCGCGCACCGGTTTTGCGCTTGATCGCAAGGCTCGCGACCTCCCTTAGCGCGTCGTCGTCAAATTTTAAATTTGCGCCGTCTATCGCAAAGAGCTTTTGATATTGCTTTAAGATCGCGTTTTTCGGCTCGGTTAAAATTCTAACCATTGCCTTTTCGTCGATCTCATTTAGCGTAGCCACTACGTGCAATCGCCCGATGAGCTCGGGGATTATGCCGTAATGCACCAGATCGTCGGCCTCGACCATGTTTAGTAAATTTAAACTCTCTTTTTTACTGCGCTTGGTTTGGTTAAACCCTAACACGTTCTGCCCGATGCGGCGGTTGATGATCTCGTTTAGCCCGTCGAACGCACCGCCGCAGACGAACAAAATATTTGTCGTATCAATCTGGATGAAGTCCTGATTTGGGTGCTTGCGGCCGCCCTTTGGAGGGATATTTACGACGCTTCCTTCGATGATCTTAAGCAGCGCTTGCTGCACACCTTCGCCGCTTACGTCGCGCGTGATGCTGCGATTTTCGCTCATTCGCGCGATCTTATCGATCTCGTCTACGAATACGATACCGCGCTGCGCCTTTTCTACGTCGCCATCCGCGGCCTGCAAAAGGCGGGTGAGGATATTTTCTACGTCCTCGCCGACGTAGCCCGCTTCCGTTAGGCTCGTAGCGTCGCTAATGGCGATCGGCACGTCCAAAAATTTCGCCAAGGTCTGCGCCATAAGCGTCTTACCGCTGCCGGTAGGCCCGATAAGCAAGATATTTGATTTTGAAATTTCGGTATCGTCGCCCTTCGCGTCGGTCTGCCTGAAAATTCTTTTATAGTGGTTGTAAACGCCGACGCTAAAAATTTTCTTAGCGCGCTCCTGGCCGATGACGTAGCGGTTTAGTACCTCCATCAGCGCCTTTGGCTTGATAGCCTCGAAATCGATCTCTTTATTTTGATTTTGTATCGCCTCATTTTGGCCCTCGCTGCCGTGGATAGCGGCATATGCCATATCGATACAATAGCTGCAGATAGCCGCCGTACCGTCGTCGTTAGGATAGATACGACGCCCGTCCGCGCCCGTCTCACCGCAAAAACTGCACTTATTTGCCATTAAATTTTACCTTTATCTAGCGGAATTCCGCGTTTTGTGTTGATTATAAACTCGCACATCTTGCGCACGTTTTGATCGCTCGTTTCGTTTAATAAAATTTGTGCCTGCTCCTTTAAGCCCCCGCCTTGGTTGAATAAAAATTTATACGCCCGATTTATCGTCTCGACCGTCTCTTTATCGAAGCGGCGGCGGATGCCCGTTAAATTTAGCCCGCGAATATAGGCGCGATTTCCCTCGGCTAGGCAAAACGGCACTACGTCCTGACTAAGCGCGCTAGCCCCTGCAATCATGCAGCTCTCGCCAATTTGGACGAACTGATGCACGGGGGTAAGCCCGCCGATAACGGCATAATCGCCCATTACGACGTGGCCTGCGAGCGTAGCGTTGTTTGCTAGGATTATGTTGCTGCCCAGCACGCAATCGTGCGCGATGTGGCAATACGCCATCATAAAGAGATTATCGCCGATGCGCGTAAATCCGTCGCCCTTATGCGAGCCCGAGCTAATCGTGCAAAACTCGTGAATCGTAGCGTTTTTGCCGATGACTAGCCCCGTGCGCTCGCCATCTTTAAAGCTCATATCCTGCGGAATTTCGCCCACGATCGCGTATGAAAAAATTTTAGAGCCCTCGCCGATTTGCGTATCGCCGATGATGCGCGCGCCCTGTTTGATCGTGCAGCCCTCACCGATTTTAGCCTGCGCGCTTATGAAAGCATACGGCTCGATCACAACCTCGGCTCCGATCTGCGCGCCGTCCTCGATGATCGCCGTGTGGTGAACTTTAGCCATCATTTATCCATTATCATCGCTTGAAGTTCAGCCTGCGCGGCCAGCGTGGCGCCGTCGTTGATGTAGGCTTCGCCCTTTAGCACCCAGATGCGTCCGCGGTGTTTGATTACGCTGATGCGATACTCAAGCTTGTCGCCGGGGCGGACCGGGTTTCTAAATTTAGCGTTATCGATACTCATAAAATACACGACTTTGTCGCTTAGATCGACGCCGTCTTTCTCCATGCTCTTAAACGCCAGCACGCCGCCTGCCTGCGCTAAGCCCTCGATGATCATTACGCCCGGATAGATCGGATGCCCCGGAAAGTGACCCTGAAAGATCTGCTCGTTGTAGGTTACGTTTTTATAGGCCTTGATACTTTCGCCTATGTTGAGCTCTTCGACGCGATCTATCAGCAAAAACGGAAAACGATGAGGTAGGATGGAGAGAATTTCGTTTATGTCTATCATTATCTGCCTTTATTTAAAAATCTTGCAATTTTATCAAATTCTTACTAAAATTTCCCTAACATCTAAAAATATGCGCGAGAGCCCGTAAATTTGAACTTTGGCGGCTCTTATCTCGTCCGTGACGATGATCGGCGAGAGCGAGCCCGCAGCGCACAGAGCGGCGCGAGCTTTATTTTGACGCGCAAGACTCGGCGGATTTTTTAGCATCTCAGATACGCTTTTAAAATTTGATCTTGAAATTTCGTTAAATTTCGCCAAGTTTAAAATTTTAATCTCCCCCTTATCGCTGCAAAAAATTTCACACTCCCGCTCCACGCTAAGCTTTACGTTTTCGCGCATAAAATGCGAGCCAAATAGCACAAACGAAGGCACGACCTCGCCGTCAAATTTAATCCATGCGCGCAGCAGGCGGTAGTTTAAAAATCGATCGCGAAGCACGCTAAATTTCACTCCATTTTTTTCGAGCGAGCGAAGCTTTTTATAAAATTTCAATTTCTCCTCTACCGAAGCGGGCAAAATTTGCCGATCGATAGACGACATTAGGTCGTAAATTTCGGCATCGCAGGCTAAATTTCGCCTCAAATCCACCGTCAAAATTCCGCCAAAATCCCGCTCGGTCTTTCGCTGATCATTTCGCTGTGCTGTAAGTGCATAGATGCAGCCGCAGTAGTTTTGATGATAGAGCGCGTCTTTTTTCGCGAGCGCAAACTGCTCGTTCGTGCCGCCGTTTTTGCGAAAATCGGGCGCGATAAACTCCAGTCCGCAGCGCTCGCAGATACGCTGTAGCGAGGCGCAAAGTTGAGAGTGCGATTTTTTGGGACTCATAAGAAGCGTCGTAGTGATTTTGCGCTCGCCTAGGCTTAGCGCGAGCTCGGCCGTTTTTTGCATGCGAAAATCAAAGCAAAACTCGCAGCGCGCGCCTTTTTCAGGCTCGCTTTCAAGCCCGCGCGCACCCTGCAGCCAGCCCTGAAAATCATACTCGCCCGGGATAAATTTAATCCCCAAATTCTCGCAAACCCGCTTTGCGTCGTGCATTCTAAGAACGTATTCGCCGTAAGGATGTATGTTTGGATCGTAAAAATAGCCTATTAGCGGCTCTTGCGTGAGCTCTTTTAAGCGACGCAAAAAATAATCGCAATCGACCGAGCAGCAGATGTGAACCAGCAAATTTTAACCCTTTGCACGAAATTTTTGGATATAATTTTACGCTATCAAAATTAATGAGCGGAAAAATGAAAAATTTTTTTATAAAACACTGGCGTAAGTTTGCCTTCGGCGTAAGTGGATTTGCGCTATTTTACGTGCTTGCGGGCTTTTTCGGCGTGCCACTTTTTATCGAAAAGGCGCTGCCTAAAATTTTAGAAGGCAGGGCAAGCTTTAGCGTGCAGGACGCTAAATTTAACCCCTTTACCTACGAGCTAAACGTCACCAAGCCAGAGCTTAGCACCTTTAAGCCGCTGTTTAGCGCGGATGAGATAAATTTAAAAATCGGTTTTTCAAAGCTTTTTAAAAAGACTCTCGCGGTAGAAATTTTGCACCTAAAATCGCCTAAATTCCACGTCGAGCGCGAGCAAAACGGCACCTTTAATTTCGAGCCGTTACTTTCGGAGCAAAAGAGCGAAAGCAAGGATGAAAACTCGAGTTTCAATGTCACGCTGAATAATTTTAAGATCGAGCGCGGCTCTCTGGGCTACGTCGATAACTCCCTGAAAAGGCCGTTTTCTCTCATCTCGACCGAGCTAAATTATGAGATCAACGGCTTAAGCTTAAAGGACGAAACGATCGGCGAGCACGATCTAAGCGCGGTTTCGCGCACATACGACTCGCTGAGCTTCGATGGAGCCATCGATCTGGCGCCTCTGCGCTTGCACGGCAAAATAGATCTTAAACGGCTGAAAATCGATCCGTTTTGGCTATCATACTTCGATCCTAGCGTCGTGCGACTTAAGAACGGCTTTCTTTCCGCCGAGCTGAATTACCGATTGAGCCTTGATGAAAATATAAAATTTGCGCTTGAAAACTCAAAGCTCGAGCTGCAAAGCCTAGAAATTTTGCAAGATCAAAATTTAATTTCGCTAGACTCGCTAAAAATCCCGAGCTTTGAGCTAAATACGGACGTTTCGAATGAAATTTCAGGCAAAGTGATGATTCCGAAAGTTCTAGTTTCGGACGCAAAATACAATATGAACGAAACTAAAATTTCCACGGGCTTTGAGGGGGCGCGGGTCGCGGATTTCGTGCTGGATTTTAATAAAACGGGTGCGAACTTGCGGCTAAACTCCGCCGTAAAAAGCGTAGATCTAAACCGCTCAAGCTTTGCAAACCCGCAAATTTCGGTCGTCTCAAACGATACTAGAATCACGGAAAATTTCTTGAAATTTAACGCCGAAGGTAACGATACGGCCCTTCATACGGGTTTTGGCGCCTTTAATATCGCGGATACGCAGATTACGCTAGCGCGCAGCGATAAAATTTCAGTCGCCACAACCGAGCTGGGCGCATTTAGCTACGACAAAGAGGGCACGCAAAACGGCGTAAGCCTGGAGTTTGCTAAAATTTCAAACTCCAAAATCGCAAACAAAAACGGAATTTTTAGCGGATTTGAAAGCTTCGGCGTGCAAGGGGTGAAATTTAACATCGCGGATCTCGATCTGGGCGTGGATAAAATTTTGCTAAACGAGCCGTTTTTCAACTCGGAAGTAGGCGTTAACGGCGCCAAAAGCATAAACGATCTGGCGATTTTAAGCGCGATTTCTAAAAATCACGCGAGCTTTAAAAAAACGGCGAGCGCGGGCGATGCAAACTCTACGGCAAGCGGCGCAAATTCGGATTCTAAAAAGCCTGCCAAAAGCCCCGCTTTAAAATTTAAGATCGGCGAGGTCTCCGTAACGGGCGCAAAGGCTAAGATCAGCGAGAGCTTTATCGTTAAAAACAACGTGCACGAGATCAAGGATTTCAGCGCCACGCTAAGCGGGCTAAGCTCAAATTTCGCCGAGCCTTTCGGCATCAAAGCAAGCCTTATCACGGGCGAAATCACCGCTAGCGCGGACGGCAAGGCTAGCATCGCGCCGCTTAACATGGGCGTGAACTTCAGCCTAAATGCGCCGAACTTGAGCGTCTTTAACAAATATGCCGCGGAATTTATCACGGGCTCCATCGCAGGCGAGCTCGCTATGCAAGGGCAGCTGAAGCTTTCAAACGCCTTCTCGCTCGAAGCGAAGCTATCCGGCAAGGGCTTGGCGCTAAGCTCGGGCAGGGATAAAATTTTCTCGCTTGCATCGCTGAATGTCGCGCAAATCGCGCTGAGCCCAAGCTCTCTCACGCTAAACAAGATCGCTCTTGGCTCACCCGCGGCAAATATCTCGCTAAATAAAGACAGGCGTTTAAATTTGCTCTCGCTGATAAAGCCCGCCGCGCAGGCAAAACAGGCCGCAAAGCCCGCCGAAGCTGCGCCTAGCAGACCCGCGAAAAGCAAGGCAAACTTTGCCTGGAGCGTAAAAAATATCTCGCTTAGCGGCGGAAGTTTAAATTTCACCGACGAGAGCCTAGCGGCGCCCTTTAAACTGCGCATCAGCGATATGAAAGCAAGCATCAGCGAGATCAGCCCGAAGCGAGCTGCGGATATCAAGCTTAGCTCGCTCGTAAGCGGAAGCGGGCTAGCGAGCATCACGGCGCGCGCCTACCTTCTGGATTTTAAACGCAAAAGCGATATAAACGTCGTTTTAAAGGAGATTCCGCTTGTGCCCGCATCGCCCTATACCGCCAAATATATCGGCAATGAAATCGCGGGTGGTAAGTTAAATTTAAAACTTGCCTACAAAATCGACGATGGCAAGCTAAACGCAAGCAATGATCTAAATTTAGACCGCTTCGAGCTCGGCAAAGAGGTGCAGAGCAAGGATGCGCTGAGCCTTCCGATCGGTCTAGTGGTATCGATCCTAAAGGACAGCGACGATCAGATCGATCTTAGCCTGCCTCTAAGCGGCACGCTGAGCGATCCGAAATTTAGCTACGGCGCGCTCGTTTGGGGCGCGATCAAAAAGCTGCTCTCTGACATCGTGTTAAGCCCGTTTAGATTTATGGGAAAGATCGCGGGCGTAGATACGAAAAAGCTCGAAAGCATCGATTTTGAGGCGGCGAGCAGTGAAATTTTAATCAGCGAAAGCTCTAAAATAGATGATTTGGCCAAGGTCGCAAAAGCCAAACCCGAACTTAAGATCATCCTAAACTCTGCGTATAACGAAAAGCTCGATACTCACGAGTTTAAAAGGCGCTCGCTGCAAAATGCCCTCACGCTGATGTCTAATAAGCAGGGGCTCTCTACGGATGAAGCCATAGCGGCGCTTAAGATCAAATACGGTATCAAATCCGGCGGCGATGAGGCGATGGAGGAGCTGATAGGGGCGCAGAAATTTACCCGCTCCCGTCTTGATGAGTTAGCCCTTGCTAGGGCGGCCGCCGTGCAATCAGCACTCGTGCAGCGCGGCGTAAGCGCCTCTCGTATAGAGATCAAAAAACCGAGCGAAGCGGAGCTTAAACAAAACAGCTTTATCCCGCTAAACCTGGGTCTTGAAAATTAGCGTAAGCAAAATTTAGCTATACTAAGCGGACTAAATTTAAAGGAACGGCGATGATAAATATAGGAATTCACGGCGGAAGCGGCAGAATGGGCACGATGATCTACGAATGCCTGAAAAATTTCGATCAGGCGCGAGCAAGCGTGATCTACACGATCGCACCGCTTGATTATACGCCAAGCTGCGCCGCAAGCCGCAGCTACGACGAACTTTTTAGCGGCTGCGACGTCGTGATAGACTTCACGATCCGAGACGGCGCGATAAGCTTAATGAAATTTGCGCTTTCGCACCCAAAGCCGCTTTGCATCGGCACGACGGCTTTGGGCGAGGAGGGCGAGCGGCTACTGCGAGAATGCGGCGCAAAAATGCCCGTGCTGCACGCTACGAATATGAGCCTGGGCGTCGCAGTGCTAAACAAACTCGTAGCGCTTGCCAGCAGGAGCCTGCGCGATTTTGACTGCGAAATTTTAGAGATGCACCACCGCCACAAAAAAGACGCCCCGAGCGGCACGGCAATGAGCCTTGCTGGGAGTGCCGCAAGCGCGCGAGGGTTAAGCTTAAAAGACGTGCGCGTAAGCGGTCGCGACGGGCTCATCGGCGAGCGCGGTAAGGACGAGATCGCCGTGATGTCGCTGCGCGGAGGCGATATAGTCGGGCGCCACACCGTGGGATTTTACGGAGATGGCGAATTTATCGAACTAAATCATACGGCAACTTCGCGCGCGACCTTTGCCAGAGGCGCGATAAAGGCCGCAGTTTGGCTAGCGCCCCAAAATAGCGGGCTTTACGGCATAGACGACTGCTTAGGAATCTAGGCCTTTGCGGCTAAATTTAAGAGGAAAAAATGCCAACCAAAGATAAAATTTTAAATTTTTTGCGCGAGCTAAAGCCCGAGCTTGAAAGCTTTGGGATTTACAAAGTCGGACTATTTGGTAGCTACGCCACAGGCGGAGCGAATATCGCCTCGGATATCGACGTAACTATCGAAAGTAGCGAGCAAACAATAGCTCGTCTTGGCGGCGGTATGCGAACGTTTATATATTTAGATGAACTAAGAGGGCGCATCGCTAATAAATTTAAAATTTCGGTAGATATATGCGATACTGCATCGATGAGCGATGAAAAGAAGCTAAAGCTACTTAAAGGAGCTATCTATGTATAATAAGAGGAATTTGCAAAGGCTTGAGTTGATCTGCAAAAAGATAGATGCGATACAACAAATCTGCAAAATCGGTGTTGAAAAAGCGCTTGCTGACGAACTTCGCGACCGGGTAATAATGCATCTAATCTCTTGCAACGAGCAACTGCAAAAAATTCAAGATAGCGGCGATATAGAAATTCTAAGTATATTCGCACCAAGCGATGTAGCAGGATTTCGCGGGATCAGAAACGCTTCGGCGCACGATTACGAAGGATTAAATTTAGCCATCGTTCAAAGCGTAATTAGCGACTACCTGCCGAATATAAAACAGAATATAGATAAATTTCTAAAAAATAAAATTTAAGAGGTTAGAAAATGTGTGCAATCGTGGGAGTCATAAATTCCGAAGGTGCGGCTAAGACCGCGTATTACGGGCTTTTTGCCATGCAGCACCGCGGCCAGGAGGCAAGCGGCATCAGCTCGAGCTTCAACCATCATATCAAAACTATCAAAGCCACGGGGCTCGTGACGGAGGTTTTTAGCCCAGCAAGCTTTGAAATTTTAAAGGGCAACATCGCGATCGGTCACAACCGCTACGGCACCGCGGGCGCAGACAGCCTAAAGGACGCGCAGCCCGTTGCGGGCAATTATGCTCTTGGGGAGATCTCTATCGTTCATAACGGAAATTTGATCAATAAAGACGAAATCCGCCACAAGCTCGTAAGCGAAGGGGCGATCTTTCAATCCAACATGGATACCGAAAATATCCTGCACCTCATCGCGCGCAGCAGGCAGGAGCATCTAAAAGATCGCATCGTCGAAGCTCTGAATCAGTGCGTGGGTGCGTATTCGCTTCTGATCCTGAGCCGCTCGAAGATGTTTGCCGTGCGCGATCGCTACGGCGTGCGTCCGCTCAGCATCGGTAGGCTCAAAGACGGCGGCTACATCGTCGCGAGCGAGACTTGCGCGTTTGATCTCGTAGGAGCCGAGTTCGTCCGCGACGTAAAACCCGGCGAGATGGTGATCTTCGAAGAAGGCAAGGATGAGTTCAGCTCGGTTCAAATTTTAAAAGCTGCGGAGGCTAGAATTTGCGCGTTTGAATACATCTACTTTGCGCGCCCAGACAGCGCCGTAGAGGGCAAAAACGTATATGAGGTCAGAAAAAAGCTGGGCGCTGCGCTCGCGCGAAAATGCAAAGAGCTAAAGGCCGATTTCGTCGTGCCCGTGCCCGATAGCGGCGTACCGGCGGCGCTGGGTTTCGCACAAGAGAGCAAGCTGCCCTTCGAGATGGCGATCGTGCGCAACCACTACATCGGTCGCACCTTCATCGAGCCGACGCAAGAGGTGCGAAATTTAAAGGTCAAACTCAAGCTAAACCCAATCGGCGCGGCGCTACACGGCAAAAGCGTCGTCGTCGTGGACGATAGCATCGTGCGCGGCACTACGAGCAAAAAGATCGTCGAACTTCTGCGCCATGCGGGCGCGGCGCGCGTACATATGTGCATCGCAAGCCCCGAGCTAAAGTATCCCGAGCGCTACGGTATCGACACGCCGAGCGTGCGCGAGCTGATCGCCGCGAATATGAGCACGGATGAGATTTGCAAATTTATAGACGCCGACAGCCTCACGTTTCTTAGCGTACCGGAGCTCGTAGAGGCGCTTGGGGGCGAGCGCAAGTACTCGCTCGTAAGCTTTGACGGCGATTATTTCATCAAAGATTAGCAAATTTAAGGAGCAAACTATGACAGAATTTAAGATTAAGCGCGTCTATGAGAGCGCAGAGGAAGAGGATGGATTTCGCGTGCTTTGCGACAGACTTTGGCCGCGCGGCATAAAAAAAGACGCGCTGGAGCTTGATATGTGGGCAAAAGACATAACGCCTAGCACCGAAATACGCAAGCTTTTCGCGCATAAGCCTGAGAATTTCGCCCATTTTAAGGAGCTTTACCTAGCCGAACTTGAGCAAAATCCCGCCGTAGCTGAATTTTTGAAAAAGGTTAAAAACGAGCCGGTCGTCACGTTGCTATACGCTGCAAAGGACGAGCACTGCAACCACGCGATGATTCTGCGTGATTTTCTGCAAAGCAAGGTGCGCTAAAATTTTGCGCTCAAAGCGCACTGCTCGCCATATTTTAAAGCAAATGTAAAACCGCCTCGATCGCCAAAATCCACTCGTAAAAACCGATGTGCAAGGCGCAAAATTCAGCGAACAGGCGTGAGCGGAGCGGTCTTAAAGCCTTATCAGGCGCGATTTGAGATAAATTTTCATCCGGATGTACGCTTCGCAGATGCGCAAAACAAACGCTAAATTTTGCGTCAGAGCTCTAAAAAACGCAGAATTTTATAAAAAGCAAATAAAATTTCAAGGAAAATAACTCGATTTAATATATGCAAATTTAGAATTTCATCTATTTTTTAACGCTACTTTTAATAATGCAAGCTAGGAATTTAAAAAGTGGGCTTAATATAAATTCGCAACAAATCAAATTAATTTCTTACACGCAGCATTTTTAAATTTCATTTAAGGATTTGCCGCTAACATTGCTCGTAATTTTTTACAAGGAGAAACTATGGCAATAAGTGCTAGAAATCAGCTTCACGTCGTAATCAGCGACGTAAAAACAGGTGCGGTAAATTCGCTAATCACAGCTAAAACCAGAGGCGGCGACGTGCTAAAAGCGACCGTCACGACCGATTCTGAAAAAGATCTAGATCCAAAAGCGGGCAAAGAGGCGGTATTTTTATTCAAAGCCCCAAATGTCATCATTTCAAAGGGAGAAAATGATCTTCGTCTAAGTGCTGCGAACCAGCTAAAAGGCAAAATCACCGCCGTTAAAGAGGGCGCAATCAATGCTGAAATCGATGTCAGAACCGCAGGCGGTGAGAATCTAAGCGCGATCGTCACAAACAGCTCTGTTAAAAATTTGGCGCTAGCAGTCGGCGACGAAGTAACTGCGATCATCAAAGCTACTCAAATCATCGTCGGCGTGAAATAATCTAACGTTGTGCGTTGTGCGGCAGCGATGTACGCAATTTGAACACCGCAAAATAAAGGAGCGAAATTTTATAAATTTTGCTCCTTCTTCAAAACCTCTTTTGATAAATCAAATTTAATAGCAGCTCAAATCACGCCATAGACGGTATTACCTCGGCTTTTATACGGCGTGAGTTTTGCGTAGAGCTTTGCGTCTATGCGACGCGAAAACCTACACATAGGGGATATCTTAAAACGCAGACCCGCCTTTGCCTTGCCCGCTCGCTTATAACGATGTGTTTTCATATTTTGCGCACTCGTGACACGCCGCCGCTTTGCGTAGTAGCGACCGATCCTCGCGTAGATGTCCACATCAAGAGTGAGCCGATCTAGATCATAGCAGCACGAACAGATCATCGAACCGATCGCCTCGCCCTAAATCCGAGCGTTTTTTGAGCTTTTACCGATCGGCTCGTTAAAAGGCGTAGATTCCGCGAATAAAATCACTCTTGTAAAATTTCAGCTCGTAGCCACGGGTAGCG
>NZ_CALIIS010000157.1 GCF_938017705.1 uncultured Campylobacter sp.
ATATTTGGTGCCGGCTCTATGCGCCAGTCCGTCATCCTATTTTCTTTTTCCAATACCAACTCTATATCGGCTATCTCATCTTCATTGATTTCTTTACGAGCTACGCATTTGTCTTTGTAAATTTGCTTGAGATCTTTCATATTGTATTTTATGTAGCTTAATATTTTAGACGGTTTTATATCTATCGTCGAGGCATTTCTATCATCAAGTAACGATTTTATCTCTCTGATTATTTTATCCTCGCTTTCATGATTTGGTTGCAGTTGATTAAAAAATATATTTAATTCTTCATACGTTATCGGGATACTCTTTAAAAAGCCTCTTGTGCTTAACTTGGCTGATAAAAAGCACTCTTGTGCGGTATAGTCATCCAGATAAATTCTAAAATATTTACCGTTTGTGACAGGATTTTCGCTTTTTTCTTTATAATCTATGAAATTTACGTAGCCGTTTATCAAAGATATGAAATTCGCATCGGTCGTATTTGCAGGGAAATTTAGCCAATTGATTGGATCTATCAAAGGAAAACCGCTTATATTCCATTCGACTATTTCTCTTTCTCCGGCATAGTAAGCGTGTATGGCGGGCTTTTCATAGACGTTTATCTTGGCATATTTAAAATCATAATAGGCCATAATTGCTTTAAGTACGACAATATCCCCGAAAAACACCATAAACCAAACAAAAAGCCAAAGCAGTTTGCGTTTGCCTTTAGGGGCGATTAAGGCGACAAAAAAGCTTATGGTAAAAAAAGCGGGTATTATGAAAAGAAATACTATACTGCGCATATCTAACCCCTATAAAAATACATATGCAAATTTGTAAAGCCCAAAGAACTTTTTTAGTAGCAATATTTTATTGCTCTATATCTTAGCTCGTCATTAAATTTCATATAAATTCATCTGCTTGAATTTATATGAAATTTTAAAAACTAGCTTGAGTATCTTAAAGTTATTTTCGGTTTTTAAGTCTTTTTGGCTCTTCAAACTTCTGTTTTAATCAAGCTCTTTATAAACGGAATTTCGATGCATTCTATACGAAAGGGGATTAAAATTTTATAAAACAGCGCTTGAAATTTTGGTTTTGCTGCCGCGACAAAGGGGTGGGTTGATCTGCTTTTTTGGCATAAAAAAAGCGCTTAAAAGCCTCGTGAGCCGAGGTGGAATTTGGACGCAACGGCGGTGTTTTGCTTTGCAATTTGAGTTAAAATTTGATATGATTGTGCGAAATTTATATTGAACGGCTTTTTAAAATGAATAAATTTATAACCCAAAAAATAGGCGCGCTTGCGGGCTTTAGCGATGAAATTTTAAAAATTTTAGCATCGTTTGGCGCGGATGTTTCGGATGTCAGGCTCGCTCTGCAAATTTCAAAAAACGCTCCCCTCGTGGATAAAATTTTAGATTTAGCCTTTTGTGGTTTGTCTAAATTTAGCGCCGAAGAGCTCGCGAGGCAAAATTTCGGTGCCGCGGATGAGCGGTGCGATCTCCAAAGTACGGAGCCCATAGGATGCGGCTTGCAAGACGCCGCAGACGAGTGGCGGCAAAACGAGTGCACCTCGAGCGAGAAAAAAGGCGCAGACTTAACAGGGCAGGGCGATAGTCTCAAATTTAATCATCCAAATGACGCAAACGGCGCGAATTGCAGCGACGAGAATTTTAAATTTAACCCATCTCAATCAGCAAGCGATACGCAGTGGCAAAATCAGCACGTCGCCGCGAGGGTTAATTGCACGCTAGGTTCGAGCATTTCCGCGCAAGCTGAACGAGCACATGGACTAGAGCCGATACAAGAGCGGGGGCAAGCGCAGCAACAAAAACAGGGGCAAGAATGGGGAAAGGCGCAAGATCAGGGGCGAGAGCAGCCGGCGAAGCAGGAGCAGGGCGACACAGCGCTAAAGACGCTAAATTTGCAGCGAGCGTTTGAGCTTTACGGGCGCGAGCAGATGCGGGCGTTTTTTCTATTCGCCGTATTCGACGCGATGCTAAAGCCGAGCCTGCAGGCGTATCGCATCGATCGCGAAAAGCTCACGCAGGTCTCGCTGCTGCGAAATCTGCTTATGTTTTCGTGGATCAAATCCTACCCGCAGATCGAGCAAAACATACTCTCAAGCGTGATTTTAGTGGAGTTCGGGCGGGTTTTTATCGACGAGCAGGTGTGTGCGGCGGGCAAGGCGGAGGAATTTTACCACGCCATCAAAGGCTCGATCTTTCCGCAGGATTTTACCGATGTAGAGATGGAATTTAGCGGCACGAACCGCGAAAGCGTCTCGCACGCGCTATTTGCGCATTTCGGGTTAGAGCAGATCGCACAGGACGCGCTGTATTCAAACGCCCCGGATGACGCGCCTTTTGAGAACAAATCCCGCTACGCGATGCTAAAGATCGCCAAAACCGCGGTCAATATCTACCACCACTTCGACGAGCTTAGCATCGACAACGCTTTAAATTTACTAGTCGAGTTCGGCTTCGAGCAAGAGGCGTTTTTAGAGGCTAAAGGCGAAATTTCGATATGAGAGAGTTCCTGCGCGCCTTTAACTCGGGCGTATTTGAAAAGGATCTTAGCGGCGAGCAAAAAGAGCTCGTGCGCAACCTCCTAAATATCGGTGCCATCAGCGTACACAAGGGCAAGCTCTATCTAAATGACGGCTATGTTTTTGGCAGGCTCGACATCGCGCGCGACGGCACGGGCTATCTGCAAAGCTTCGACGACCGCTTCAAGGCAGATCTCATCATCGAAAACAGATATTTAAGCGGCGTGCATCTGGGCGATCTGATCCTAGCAAAAATTTTAAGCTCAAGAAAGTCCCGCCTGCACGCAAAGGTGTTGATGTGCGTCAAGCCCACGTTTTTAACGAGCGTGGTTTATACCAAAAGCTTCGGGCGCGAAATTTTAGGCGTGAACGTCAAAACCGGCCTCGCAAATCCGCTCAAAGCCACGCAAAAATCGCTAAAGCAACTGCCGCCGAATACCCTTTTAAAGATCGATAATTTAACGAACGAAATTACCGAGGTGATCGGAAACTTAGCTGATCCCTTCGTCGATGAGAAAATTTCTTTAGCGATCTACGATAAAAACGACGAATTTAACGAAGCGTGCAAGCAGCAAGCCGCGAGCTTCGGCAGCGAAGTGGACGAGGCGCTGTATCCGCAGCGTGTAGATTTGCAGCATCTGCCCTTTTGCACCATCGATCCCATCGACGCCAAGGACTTCGACGACGCGATCTATTTTGACGTAAAAGAGCGCACGCTTTACGTCGCGATCGCCGATGTGAGCGAATATGTAAGCGAATACTCGCCGATCGATAAGGAGGCGAAATTTCGCGGCTTTTCGATCTATTTCCCGCACAGATCCGTACCGATGCTACCGCGCGAGCTTAGCGAAAACATCTGCTCGTTGATGCCGCATCTGCCGAGGCTAGCCTTTGTTTTTAAGATCGCTTTGGATGAAAATTTAAACCCGCAAAAAGAGGAGCTTTTCGAAGCGATCATAAGATCAAAGCGCCGCTACAATTACGACGAGGTCGATGAAATTTTACGTACCGAAAAAGCAGCCGAGCCTGAAATTTTAAGCTGGCTCTTGCCGCTTAATGAAATTTGCGAGCGACTGCGCCGTGCAAGGCTAAAGCGCGGATTTGATTTCCGCACCAAGGAGCTTCGTATCACGCTTGATGGGCACGGCCTAATAAGCTCCACTCGCTTTGAGACCGACACTCCGTCGCACAAACTCATCGAGGATTGTATGCTGCTAGCCAACAAAGCCGCTGCGGCGCGTATCGAGCGGGGCATTTTTAGAAATCACGGCTCGGCGGAGCTTAAAAAAATTTACGCGCTGCTTGACGATCTGGCGCTGTTTGGCATCGACGCGCCGTATCAGAGCAACCTTGCTAAGATGATCGGCGAAATCCAAGCGCAAGCCGATGCCATGGGGATCCGCGAGGAGGTCGATAAGCTCATCATCAAGGCTCAAAAACGCGCTGAGTACGCGTCCGAATCGCGCGGGCATTTCGGGCTCGGATTTGATAACTACACGCACTTCACAAGCCCGATCAGGCGCTATTCCGATCTCATTTTGCACCGCTTGCTAAAGGCGCAGATGAGGGGGGATGAGAAATTTTATAATTACCTGCTTTTAAACATCGATGCGACGTGCGCGCGGCTAAATGAGCTGGAGCGCGAGGCGGACAAGGTCGCGTTTGATTTTATGGACCGAAAATTTGCGCGCTGGGCCGCGGAACGCTTGGGTAAAAAATTCCGCTGCTATATCGATGAAAACGGAAATTCCGTCACTGCAAAGCTCGACGACAAGCTAAAGGGGGCTAAAATTTTAGTTTCAAATTTCGCCGGCGACATTTTAACGCCCGTGCTAGTCGAGCTTACGGACGCAAATATCGCTAGCGGAGTGATCTTAGGCAGGGTGGTAAAGAAGATTTGATGTATAGAAAAGAATTTGACGGGCTTATCGCAAGCGGAAGGGTGCTGAATTTCGTGCTTTTACGCGGCGGAGACGATTTTTCAAACGAGCTTTACGCGCAGCGATTGAAGCAAATTTACGCAGCCGATAATTTTTTGAGTTTGTATTTTTTAGAGTATGATTTTGAGCAGGCGCGAAGCTTCTTGGAGCCCTCGCTTTTTGGCGGCAGCAACACGCTTCACATCAAAACCGCCTCGCTCATCAAGAAAGAGGAGCTGCGAAGGCTCATCGCGCTGTGCAAGGCGGACGCGAATAACCATCTAATCTACGAGCTAAATGATAGCGAAATTTCGGTGAGCGCGGATTTTATCAAGGAATTTGAACGAAACGAAGTGAGGTTTTTCAAACCCTCGGGCGTAAACGAAGCCATAGCGCTGCTTGCGCAAAAATGCGAGATGTGCGGGCTTTTTGCAAACACCGCCGCGCTTAGTAGGATTTACGCCATCCACAACGAAAGCCTGAGCCTAAGCGCGAGCGAGATAGAGAAATTTGCAAGTCTGGGGCTTGAGCTTAACCTGCAAAATGTAAATTTGATGGTTTATGGCCTTAGCGAAGTAAGCTACGACGAGCTTTTTGATAAAATTTTCGGCCTTTGCGACTTTCGCGTAGATTTTTACAAAATGGCTCTGGGCGGCGGATACAACGAGATGGAGCTGATAAATTATTTCTACCGCCTGATTTATAGAATTTTTCGCCTGCATACTTACGTGAAAATAAACGGCAGATTTGATTTTAAGGCGGTTTTAGGCTATCAGCCGCCCCCTTCCGTGGCCGCACAGATGCAGCGCTACGCCACTAGCTTTTCTACGCAGACGTTTTATAAAATTTTCGCTCACTTAAACGATTTGGAATTTGAACTCAAAAGCGAAAAGAACGTAGCGAAGGACGAGCTTTTACTCGCTTCGTTTTTAAAGCTACAGCGCATGCTGCTAAGTTCGCTCGGACAAAAAGCAAATATTAAGTGAAATTTTAGTAATATCCCTTTGCATTTTTTGCAAAATCCTTGCCCGCAGACGCTGTTTGCGAGCTAAAATCCATAAGGAGAATTTATGAGAAACTACGAGGTTTTATTCATCGTTAAGCCCACGCTTACCGACGATGAAGTTAAAACAAAAGTCGATTTCGTCAAAGAAATCATAACCAAAAATGGCGGAGAGATCGCTTCCGTAATCGAAATGGGCGCTAGAAAGCTAGCCTATAAGATCGATAAATATGAGCGCGGAGTTTATTTTGTAATCTATTTTAAAGCCGAGCCGAGCTTAATCTCCGAACTTGTTAGAAATCTGCGCATCACCGAAGATATCATTAGATTTTTGACCGTCAAATATGAGACTAAGCGCGAAATTTCCGCTTGGGACAAGCTAAGCAAAGGCATCAAACTAAGCCCCGCCAAAAAAGAGCGCGAGCCAAAAGCGCCGGTAGAGCCAAAAGAGCCTGAAGAAGCAGCCAAAGAGGGCGAATAAAGGATAAAATATGTTTAATAAAGTAGTTTTGGTAGGTAATTTGACCCGAGATATCGAGCTTAGATATCTGCAAACGGGCACCGCCGTAGGTAAAACCGGCATCGCCGTCACACGCAGATATAATAGCTCAAACGGCGAGAAACGCGAAGAGACGTGCTTTATAGACATAGATTTTTTCGGTCGTACGGCCGAGATCGCAAATCAATACTTGCGAAAAGGCAGTAAAATTTTGATCGAAGGCCGCTTAAAGCTAGATCAGTGGCAGGATCAGAACGGACAGAACCGAAGCAAGCACTCCATTAGCGTAGATACGATGGAGATGCTAGGAAGCAATCAAGGTGGAAGCGGCGGCTATAATCAAGGCGGTAATTACGAGGGCGGTAATTATGGCGGAAGCTCCGGCGGCTACGGCGGAGGAAATTCTAGCTACAGTAATTACGGCGGCGGAAATAGCTATGCTAACAGACAAAACTCAAATTCTAGAGGCGCAAAAAACGATTACAACGCGCCTAAACAAAAAGAACAGAGTTACGAAAGCACGATTCCGGAAGTCGACGTCGATGCCGATAAATACGATGACGGCAACGACACGATCCCATTTTAATTAAGGAAAAATCATGGCAGATAAGAGAAAATATACTAGGAAGTATTGCAAATTTACGGAGGCAAAGATCGAATTTATCGATTATAAGGACACGGCGCTGCTAAAGCACTGCCTAAGCGAGCGCTTTAAGATTATGCCGCGTCGCTTAACCGGCACCAGTAAAAAATACCAAGAGATGGTAGAAAAGGCTATCAAGCGTGCGCGCCAGGCAGCCCTTATACCTTACATCGTCGATCGCAAAGACGTGGTCACAAACCCATTCGAAAATCTTTAAATTTTAGCGGCGTAGAGCCGCTAAAATTCCTCCTATTTTAAACTCTAAATTTTAAAATTTAAGCCCGCTCTTATATATATAA
>NZ_CALIIS010000158.1 GCF_938017705.1 uncultured Campylobacter sp.
AAAGAACCGAGCCTAGGCGCGAAAAGATGAGCGCGAGCTTGGAGGCGATCTTTTCAAATGCCGAACTAAATTTGAAAAAGAAAAAGATCGAAAAGAAAAAAGCTCCCGCCGCCAAAAAAGAGGACGCCCTTAAAATCGACATTATCCCAGATCACGAGATGGCCGATATCGTCATCGAGGACGAAGACGTCGTGGTAATGCCCGATTTTACCGTCAAACCGATCCAAACCGAAAACCGCACCAAAAGTAAAAACCAACCTAATATTTATCGCGCCTCGCAGAATCAAATTTTTAGCAGCGAAGGCGGTATAAGTCGCGGCGGTCGCAAAAAGCATAAAAAAGCCCCTCGCGAGCAGGGTAGCGAAATCGTAAGCTCTGTAAATATCCCAAAAGAGATCCGCGTCTATGAGTTCGCCGATAAGATCAAAAAGCAGCCTAGCGAGATCATCGGCAAGCTATTTGCGCTTGGGATGATGACGACGAAAAACGACTTTTTGGACGAGGATGCGATAGAAATTTTAGCAAGCGAATTCGGCATCGAGGTAAATATCGTCGATGAGGCGCAGGAGTTTGACTACATCAAAGCTTACGAGGATAGCGAAGGCGAAGAAAATTTAATCGCCAGAGCGCCGGTTATCACCATTATGGGGCACGTCGATCACGGCAAAACGAGCCTGCTCGATTACATCCGAAACTCTCGCGTCGCAAGCAGCGAAGCGGGCGGCATCACGCAGCACGTAGGCGCGTATATGGTCGAGAAAAACGGCAGGAAGATCACTTTCATCGACACTCCGGGCCACGAGGCCTTTACTTCGATGCGCGCGCGCGGAGCCGAAGTTACTGATATCGTAATCATCGTAGTGGCTGCAGACGACGGCGTCAAGCCTCAGACTAAGGAGGCTATAGCGCATGCCAAGGTCGCAAATGTTCCGATCATCATCGCGATAAATAAGATGGACAAGCCTAATGCCAATCCCGATCTCGTAAAAACCGGGCTTGCAGAGCTTGACATCATGCCTACCGAGTGGGGCGGTAGCTACGAGTTCGTACCGATCTCCGCAAAGACGGGCGACGGGATCGAAAATTTATTAGAGATCGTACTTTTACAAGCCGATCTTTTGGAGCTCAAAGCAGATCCTAGCAAGCAGGCTAAGGCAACCATCATCGAAAGCTCCCTGCAGAAGGGTCGCGGCGCGGTTGCCACAGTCATCGTGCAAAACGGCACTCTACATGTTGGAGATACCGTCGTAGCGGGCATCGCATACGGCAAGGTGCGTGCGCTTAGCGACGATAAGGGCAGGGCGCTAAAGCAAATTTTACCGGGCGAATGCGGCGTCATCATAGGCCTTAGCGAGGTTCCGGGCGCCGGCGAGACGCTGATCGGCGTTTCAAGCGATAAAGAAGCGCGCGAGTACGCAAGTAAAATTTACGAGCATCAGCGCCAAAAAGAGCTTAGCAAATCGACCAAGGTCACCATCGACGAGCTAAGCGCCAAGATCGCCGAAGGCTCGCTAAAAAGCCTGCCTGTGATTGTCAAAGCCGACGTTGCGGGCTCGCTGGAGGCTATCAAAGCAAGCCTTGAAAAGCTCCGCAACGACGAGGTCAAGGTTGATATCATCCACAGCGGCATCGGCGGTATCACGCAAAACGACATCGCCTTAGCAAGCGCTAGCGAAAATTGCGTGATCTTGGGCTTCAACGTCCGTCCTACGGGCGAGATCAAAGAGCTTGCCAAGGAGCGCGGCGCGCAGATTAAGACCTACAACGTCATCTATAATCTAATCGACGATATCAAGGCGCTTTTGAGCGGTCTTATGAGCCCGATCATCAGCGAGGAGGCCTTGGGTCAAGCCGAGATCAGGCAGGTCATCAACGTGCCTAAGATCGGGCAGATTGCGGGCTGTATGGTTACCGACGGGCTCATCGCTCGCGGCGCGAAGATCCGCGTCATCAGAGAGGGCGTCATCGTTTTCGAGGGCAACGTCAGCTCGCTCAAGCGCTTCAAAGACGACGCTAAAGAGGTTGCCAAGGGCTTCGAGTGCGGCGTAGGCATCGAGGGCTACGACGATATGCGCGTGGGCGATTTTATCGAAAGCTACAAGCAAAAAGAGGAGCAGGCTACGATCGATTAATGCTCGCGAAATCCGCGTGAGCATTCGCTTCGTTTGCACGGCTTGCGGCTAAATTTTAAGCTTCGATCGCGCCTTGAAATTTTATGCTCGCAGAATTTGGGCGTGAAATTTCGCCTTTTAAATTTAGCGGCGGAATGTGCGAATAAAGCTTTAAATTTTGTCGGTTTCTGCGTGAGGCGCTGCTACATAGCGCTAGTTTTGAAATTTTAATGTTTAGATTTTTCTTGCAGCGCGTCTTTGCGATTAAATTTTATTTGACGCCGCTTGCTGGTCGCAGTTTTTCCGTGCGACTTAAATTTTAAATTTAATCGCAAAGTTGAAATTTTAAAGCGGCAAAATTTAGATTTCGCGCGGCATTGAAGCGCTTTTAAATTTAAGATAAATTCCACAGCGGCGCAGTGTGGGAAAAACAGCAGCGCGGAGAATAGTGCGGTGCAGGCGGCGCAAAATGAGAGCGCCGGACGCCGAGCAA
>NZ_CALIIS010000159.1 GCF_938017705.1 uncultured Campylobacter sp.
AGGCTACGTTATATGCCAATCTACTATAATGCCACGTCGCCTCATATAAAGTATATGAATTATAGCCGAACCTCTTAATATAAGCTCGCTTTTCTTTATTGAGCGCAGAATATCGAATATCGCTCAATAAATAATTTTTAAGAACTAATTCAATCGTTTCAATATCTAAAAGCTTAATCGTAAATTTTGTAAGTTTTTCAAATTTATCAAGCTTTTTAAAATCATCGTATAGGCACGGTTGCAAGCTTTCTAGATAAAGATGTTCCATCTCACTAATAATATTGATTTCGTCAAATTGCTTTATTGGAGTAGCTATATTTATGCCTATTTTAGTGGTATTTCTTATCGAGGGCGAGCCATCTTTGCTTTTTTTGATAATCGTCCTAGCTATAAAGAATATAATGATAAGCCAAACTATCATCGCTAAAACGTTTTGATTTGCCATATTTATGTCCCATTGTTTTTACAGATTATAGCAAATTTTCTAGGCAATAGTCAGCAGGGGCGGTCTAATTTTTCTTTCAGGGCCTCTTTTGCATATCTATTTAGCTCCTCGTCGGTCTTTAAAATTTCTATCGTACAAAAGCTGGTGCCGCATTTCGGACATTTGCGCCAACGCTGCACCGTAGTGCTTTTGATCGTGGCTATGACGCAGGTTTTTTCGTAGGCACACTTCGGGCAGATCATACTTGCCCTTTGCTGGCACGAAATTGTGCGATCTTGCTTAGCCCGGTGATTAGCTTGCTTGCGTTTGCCGCGCTTAGCTTTGCCAGCTGCTCTTCCTTGCCGAGTAAAATTTTACATTGCCGCATCGTAAAGCCCAAAAGCCCCCGCTCGTCCATACCAAGGTGGGCGGCAAGCGCGCTTATGCGAGCAAACTGCGACGGGCTTATCCTTTTGGCGGCGGGCTTTGCGTCCTTTCCGCTTCGCTTTGTCGCGCTCGCACGATCCGCACTTGCATTGTAGATCAAATTTCGCCCCAATATGTCGGGCTTGAAGTCCGTCCCGTCCTCTACGCGTCCGCATAAAATATCAAGCGCACGCTCAAGCTCGCTTATGCTTAGCTCCTTGCAGCTATAGACGCCAAAGCGAAACCCGAGCCAATCCTCCCACGCATCCGCCACCTTTATTTGCTTATATAAGGGGGCGGTGTGAATGCGGGTTAGAAGCTGCTTGCGATAGATCTCTTGGGATTTGGTCATCGCTTGTCCTTTAGCTTTTTAGTAACACAAGCGCTACTATCGCCGTGATGCTAAGCGCGATAAATATCGTGCTTGCGAATATTAAAAAAAGCTG
The DNA here is from genome assembly GCF_938017705.1 of uncultured Campylobacter sp. Lineage (GTDB taxonomy): Bacteria > Campylobacterota > Campylobacteria > Campylobacterales > Campylobacteraceae > Campylobacter_B. The sequence continues at coordinate 1,297 of NZ_CALIIS010000159.1, forward strand.
CATTATTTAATCTCCAAATTTGGGTTTTCCTACTTCGCTTCGCTTGTGTCGCGTTGCCTATTCTCATATATGTTGCCGACGACTATAAAATAATCCGATATGACGTCATCTTTAAAATTAAAAATGAAATCGGTGAATAGCCCCGCTATACTTTTTATAGCAAAGCAAGCTTTATCCTCACACCAATAAACACGAGCCTCATCAGGTAAGGAATTATCCGGCGCAATAATATACCCCTCGTAAATTTCCACGCCATTTTTGTCATTTATTCCTATGTATTGCATTAGCTCAATTTCGTCAAAATCTGCTTCAAAGCTAACGCCAGTTTCTTTATCCCAAAGCGTCACTTCTTCGTTTGCGAAGTCGATACTTAGTACTTCGTAAATTCGTCCATCAACTTTAAAAAATGCCTTGAATTTTAACCCTGTCATCGCTTGTCCTTTACTTTAAATCCCAATTTATATCTTTTAAATAATCTTTGGCTTTTTTGGCTTCTTTTTCGCCAGCTTTTGAAGAATAAAAGAAATCAATA
>NZ_CALIIS010000160.1 GCF_938017705.1 uncultured Campylobacter sp.
GCTCTATATAACTCAGACGATCTTACTAGATTAAACAGAGATAGCTCCAAGCTAAATAAAGAGCTATATTCTACCAAGCTAAGCTCTAACGTTGATGCAAGCGTAGATATGAGGTTGTTTAGCGAAGGGGGAAGGAAGGAGATAAAGGATGATTATAATCGCGCTTCTATGATAGGAAATATCGGATATAATATATTGATGGGAGACATATCGCTTGATAAATATTTTACGGAGCTTGGTAGATATAATACAAGCTATGAATTCGATAAAGAATTTGGTGAACCTTTTGCTAAAGCTATGAGTGATAAATGCCTAAGCCTAGCAGAAAAGAAACAAATTCAAGAGGCATATATGAATGCCAAGAACTATGCTATGGGCTTAAGAACGGATATCACAGCAGTATATCTAGCGAGCCCTAATGGTAAAAATAGTCAAGTATTAATGGGAAATTTTAATCCTAAAAACCAAACTATTACAACCGTATTCTCTACAGATAAACACAATAATATAAAAACCGATTTTAGCAGTTTTTATTTTGTACAGTCGCATGAAAATAGCCATTTACAAGATTTTAAGGATGGAATTTATCGAGCCAATATGAATGGTAATCAGGAGACAAGAGCTAACGCTAGGGCAACAGATAGCCTCAATTATTTCAATAAGGCTCTAGGCATAAGCTCAAAAGGAAATTTCAACATCGGTCTATATAGTTTTTCGGCTAGTAACTCTATGGCGAATAAAAGCACACTGATAAATAACTTGAGAATTTTCTCAGGACTCGATTATTCGAAAAGTAGGAATGTGGATATAAATAAATTGGATCCGGAATCAAAGACAAATATTATATCGCGGCTTATAGAAACGGCTAATAAAATAGGTATGGATAAGTATAACCCTTCCGATAAAATAACCTATGCAGACCACGGTATTTCAGATAAAGAAGGCATTACATTATTTAGTTTTTATAACGATCCTCCAATAGAAACCGCAAAAAAGCTACAGCAAGAATTTCTAAAATTAGAAAAGTATAAAAATAATCCCAACATGCCTATAGAGTTGACTGTATGTTATATTGGCGGAAGCGATATACAAAAAGAATTGAGTTTATTAGAACCGGACAGAGAAATCATTGCTTATGAAGGTTATTATGCAACACAACTGGTTTATGTGCCGTATTTAAATCCGGGCTCAGGAAAAGTCATATACAGAAATGGCAAGGTCATTTATATAGACGGCAATACTAATTTTATAGATAGAATTTTAATCAAAAATAAAGAGATAAAATGAGATTGCTAAAAAAGATTTTAAAAATAGTCTTTTATTTGGTGTTAATTATTTTTACGTTACTTTTAATTCTACCGT
>NZ_CALIIS010000161.1 GCF_938017705.1 uncultured Campylobacter sp.
GCTTACGCAGATCAGACATATTCTACGAAGTGGAAGAGTGCTAAATGCGTAATTAACTCTTCTAGCAACGTGCCTAATAATAAAGGCATGGTAGGTTGCGATGTCGGAATGAAAAATAAGAGTATCGCCGAAAGCAGTGATCCTAAAATTTCAGCTACTAATACTAATTTAGTATTGCGATACCGACCAGATCGCATCAGGGTATCTCTCGTAAGTCTTGATAACGGCGTGACAAGCGGCGTGGGTAGCATTATAGGATCTAGAAACGTGCCAGTAACGGACAATAATATAACAGGTGGGATATCTGCGTATACATACTTCAATTCTCCAGACATTGAGAATAACGTCGTGATATATCCTGGTGAAGATCCTAGGCAAAATTTAGCCGTAACGCGTCAAATAAGCCAGCTAGCTATGCTTAGGGTTAATGCCGTAGCGTATCTATCCGATAAGGTTTATAAGGATGTCATCGCTACGCTTTATGACGGATATAAGCGAGATATCGGCGGTAACCCTCAGACTGTGTGCGGATTTTCAAGTGATCTTGATTTTGCGCTAGATTTCGGCTTTGATTGCGAACACAATAATGCTGACGGACGCTGCTCTAAGGCTACTAATGCTAGTGAGACTAGCGCAAATACAAACTATGTACCATATCCTAATAGATCTACCGTTACCTATCAGATTGATAGAGGTACACAGTTTTTTGCTGCGGATTCTGACGAGTGCCTAGGCTCTACGGGATATGATAGCAGATGCTATAAATATAATATAAGAAGCCAAAATAATGCTTCTACCACTGATGGAATTCCTGATTGGGAGGAAGCTGCATCTGGTGGTGGCTATGGATTGCCTATACCACTTAGAACGGCTCTTAATTACTACTCCGATGCTAATTTAGTAGGCGGGCTCATCAATAGACCGCAGGGCGGCGTAGGAATTAATTACGACTCTAAGTCGAGTTTATTTAGAATTTTGGCTCAAGGATTTAAAGAGGGACAAACTCCTGGCTCAACCGTGTATTTCAACTTCGCTAGGATGCAAAAAAGTCCTAGCACACCGGTGCTTATCTACGCCAGTGACTTCAATATCAGAGATGGTGTTAGTACCTCCGAAAATTTTTGGCCGTCAAAATTTGATAAGATGTACAATGCTATCTCGGATACAACTTCGGAGCAATATAAGAAAGATGATATAAAACTATCTCATGAGAGCTTCGATGACTTCGTTACTAGAAAGGTAGAAGAGACGACGGGAGTTAAAAAAGCAGATATGAGCGTTGCAAATAAGGTTGCTTATATAGCCGCCGCTAATTCTAATAGCAAAA
>NZ_CALIIS010000162.1 GCF_938017705.1 uncultured Campylobacter sp.
CCGCTCCGCTACGGCGAAATTTTAAACTTAGAGCTTTGAATTTATCCTTAAATTTAAGCCACCGCGTGAAATTCCTAATAAAATTTAACCTTGCTAGAAAATAGAGAAATTTAAAATTCTAAAATTCCTAGAATTTCGCTAAAATTGCGGACAAATTTTAAAAAAGGCGAAATTTTGACTATTTACGATTTGGAGCGCCTGCGACTGAACGCAAAAAAGCACGTGGAGCAGCTAAAGCTCGTTGCCGTCATAAGCACGACCGCCCTGTTTGTGGTATTCAGCGTCATCGCGTATTTCGCGCGCAGGCAGGGCGTGCAGAGCTTTAGCGCGACGCTGCTTATGCTGCTGGCGGTCGCCTCGCTTGCCGTGAGCCTGCGCGAGGTGCATCTAAACGGCTGGCAAAAGGATCTCATCGGCACGGAAAATATTTTGAAATTTGGCGCGGTCGCGATCTCGTTTTTGATCTTCAAATACTCCGCAGCCTTGCCGCAGGCGTTGATAAGCTTGGCTGCGCTTGCGCTTGGGGCTTGGCTAGCGACGCGGCTTTACGCGCTCGGCGTAAAAAGCATGCAAGATATCTTTACGGGGCGATACCGCCAAAGCTACAAGCAGCACTATCTGGCGCCTTTCGTGCGCGAGCTCGGCTGCGAATACGTCTCCTACGGCAGCGTGCCTTTTTGGCGCGTGGTGCAGAGCGATCTGTTCGAATTCATCGAAAACCTGCGCGGCAACGACCGCGTGGGCGGCGCGTGGCAGGGGGTGAGCTTTGAGTTTAGCGACGTGAGCTTTTTTCATCAAAATTTGCAACACGAGCTCGCGGGGGCGTTTTTCGTAGCGGAATTTAACAAACGCATCATCGCGCCCGTTTTCATCTATCCGCGCGAGATGCAAAATAAACAGCACGTAGGTCTAAAGCCCGTTGCGATGGATAACGTGGAGTTTGCCGCGCGCTACAAGGTGCTAAGCGATGAGCCGCAAAACGCGATGTACGTGCTGACGCCTGCATTTATGGAGCGATTTTTGGCGGTGGGCGACGCGCTCGGGGCGCAAATCTGGGCGAGCATCAGAGAGCGGCGGATCCATATTTTCGTGCACACCGGGCGCGATAATTTCGAGCCTAGCGTCTATGAAAGTGTGCTGCGCCGCGACCCCGCAAGCGAGATAAAGAGCGAAATTTTAAACTTTTTGAGTATCGTTAAAATTTTAAAACTGAATGTGAGGATTTGGATTTAATAAAATTTGAGCGGTATTTTTGCTAAAAATTTTTAACTCTTAAAAGTAAAGGCTCTCTTTAACTTAGGCTCACACAAAGGAGCATTAAGCTACGATGAGTTCGATGAAAAACAAATATATAATTCGTTCAAGAATTTCTGAAGCTAAATTTAGAGAAATTCTCAAGTATTTTGCAGAAGACATAGAAGCATCAAAGATATCGAATTTAACTAAAATTTCAGAAGCAACCCTATGTAAAATCTTTAGAGAAATAAGAATTCTTATGTCTAAAGAGCGCGAGAAGATATCTAAGTTTTCAGGCGAGATAGAGATTG
>NZ_CALIIS010000163.1 GCF_938017705.1 uncultured Campylobacter sp.
AATACCTGCTTTGCGTTGTTTGATATAGTCGTCAAGGGCAAGACCTGCTGTGCGCGTTAAATTAGGACGCAGCTAAATTTTAAGATGCGGCTAGAATTTGAAGGCGGCAGGCGCGGCTGAATTAAAATTTTAAAAGCATGGCGTCTAAAATTTGAACGCCGAGGCTAAATTTAAAGTATCGAAGCGCAGTAATAATCGCGCCGATCGCGCCCGCGGCAAGAGCCTAGCCGCCGTAACAAAAACCAAAACTACCGCAGTAAAGCCTAGCCGGCCGCGGTAAAACAAAACCGCCGCGAGAAAAAAACCAAGCCCTTGCGGCTAAATTTAAGGATTACAAAGATTGCGACGAACGATATTTTTAAAAACAGCTACCATAATTTTGAGCGTGTTTTACCCTTTCGGCCTCTATTTTTTGCACGGCGGCGCGCGGGTCTGCTTACTCGCGGCGATGAGCGCGCTATGGGGAGCGCGAGCTGTTTTTGAAAGTAAAGATCGCGCTATTAAGGGCGCGAGCGCGGCATTTTTTGCGCTGTGTGCCCTATTTGGCGGTCTTGCGTATCTGTATCCGCTCATAATAAATTTTTCGCTCGCGGCGCTTTTCGCGCTCAGCCTAAGATCGACGCCCGCGATCACGCGCCTGGCACTTTTGAAGCAGCCAGGTCTTAACGAGCACGGCCGCGCTTACACGCGCAAGCTGACCGAAGTTTGGCTCGGATTTTTCGTGCTAAACGGCCTACTTAGCGCGGCGCTGCTGCTACCGCGAGATAAAATTTATTGGAGCGTTTATTGCGGCGCGATCTCATACGTCCTCATCGGCGCACTGATCGGCGGCGAGATGATTTTTAGGAAATTTTATGTTAAAAAATTTGATTAATTCTTTGAAGCCTTACGAGCGCGAAATCCTTGCCGCGGCGGCTCTTGCGCGCGATTTGGCAAAAACTGGATGCAAGCGGAGCGAAGCGGTAAACTTAAAAGGCGCGGACAAATCCCAAAGCAGCGCGGCAAATGTAAATTTAAAAGATGCGGAAAATTCTAGCAGAAGCGCAAATTTTAATGGCGCTAAAAATTCTAGCGGCGACGCAGGTGCCACGCGCGCCCTGCAAGCGGCGCAGGCGCAAGAGCAAAAGCGCGCGCCGATGATCGAAATTTACGGCGAGGATGCGGCGGAGTTCATTGCGTTTTTTTTCGGCGCGCTGATTGCGGGTTTTGCGCCCGTGCTGTTGCGAGAGCCCAAATTTAGCGGCGAATTTCATCTCGGCGGCGACGTGAAAATTCCAGATCTCGCCGCAGCGCAAAATTTAGACAAATTCGGCCCGCATGATTTAGAAAACATTTCGCCTCCGTGTACGGGAAAATCCGCGCTTAAAATTTCATCTAAAAACGCGCCGCAAAATCACGCACCCTGCGAGCAGGAGGCCATCTCGTTACATCTGCTGTGCGCGGATCAAAAATTTTATATCAAAACTTCGGGCTCGACGGGCGAGGCGAAAAATATCGAAAAAAGCCTACGCGATATGGTTTTAGAGGCGGAATTTTTAGTAGAAAGATTCGGCCTTTGCGCAAGCGATCGATTTTTATCGGGCGTCTCGCACCAAAATATGTTCGGGCTAACCTTTAGCATCTTCGTGCCGCTACTTTGCGGCTCGCGCACGCAAAAAGGCGGCCTAAACTACCCTGAAATCATCCTCGCAGCCGATCTTGCGGGCGCGGTGCTGATCAGCTCGCCTACGGTGCTCGGCGCGCTGTGCGAACACGCAGATGCTACAAACATAGCGCCTTTGGGCACTATTTTTAGCGCGGGTGCGCCACTAAGTCCTGCGATCCGAGATAATTTGCGAGCGCTTAGCAGTGCCCGCATCGTCGATATTTACGGCTCCAGCGAAACGGGCGTGATCGCTTGCAACGAGGGTGCGGGGCTTAAAAAATTCGCTCCCGTTAGCGTGCAGATCCGCACGGATATTGATAGCTGCGGTGCGGCAAAACGCGAGGGCGAGCTCTTTGATCCTGCGGCAAGCTCTTGCGGCGAAAATTCTATGGCAGAGTCCAAGAAGCACTGTGCGGGCGAACAAAATACAGACGAACAAGACACAAACCGCTCGGGCGAGCTAGCGTCTAAATTTAATGCAGACGTTAGCAATAAAACCGCAGCCAGCCAGAAAAACAGCTCCGCACCGAGCTCTGCGACGAAACACGACGATAAATTTACGCAAGAGAACGGGCTTTGCGATAAATTTACGACAAAGCAGCCCGCCGACAATTTTTCGCAAACGGGCGAGTTTACGATCAGCTCGCCTTGGTGCGAGCGCTTCGAAAGCCGCGATTTCGGCTATGTGCGCGCAGACGAGATCACCCTTTTGGGGCGCGGCGATCGCACCGTCAAAATCAACGAAAACCGCGTGAGCCTCGATCTGCTCGAAGCCAAACTCCGCTCGCACGAATTTATCGGCGAGTGCAGGATCGATCTGCACCCGCAGCGCGACCGCGCCGTAGCCCTTATCAAGCTTAGCGAGCGCGGCGAGCAGGCGTTTCGCGCGGGCGGCAAAAAGGGCGTCACGGATGAGCTGAAGGCCTTTTTGAAGCCCGAATTCGGCGCGATTTTGCGCTACTTCAAGATCGCGAGCAAGCTGCCTTTTAATGAGCAGGGCAAGCTAAGCAAAAAGGACTTTTTAAGCGCCTTGCAGCGCTACGAGGTGCCCGTTTTCGAGCGGAGCGCGGAGAATGCGTTTCGCGCGAAGGTGCGTGCAAGCGACTTTTATTTCGACGGACACTTTGCGCGATTTGCGCTGGTGCCCGCGTTTATGCAGCTTCGCTTCGTATTGATCTGCGCAAAGGCCCTCGGCTACGAGCTGGACGGCATGCAAAAGATAGAAAATTTAAAATTTAAAAATTTCATCCGCCCGGGCGATGAAATTTTAATCAAAATCACCGAAGCAAGCGACAAACTTCGCTTTGAAATTTCAAACGACAAGGTCTGCGCCAGTGGAAGAATTTGCCTTTAAGCCCGCGTTTTTACTGCCCTACTTCAACCACCCCGCGCGCATCGCCGAGCTCGTGCACGCCCTGGCGCCCATCGCGCCCGTGCTGATCGTGGACGACGGCAGCGACGAAGCGAGCAAAGGCGCGCTAAATGGGCTTGCGGCTCAAATTTACACCCGCGCGCAAAACGGCGGCAAAGGCGCTGCCGTGTGCGACGGGCTGACGTGGGCGAAGGAGCTTGGATTTACGCACGCATTTCAGATCGATGCGGACTTTCAGCACGACATAGGCAGATGCGAGGAGTTTTTGGCGCTTGCGGCAAAGCAGCCCGCCGCGCTGATCTGCGCCGCTCCCGTGTATGACGAAAGCGCACCAAAATCCCGCCTGCACGGACGTAAGATAATGAATTTTTGGTGCGTGATCAACACCCTTTCGCACCGCATAAAAGACGCGATGTGCGGCTTTAGAATTTACCCGCTAGAGGGGATCGTGCCACTTCTGCCTCGCACTAAGAGCCGCAGGATGGGCTTTGATGCCGAAATTTTAATCCTAGCCGCGCGGGCGGGACTAGAGATAAAATGGCTCGATCTGGCGGTGCGCTACGAAGCGGGCGGAGTGAGCCACTTTGCGCCATTTCGAGATAATTTCGGAATTTCGCTGATGCACGCTAGGCTATTTTGCGGGCTTCCACTTTGGCTTGCAAAAAGAGCGCTAGAGCGCGCCTGCGATAAATTTAAAAAGCGCGGCTTGCAGGATGTTTCGCAGCAGAACGCAGACGAAATTTTGCAAGGGCTAGCGAGGCAAAACCTTTGCAGCGGCGCGCGGCGCGATAGTCGCAAAGATACAAAAGAGGAGATGGGCAGCGACGCAAACGAAAAAGTTGGTACTGAAAAATGCGGCGACAACGCCGCAGCACAAAGCTCACAGGCGAGAAATTCAGCGCAAAGCTCGCTCGTAAAAGCCTCGCCGCAACATGCCGCCGCAAAGGACGGGCGCGATGGCTAAGCACTGGAGCGAAAACAACGAAAAGGCGGGCGCGGCGCTTTTAAATTTAGCCCGCTTCATCACGCTTCACACGCCTGATTTTTGCATGCGAGGCACCGCGCTTTGCATCTCGGCGATCTATTTTGCGCTGCTTAAAAACGAGCGACGCGCGATTAGGGAGTTTTTGAGACGCGCGCTTGATCGCGATCCCAAGATTCGCGAAATTTACGCGAATTTTTATAAATTTTCCCTCAGTCTGTGTGAAAAAATCGCGGTTTGGAACGGCAAGATCGCGCTGGATCAAATACGGGTGCAAAGCGGTATGAAGGAGCTTTTAAGCGACGGAACGGGCAAAATTTTAATCACTTCGCACTTCGGCAACACCGAGATCGCGCGCGCCCTTTCGGCAAGCACGGCGGGGATAAAAATCAACGTGCTGATCTTTCGCAAACACAGCGAAAATTTTATGAAATTTATCGAAAAAATGGGCGGCGGCGTGAAAATTCTTTACGTCGGCGAGCTCGGCATCGGCGAGATGTTGCAAATCAAAGAGCTACTGCAAAACGGCGAGCACATCGCGATAATGGGCGATCGCATGCCGGTGGGCTCGGATAAATTTCAAAGCGAGGATTTTTTAGGGCGCAGCGCGAACTTCCCGATCGGCGGCTATCTGCTCGCTAAAATTTTAGACGCGCCGCTATTTAGCCTATGGTGCTACGAGGGGCGCGAAGGGCGTGAGCTGCGGCTGCAGCCGCTGCCTGCGCCGCTAAAAAGCCGCGACAAGGCGCGATCGGTCGCGCTAGCGCTTAAAAGCTACGTGCGGCAGCTCGAGCTTTATGCCAAAGAATTTCCTTCTCAATGGTATAATTTCTTTGATTTTTGGGCACAAGGAAAAGACGCGAACGATGTGGAGCGCGACGGCGCGCAAAATTTCGGCGAGACGGGTTCAAACGCTGCGTCAAATTTAAATGGCGCAGCGGATTTAAATGACACGGCAAGTTCGAATGCCGCGTCAAATTTAAAAAGTACGGCGAGCTCGGATACTGCGCTAAATTTAGATAATTCAAATTTGAGCGCTGCAAAATCCGCCTCGCAAGACGAAAAATTTCATAGCGGAGAGAGGAATGAAAGAGTATAAATTTCGCGCCAGATTTTACGACGCCGATCCGATGGGCGTGATGTGGCACGGCAACTACGTAAAGCTATGCGAGGACGCTAGATGTGAATTTTGGCGCGACGCGGGCTACACATATATGCAGATGAGAGATGATGGATTTATATATCCCATTATCAAAATGGAGTTTAAATTTATCGCGCCGATACTTTTTGACGACGAGGTTGCGGTGAGCATCGAGCTACTTGAATGCGATACGATCATAAAATTCTCCTACCGCATCAAAAGCCCATCCGGCGCGCTCCTAGCCAAGGCAACCACGTCGCAAGCCGCGGTGGAGCTTGATTCCAAAAGGACGCTGTATGAGATACCGCCGCAGCTAAGGGAGTGCGCGGATAAAATTTTAGCAAAGAAAAATCCCGCGAGTAAAATTTCAATGGCAGATAAAATTTCAGTAGCGAACAAAGCCGCGCCCGAGCGAGACCGCGCTAAAAACGCCGCGGCGAATGAAATTTTAACCAGCGATAACGAGCAGTGAAATTTAGCGAGCATAAAATTTAAAGGACTACGATGAAAATTTTAGCTTTATTTTTGGCGATTTTGGGACTTGCGGGCGCGCTTGAAGTGGGCGATCTGGCGCTTAAGACCGACAATATCGGCGGTAAATTTAGCGAAACGCTCAGCATCGAGGGCTTTGCCGAGCCCGTGCGAAGCAGCGGCGAGTTTAGGATCAAAGGCGGAGAGCTGTTTTGGACGACGCTAGAGCCGGTGCGAAGCGAGCTTAAAATCGGCGCAGACGGCGTCTTTGAGCGCAGCGGCGAAGCGTGGGTCAAAAGCGCCGATTCGCTTTTTGATAAGGACACTTTTTTGGCGATATCGCGCCTGGACGTAGCACGGCTTAGCAAAAATTTCTCGATCGCGCTAAGTGGCAGCAAAGATGCGTGGCGCGCCGAGCTAAGCCCAAAAGGGATGCTACAAAATATCTTTAAAAATATCGTGATCGAAGGTGGCGCCTACGTCAGGGTGCTGCGAATTAGCAGCGCTAACGGCGACGTGAGCGAAAACGTATTTTCGGACGTCGTGAGCTTAGATGAGTAAGAGCGCGATCCTAGCGGCATTCGGCGCGGCATTCATCGCGCTTTGCGCCTTTATAGCGTTAAATT
>NZ_CALIIS010000164.1 GCF_938017705.1 uncultured Campylobacter sp.
CGACCCGTACATAGCCAGAAAGGATATTCCTCGTTTGGCACTTCTACAGGATCCATATATGGACGGAAGAAAATTTTAGCTTTATTGGCAAGGCTTGTTTTTTCTTCGCCTGAAGTAGCGGATTTCAGATCACCGCTAGGAAGCGCCGCTTTGGCGTTGCCATAGAAGGCGAAGTCACTATCCGGAGCCGCTTTTTTAGCATAAGGATCGTATTGGGCGTTAAAGCGCCAAAGCGTTTCTTTGCCGTCTACGACTGGCCACCTAAGACCGCGCACTCGGTGATATGTATCGAAATCAGCTAAATCGTGTCCGTGACCGGTGCCGAATTTTCGATATTCCTCCCAGAGATATTTTTGGATGAAAAAGCCATATCCTTTAAATTCTTTGCCGTCACTGCCGATGACGCCGCGAGAGTCGCCGTTTACTTCGGAGTTATCGAAGCTTGCCATAATCGGATCTTTTGCAGCGAAAGCCTGAGCGTCTTTGTTTGCAAAGAGCACTTCAAATAGTGTAGTCTCTGGCGTATAGCCGAATTCTGAAATTTTATCCAATACGTTTGGAAGCGTAAGCTTATCATTCACTTTAATCTCGCCCCAGAAATCCTTGAGCTTGAAGCGCTTGGAAAACTCTAGCATCTGCCACGTATCGCTCATCGCGGCGCCCACAGGAAGTACCTGCTGTCTCCACCACTGAGTTCTACGCTCGGCATTGCCGTATGCGCCCCATTTTTCGTAGATCATCGCGGTCGGCAGGATTAGATCGGCTACCTTCGCGCTTAGTCCTGGATATGGCTCGCTTACTACGATGAAGTTATCCATCTCGCGCGCCGCTGCGATCCAGTGATTTGCGTTGGCGATCTGCTGCCACGGGTTATTTACCTGCACCCACAGCCATTTTATCTTGCCATCTTCGAGATTGCGCAGAGCCTGTACATAATGTGCGCCCGGTTTTGGATTTATCGTACCCTCGGGAAGCTTCCAAATTTTTTCGGAAACCTTTCTATGAGCCGGATTTGCCACGACCATATCAGCAGGTAGGCGGTGAGAAAACGTGCCCACCTCTCTAGCCGTGCCGCAAGCGCTAGGCTGACCGGTAAGCGAAAACGCTCCACAGCCGGGCTTAGCTTGCTTGCCAAGAAGGAAATGTACCATGTAACTTTGCTCATTGACCCAAGTTCCTCTTGAGTGCTGATTAAAGCCCATCGTCCAAAAGCTTACTACTTTGCGATCTTTTTCTATATAAAAATCTGCCAGCTGCTTTAGCTTGGTCTTAAACGCCTCTAAATCCTCACTTTCGTCACCCTTGGCCAAAGGCGCTACAAATTCTAACGTGTAAGGTTCTAGCGCTTTTTTAAATTCTTCGAAGCTTATGAGCCAGTGAGCATCTGATTTGTCAGAGTGTTTGTTTTCGAGTACGTCGCCCTCTTTCATACCCAGATATGCTAAGGTAACGCCCTCGGATTTGCTTAGAATTTTAGATTTTTGCTTGGCCGCGGTGTCAAGCTCGGTTTTGCGGTATTTTTTATGATTTATATCTTCTCGCAAGCCGTAGCCGATATCCACAGGGCCTGTAGCGAACACGCAGTGCTCTTTAATAAATTTCCCATCTATCATATCCGGGTGGTTGTAGACGATCTCCCTTGCTATGTAGTTCCATATCGCTAAATCGGTATTCGGACGGAATATAATTTCAATATCGGCGATGTTTGAAGTGCGGCTAGAGTATGTCGAGAGATTTATAACTTTTACGCGGTCCGGGTTGCGAAGCTTGTGGTCGGAGACGCGAGACCAAAGGATAGGGTGCATCTCGGCCATATTCGCGCCCCAAGCGATGATGGTATCGGTTAGCTCGATATCGTCGAAAACGCCCGCAGGCTCGTCGATACCGAAGGTTTGCATAAAACCTACGACGGCGCTGGCCATGCACTGGCGAGCATTAGGATCGAGATTATTGGAGCGAAAGCCCGCCTTTACTAGCTTTGCTGCGGCGTAACCTTCTGGGATCGTGTATTGACCGCTACCAAGTACGGCAAAGCCCTCGGGACCGCCTTCGTTATAGGCTCGCCTGAAATGCTTCTCCATTTCGTCGAACGCTCTTTGCCAGCTGATCTCGATAAATTTTCCCTTTTTGTCGAATTCACCTTTAGAATTTACGCGCAAAAGAGGCTTGGTAATGCGATCTGCGCCATACATGATTTTGGCGTTAAAATAGCCTTTGATGCAGTTTAGACCGCGATTTACGGGCGCTAACGGATCGCCTTTGACCGCTACGATTTTGCCGTCTTTGGTGGCTACCATAATGCCGCAGCCGGTGCCGCAGAAGCGACAGGCCGCCTTGTCCCAGCGCCAACCTTTTTCGGCTTCGTCCGCAGCGCTTAGTCCGCTAGGCAAACTGATGCCCGCAACGCTACAGGCAGCCGCTGCCGCAGAGCTTTTTATAAAGTCTCGTCTATCCATGAGATTAACCTTTCGTTTAGAATTAATTTCTACTAAGATTTTGAATAATAGCATAAAAAAACAGCTTAGTCTAGATTAAAATCAAGGTTTTTTCTACATAGATTTCAGATATAAGATAATAATTTTATAAATTTTAAATTTAGTGGCTTAAATTTTATCAGGACAGCGAGTTTTTGATAAATTTTAATATAGATTTTCATTTAATTAAATTAATATATTATACCGATAAATTAGCATTAAAATTTCATAAAAATTTAATCGTGCTTTGAAATAAAACGGAGCGTAATATAATTTCAAAATTCTATTAAAATTATAAAACTTAGCTTAAAAAGCGTCTTTTGCGATAAGCGATAAATTTTACGCTAAAACGCCGCCATTACCGAAGTAAAAGCGTAAAATTT
>NZ_CALIIS010000165.1 GCF_938017705.1 uncultured Campylobacter sp.
GGCACCATTTAAAAGGAGAAAAAATGAGACGAATTTTTTTGTTGAGCCTTATGGCTATCGTAGGTTTGGGTCTTGCCGGATGCGGAGAGGACGAAAAAGAGCCAAGAACAATTTCTTATTTCAAAGAAAATCCGCAAATAGCTAAAGAACGTATTGCTGAATGCAAAAAAATGGAACGCAGAAGCGAAAAGGTTGACAAAGATTGCAGAAACGCTTCTTTGGGCTTTGAGCAAAGTAAAAACTAAAATGATCAAATTTCTGAAAGTAGTAGCGCAAATGCGCTAATAATGGTCTTTCTGAAGCGGAATTTAAAGAGAGAAAGAGAACAGAATTCTTAATGGCGAGCATTAAGTAGCTTCAATTTTTTCAAATTTCTTTGCAGCTTTTGCAGCCGCGTGCGTTCAAACGTCCGATATGACTTTTGTCGCGAGCGGCTCGACAAAAACCTTACTTGACTCGCTACGCTTACGCAGCGTTTAAATTTAATATCGTTGCGGCTACGCTAAATTTTAAAATTTCAAACTCGCCGTTTAAAGAGCCGTCATCTGCGCGAGTGCGCGTAGGCGGGCGCATGCAAGAAACAGCCTCGAGCGCTGTTTTATCGCGGGCCCCGTCCGCATCAAGTCATACCGAGCCACGCCCAAGCCCCAAAGCTCATGCGATTGCCAATTTCGCTATCGAGCCGTACCGTGAAGCCCGCGCCCAAACTCGCGCGGCTTACCAATGCCGCTCGGTAAAATTTAAAATTTCATCCGGGCCGGCTCGCCGCTCTACGCAGGCTCCGCCGCCGAGGAATTTAAACTTTGTTTTGCTATAATCGGGCTAAAATTCCAAAGGTCGCCTATGAAAATTTTACTCTACGTCGCGCTCGGCTTGTTTCTTGCCGCCTGCGCGCAGGTCCCGCTGCCCGCCGAAAATACCCATGCCGCAAACGGCGCTATCGTAAAGGATACCGCCAATTCTACCGGTACAGGCAATGCCGCCAAAAATTCCGCCCCGTCCGAGATTTCCGCGACAAAAAACAGAGCCTCCGCGAATGCTGCCGCTAAAAATTCCACCGCGTCTTCTATGCGCGAAATTTGGAGATTGCTAGAAAATGCCGATCGAGCGCTGCTTGCCAAAGAGATCTCTCGCGCCGAAGAGCTTGCCGTGCGGGCACAGGAGCTTAGCGAGCTAAAGCACATCGAAGTAGGGCGGATTTTTAGCAGATTTGTCCGTGCGCGGATCGCCCTGCAGCGCGGCGATACCGACGCCGCCGTCTCGCTGGCGACGGACGCAAACTCCATGCGAAGCGGGGTGGCGGAGATATATGCCGATGCCGTAAATTACGAGAGCGCTTATACATTCGGGCACATCTACGAGGCTCGCGGCGATCGTAAGGGTGCTGCGCGCGAATATCAGCGAGCGCTGTTTATTTGGACTATGTTTTTGCAGAGCGATCCCGTGCGTGCGGAGGAAATTTTCGCCCGACTGCAAACGCTCACACCCGATCCCTACGAGGCCGAAGGCAGAGCTAGCGGCGCGTGCGAGTATCTGCGCGCCAAGGCTAGCTCCGCTTTGAATGAGCCCGCACCCGAGCCCAAACGTCGCGCACTGAGGGATTTGGCCGTATGGGAGGCGCACTGCTTGCATCTGCGCCCGTTTATAGATGATGGATCGGACGAGCGCGCGCGTAGGGCTTCGCTCGCGCGGGATTACGCGCAGCTGTATGCGGGGCTAGGCGAGTGTGCCGCAGCGCTAGAGCATCTGCTTGCCGCAGCGGAGCTCTCGGATGCGACGGATCCCGATACGGGCAGGCTTTATCTACAGATCGCACGACAATTTTTGACGATTTACAAAGAGGCGGGCGCGAGTAAAATTTCTGCGAGCTATGCACAGAAAAATCTAGCTGCGGCGCAGGATTACGCGGACAGATCGGTAAAGCTCTACGAGGGCATGCGCGGCACCGCCTACGAGCACTCGGGCTACGACGGACACGAAATTTTAGGCGAGATCGCGATGATACGCGGCGATCCGTCTGCGGCGCTGGGGCATTTTACGGCAATGAGAGACGATGCGGCGGCGCTTTTGGCATATCAGCAGCTACCGGCTTACAAAGAGGCCCTAGTCCACGCGCTAGAGCTACTAGCGCAGTGCTACGATGCGCTAAAAGATAGCAAGAACAAAGCGGCGGTTCTGCGCGAGCTTAGGAAGCTAAAGAAGGGCTAGCGGGTTACCGGGCGGCGGCATTTCGTGAAATTTTGCCGTTGCGCTGCGATGAATTCGGCTTGGGGCGTTGCGCGGTTTGAGCGCCTAGGACGCGGCGAAATTTTATTTCGTTTGGGGGCGGTGCGGGCTTGCGGCGGATTTAGACTGCATGGCGGAGCTCACGTTTTTGAGACCCGATTTTGAAAGCAAAATTTTTATACCCGCGCCGTAGATTTGAAGCAGCATCCGTGCCTGCGCGGCGATTTATCTTCGCATCGCACCGTCTTTACAATTGCGGTCATTAAAAGCCGCAATTTTGCTAGCGTATGAAGCTTTGTGGGCGCTTTTGAGTGCGCTATGATTGTGGTTCGGTGCCGCGGCGAGCTAGAGCTGGCTTTGGGGACTGCTTGTGCGTCAGTCGGGCGCCGTTTTATCGCAGACCTCGTCCGTACCGAGCCGCCTTAAAGCTCCAAAACTCACGCGATTTCTAATTTTGCTATCGAGCCGCACCGAACCACAGCCAAACTCGCGCGGCGAAAATCTAAATTTACGCTATAATCTTGCAAAGCGGAGCGTAGAACTCCTGCTGCGCGTGCGCGACGAAATTTAAACAAAGGCCCACAAATTCGGGCTTCTTAGCTTTCGCGCGGCTGCGGCGTAACGCTAAATTTAACGGAGGGCGCATGGATAAAGAGCGGTATATTTTTGAGAAATTTAGATCGAAGCTTAACGGCGATGATTGCGCCGTGATCGGCGAACGGGCGTATTGCAAGGATCTTTTTGTCGAGGGCGTGCACTTCCGCCGCGGCTGGCTGAGCCTGCGCGAGATCGGTGCAAAGGCGATGCTCGTAAATATCTCGGATATGATCGCGACGAACGCGCGCGCCAAATACGCCCTGCTGGGGCTTGCACTGCCGCGCGAGATCGGTACGCGCGAGATCGACGAGCTATGCGCGGGCGTGAGCGAAACGGCGCGGGAGTGGGGCATACGGATCATCGGCGGCGACACGATCGGCTCGGATCGCATCGCGCTTAGCGTGAGCCTGATCGGCAAGTGCAAGCGCCCCGTGTTTCGCAGCGGCGCGCGCGTAGGCGATCTCATTGCGCATACTGGCGAGCTGGGTAGCGTCGGGCGCGATCTGACGGTGCTTTTAAGAGATGAAATTTTACCCGCTAGCTCGCAGACGCAAAACCGAAACGATAAAATTTCGTCGCTGCAAGGCCCAAGCGATGAGGTACGAAGCTCGGGCGATAAAATTTCGCCTGCTCGCGCCGAGCTACAGAGTCTGTACGCCGAAACTTCGGCAATGCAAATTTTGGACCTTGAGCCGCAAAGTCTGGACGATAAAATTTTGCCTGCGTACGTCGAGCCGCCGAGCCTGGACGCCGAAAATTCGGCGCAAAATTCTGTGTCGCAGAGCAGAGACGATCACAAGAGCCCTACGGCGCAAAGCCTCGCATGCGAAAATTCTATGTCGCAAAGCTTTGCAGGCGAAAATCCTGTGCCGGGTAGTGGTTCATATCGCTTGCGCGAGGATCTGCGCACAAAAATTTCAAAGAATTCGCGCTTCGTCAGGCCCGTCTTGCGCGATAAGTTTGTTTACAAGGCGGCGAAGCTCATCAGCGCGGCGATGGACATTAGCGATGGGCTCGCGCAGGACTTGCCCCGACTGCTAGAGGCTAGCGGCGTGGGTGCGCGCTGGATCGCCCGTCCTAGCGAGGCTGCGATGCAAAGCGGCGAGGAGTATGAGATTTTGTTTAGCTTCGCACCGAAATTTTTGCCCAAAATCTACGCGATTGCCGCTAAGGCGGGCGTTTCGATCAATATCATCGCCGAGGTTTGCCCGCGCACGCCGCAAAGCTCGATGGAATTTCGCGGCAGCTCACACCACTTCGAGTCTTGAAATTTGCCGCGACCGCTTTAAATTTTAAGGCACGGGGTTTGGATTTCAGTTCGAAACGGCACGCAAAGCGAGTAAATTTTACTTAGTAAGTGAGCTACGGCGTGCTTTATACCAAAGAATTCGCGGTTTTTGGCATTTTCCGAATGGGCGAGAGATGGGATGCGGCTCGCAAGGGTGCTGCGGCTAGCGGACATGAGCCTCAAATAGGTAAATTTCATATCCAAAGCGTTCGACGCTTCAAGCCTTGCGTTTAAATTTAATCTACAACTATAAGCCGAATTTTAATCTGTCCAATTTAAATATCCGCGCAGACGGCGTACATCGCGGTTCCGTCGTTTGTCGCACTCACGGCATATAGGTGCCCGCCCTTACCGTCACGCCGTGCCCGCGAAACTCCGCGCCCTGCATCGTAAGAGGATATGATTTTAGCATTTGCGGCTCCTTAAAATTTGAAGCGATTATAGCTTAAATTTGGGCGCGAATTTTAAAATTTTGTATGCACGTTAAAATTTTACGGCGTGCACGTTAAATCATACGATGCACACGCTAAAATTTTACGGCGCGCGGCATGGAATTTCAAATTTTGCGGAGCCGCGGAATTTGAAATTTGAAATTTCGCCTCTTCACGTAGCCTACACGCAAGCTCGCTATCATACCGCTACAAAATTTACAAAGGAGCCGTATGAGGGAGATCGTAAAAAAATTTGTCGCAGGCGACGCGGATATTATATTCGCCAGACTTTCCGTTATCATCGTGCTTGCCGTGATGGGCAACTACAAGTGGTTTGAGTTCGAGGTGGAGGCTTTAAAGCCGCTCTTTTCGCAGACGTGGCTTTCGTTTTTGCCGTCAGCGCTCGGGGACGCCGGCGCGAGCTATTTTTTGGGCGTGGTGGAGACCGTGGGCTATCTCTCGCTCATCGCGGGCTTTTTCAAGCCGAAGACGGGCATCGTGGGCGATCTCATCGTGATCGTCATGGCGCTGAGCACGCTCAGCCTACTGCCGCAGCTAGGCAAGATCGACGGCTTTATCTTTAAAGACCTATTCCTGCTGGGCCTCGGCTTGATGCTGCTAAAATACGACCTGGCGCGCCTTTGCCGCGGAGAAAAAAGCTGCGATTGAGCCGTCAAAACATACTGGCGTCGGTTCCGACGCAACACTAAATGATCGCGCACGGCGAGCTTGAGGCGTTTTGATTTAAAGCCTGCTTTGCCGGCGGGGGCGTGCTTGAGCTTGCTTGCGTAGCGCCGTTTAAAATACGGCCGCGCGCTAAAATTTTATGACGCGCGGTTGAAATTTATCGAGCTGCAGTAATTAAATTTCGCCAACGCTCAAACTCAAATTTATAAAATTTAAATCGACCTATCAGATTGTGCCACAAATTGAGTCGCGTTAAATTTGACAGCGAAAGCTTAATTCTAATCTCAAAGTATTAGATTTATATCCGGCTGAATTCGCATTTGATTAAGCGAAACGAAAAGCGCAAAGTTATATCATTTCTTAGAAATTCTGCAATTTTTTCGAAAGGGCGAGATATGAAGCACTTTTCACTCTCAAAGGCCGTTTTTATGGCGGCGAGTCTGGCCCTGCTCGGGCTAACGGCTGCGAATGCGCAGGAGAAATTTAGCCCGGTTATCGTCATTCACGGCGGCACCAGCGGGCTTGATCTAACCAAGGAGGAATTTAAAATCCGCGAAGAGCCGATGAAAAAAGCGCTTTTAGCGGGTCAAGCCGTGCTTGAACGGGGCGGCAGCGCGATGGATGCCGTAACGGCGGCGATAATGGTGCTTGAGGACGATCCGAATTTCAACGCGGGCAAGGGCGCGGTATTTACCGCCGACGGATTTAACGAGCTCGACGCCTCGATCATGGACGGCTCGACCAAAAAAGCGGGCGCGGTCGCGATGGCGAGGCATATCAAAAACCCAATCCTAGGCGCCAGGATCGTGATGGATAAGACGTGGCATACGCTAGTTGCGGGCGAGGGAGCCGACAAGCTCGCTAAAGAAAACGGCCTAGAGATGGTCGATCAGAAGTACTTTTTCACGCAGTTTAGATACGACGCGCTGCAAAAGGCTAAAGAGAAACAAAAGCTGCTACTTGATAGCGAAAAGGCGAAAAAGACGTCGTTAAATTTGCACGAGCGCCCGTATCTTGGCACCGTGGGCGCGATCGCGCTGGATAAAAACGGCAACCTAGCCGCAGCGACCAGCACCGGCGGCATGACCAACAAAATGACCGGCCGCATCGGCGATAGCCCGATAATCGGCTCGGGAACCTACGCAGATAACGACTCGGTGGCGGTTTCTTGCACCGGCACGGGCGACATCTACATGCGCGTAAACGCCGCGCACGAGGTCTCAGCTCTTTATAAATACAAAACGCAAGACGTGCAAAAAGCCGCCGAAGAAGCGGTAAAAGAGGTCAAAGCGCTCGGCGGCAGCGGCGGTATCATCTCGATCGACAAGCACGGACATACCGGCTTTGCGTGGACGAAAGACAAGCTTGGCATGTATCACGGCGAGGCAAGACTCGGAGCCAAACCGATCGTTTATTGGCCGCTTGGCGAGAAATAAGCGTAAATTTAGCCCCTTTGCGGGGCTAAATTTAAATCAAATAGCGAGAATAATACGCTTTTTATCACACGTCTATCAAATTTGGCGCCCTCATCGATCAAGCGCTTTGACAAGGCCAAATTCGGTTAAATTTTACTTTCAGTACCTTGACAAAGCGCGAATTTTCTATTTAAAATCGGCTCTCTTTAACTCAGGCTCAAATCAAGGGGTATTAAGTTCCGCTGGGCCTTAAATTTTACCGAAATCCATATTTTTTGATACCAAGGCGCTAAAATTTTAGGTAGAATATCGCCACATAAAATCAAGGCGGTAAAATGAGA
>NZ_CALIIS010000166.1 GCF_938017705.1 uncultured Campylobacter sp.
GAGCTGCACGTGATCAGCGCGACAAAGCAACTCGTCAATCGGCGCAGAATTTTAAATCGCTAGATTTTATCTTGAGTGGAATTTAAATCGCATAATTTTATCCTGAAATGCCGTCTTGAAATTCCGATTAAAATTTTATATCGAGGTTTTTGCTTTGGAATTCCAATCTAAATTCCATAGCGGAATTTTACCGCGGAATTCCGAGCAGAAATCTCATAGCGGAATTCCATCAGCGGCTTGCCGGTTTGCAAAACGTGCGATGAAGGTATGTCGCGCTTGAGATTTTGAAATTTCACAGTGGAATTCTACCCCGCAAATCCATAATCAAAATTCCGTTTTAAATCCCGCGGCGAAATTTTATTCTCGCTCTGGTAGAATTCCTGAAATTCCGCAGTCTGCAAGCTTGCCCCGACTAAATTTTAAAATTTTAAATTTAGCTGTTTAATTCCTGCTTTACATCGATTTATGTATACTTCGAGATAAATTTTAAAAAGGCTTATTATGCAAGATCTCGTATCTCAGGCAAGAAAAGAGGGAATGATCAGCACCGGAATCGATCTGTTTTTATCGACAGTGCCTGCGACTTTAGTTGCGCTAGATATTGCTAAGGACGATATGCTAGGACTTAGCGGCAACAAGACGGCTACCTATATCATTGGCGGAATTATTTTTGCTCTTTTGTGTGTTTCGGTATTTTTCAGGCTAAGAGCGCTCCGCAAAATTTCAATGCTTAGCGGCATAAAAGCGGCAGCGCTTTACCGCAACTGCGTAATTGTCTGCATCTGTGTCATTGCCATAACAAGCATTTTTTTATCGATTCCTTTATCGATCTCACACAAGCATTTGGCAATGATATTGTGCATTTTGATAGCGTTTGCGGGCGCAATCTACATGATCGTAGCGTGGTTTTGCATAAATTTTGCTCTAGCACGCGTAAGCGGCGTGGGAATCTTTGAGACGTATGTGTGGCTCTGCGTCATCCTTTTTCCATTAAATGCACTATACCATTTGATATTCCCCATGACCCTCACAATAACTAGCATCGTGCATCTGCTAGCCTGGAGCAAGATAGAAAAGATAAGCGTAAAAGTTTAGAATTTCGCAAATATCTTGTCGCGATAGAATTCCGATCTTGTCGGTTTAATTTATATTTTATGCTTGTTTATATATACTTCGGGTCAAATTTTTAAAAAGGGTTTATATATGCAATTCATTGTATCTCAGGCAAGAAAAGAGGGGATGATCAGCACCGGCATCGATCTATTTTTGGCGGCATTGCCCGTGGTTTTTA
>NZ_CALIIS010000167.1 GCF_938017705.1 uncultured Campylobacter sp.
TCGAAATTTTAAAAAACTATACGCAAACCTATTATAGCCTTAAAGCCCCATTAAAAACGGATATAAAGGCTCAAATGCTAGACGCCGCAAGCCGCGCGATAAATGAGATCGCCGATCTTGCCACGAAGAAAAAATGCGATGCCGTGACGGAGTTTTTAGCTGCGAATGCGGATGAAATTTTAAGACGGACGCTTAAGCAATGAATGAAGATATCGAAGCACTGCGCATCAAGCTCAAATCCCTAAGGCGCGCCATCGATCCGCAAAGAGACGCCAGGATAAAGACTGCGCGCGCAAGCTTTAAAGAGTGCGTACGGATCTATTTTAGCGCTCACGTACGCCTGCCCGAAACTTCTAAATTTCGAGCAGATTTTTACAAAAACGAAGCGCGCCTAAGCACTAAAAATAGGCATCTGCTTTTTAAGGCTTACAGAGGAGCTGCCAAAACTACCTTGATTTCAAGGCTTTGGGTGCTTTTTAATACTGCGGTAACTGCGCGAAAGCGAAACTGCGTAATCATTAGCGCGACGATTAATCTCTCTAAAAAGACGATCGAGTTCATAAAAAATGAGCTTGAGGAAAACGAACTTTTGATTAGAGATTTTGGTATCAGCAAGGGCGATAAATGGACGGAGGAGGAGAT
Source organism: uncultured Campylobacter sp. (assembly GCF_938017705.1). Lineage (GTDB taxonomy): Bacteria > Campylobacterota > Campylobacteria > Campylobacterales > Campylobacteraceae > Campylobacter_B. Next base: position 643 of record NZ_CALIIS010000167.1, read on the forward strand.
CGTATTTTATAGCGGTAAGCAGGCGTTTAAAATTTCCGCTTACGGTGCAGGCAAAAAGATCCGCGGCGAAAACTGGCGAGGATTTCGTCCGGATCTTATCATTTGCGACGATCTGGAAAACGACGAAAACGTAAAAACAAAAGCCCAGCGCGACAAGCTTTATGAGTGGTTTGAAAAGGCTATTATGAAGCTGCCCGCCCGCGGCGATAACGCTTATAATATCGTAGTAGTCGGTACTACGCTGCATTATGATAGCCTCTTATTTCGCATCGAAGCAAGGACGGATTTCAAAACTCTATCCTATCCGCTGGTGCGCGCTTTTCCCGCAAACGTGGATGAGCAAAAGTGGGATATGAAAGAGCTACTGCTCGATGATAACAAGCTGGATAAAGAGCGCATAAAACAGGAGTTTCTAAGCTCCAAAAGTGCCTTTATGAGCGAATATCAAAACGAGCCGCTGAGTAAAGAGGAGGCAAGCTTTAGCGGGTATCAAACTTTCGAGCAGATGCCTCTTTGCGACGCCTATTATATGGGGATTGATCCCGCATTAGGAAAAAGCAAGGGCGATTATTTCGCCGTAGCGACGCTTGGGGCTTATGAAGGCAAATTTTATGCAAGCGTTA
>NZ_CALIIS010000168.1 GCF_938017705.1 uncultured Campylobacter sp.
CGGGATACTGCGCGTCGCTGTTTGTCGGGATAGTGGATTTTACTCCGATTTTAACTGCGCCGTGGTTTGCGCTGCCAAATTTCACCGCGCCGGTTTTTAAGCTCGAAGCCGTGATCTACATGGTGCCTATCGCTATCGCGCCCGCGATCGAGCACATCGGCGATATGCTCGCGATCAGCAACGTAACGAAGGAAAATTTTCTCAAAAACCCTGGGCTTAAAAGCACTCTTCTAGGTGACGGACTCGCGACGTCGCTAGCAGGCTGCTTCGGCGGTCCGCCGAACACCACCTACTCCGAAGTCACGGGCGCGGTCAGCATCACGAAGGCCTATAATCCCGCTATCATGACCTTTGCCGCGCTTACTGCGATACTGCTAGCCTTCGTGGGCAAGCTCGGCGCCGCGCTCTCCACGATCCCAGCTCCCGTCATCGGCGGCATTATGCTGCTGCTTTTTGGTATCATCGCGAGCGTGGGCATGGAGACTCTGATCAAAAACGGCGTGGATCTGGCCGAGCCGCGCAATATGATCATCGTCGCGCTCATCTTCGTCTGCGCGATCGGCGGCATGGTGCTGGACTTTGGCGCGATGAGCTTTAGCGGCGTGGGGCTTGGCGCGCTTATCGGCATTACGCTAAATTTGGTGCTGCCAAAGACCAAGCATTTTGACGGATACTAAGTTAAATTTGCGCGAAGCTTGCGTCGTTTCGCGCGATTGCGGGTAAATTTGAGCTGAGGCTTTGCCGTCAAATAAATTTACCCCGCGGCTTTCGCCGCCAAATTTACCGTACTCTAAATTTTAAAATTTCCCCCGCAGACGCTTTTAAATTTCTAACGTTTTAAACTAGCAAGATATATAATTGCCTTATGAAAAAGGCGAATAATTTAAGCAAATTTGATAAAAAGGCGCTAAAGCTACTCTTTGCGGTACTTTTCGTGCCGCTCTTCGTCTCGCTCGTTTTTATCTATGAGCTATCGGTGTATGATAGCTCGCGCGAGCTGCCTGCGGACGCGCAAAAGATCGGCCGCAGCGATTATTTCAACATCGGCGGCAAAATTTATCTACGCTCTTGGAATCTCGCTCCTTACGAGCTGGAGGGCGGCGCGGACGCGGCGAGCTTTCGCGCGCTTGATACCGGCAGATACTCCTACGCAAACGTCGGCATGGACGCTAACCGCGTATTTTGCGGCGCTCGCAAGATGTCGGGGCTAGATCCCGCCCGCACGCAAAAGATCGGCGCGCGATACTACAGCGACGGGCGCGTGAGCTACTTCTGCTCGGACGTCACGCAGCGTACGGGCGGCGCGATAAGCTATATTTATAAAGTATTTTTCCACGCGTTCGGACTCTCCAAATGGCCGCAGGAGTACAACTACCCCTACGCTAGACTTGATACTAGCGCGCCCATCTCGCCGCTGACCGAGAGCCCTTACGTCGCCACGGACGGCAAGCGGGTATTTTACGAAGGTAAAATTTTAGCGGGTGCGGATGCAAAAAATCTAAAGCAGATAAGGCTAAAAATCATACACGAAGACGGTCCCGATTCGCCCGTGCACTTTCGCCCGGTCGATCGGTGGCTAAGCGACGGACGCAGCGTTTATGCGGACGGCGAGAGGCTAAATTTCACGCCTAGCGAGCAGATGTATCTGATGGAGCCAAACTCGGGAATAGAGTTTCTTTTTGATCCCGCTGCGGGCGCGGTGCTGATGAACGGCGAGAGATTTGACCCCGCAAACGAGCCCTATACGCCGCTAAATTTTCAGAGTGGGCATCGGGAATACATGCTGTTTGCGAGCAAAAACGGCATATTTTATCTAAGCAAGGATAAAATTTTAAATCGCCCGCGCGGCAGCGGCGCCGAGTGGCAGCTTAAAGACGCGTTTTGGTACGTTTATTATAAATTCGTCGGAGACGCCAGACGGTTAAGCGCGCTAAAAAGGGCGGGCGATAATCCGTTTAAAGGCGCCGTGCGGCAGATATCGGAGAAGCTTTTGAAGGACGACGTGGGATTTTACTATCTAAATTTCTACTCGCATAGCGTTTACGTCACGGGTCGCAGCGGCAGGCATCTGGATAAGCGGACAAATTTCATCGAGCTGCGAAAGATCACGCTTGGGGTACACGACGATGAGGTGATGGCGCAGATCGCGGACGAGGCGGCGCGAAACCCCGAAATGTCGCAGCAGGTCTTTATCGCGCAGGACGTGGAGTATGAAAACGGCGCGGCCTTTTATATGTATTGCCTCGCGGCGGTTTTATTGCTCGGAGCTTGGATTTACAGTCGCCTTAGAAAGCGCAGTTTGCGACGCGGTTAAATTTAGCGGTGCGACGGAAGGTAAATTTAGAGCGAGACAAAAATACCGACGTCGTGTTATCCAGCACACCCTTGGCTACGGAAGGTAAATTTTAAGAGCGGGACGGCACGGCGGAGCAGTAAATTTAATATAGTATTGCGGTTGCCAGCGCAGCAATGCGGCAAAATTTGGGTACTGCGATTACGAGTACGACAAGTGTAAGTAAAGAGAGACGGCTCTACCATTATTTTTAAAGCGTTCCATTATGGGCAAGGCATCATGGCGGTGGGATGTGATAAACGGGCCATAAAAGCTACAGGTATTGCATTGTATGTCGGCGCGCAATAATGAGGCGGCGGGAGATAACGGGACTCGGTATAAAGTGGCAAATAAGATGTACAAAGCAAGCTTTGTGGCTTTTGCTTTTTGAGACCTATTTAATTTCGCCGTGCGAGGGTTATTTGAGGCATGGTGAGCTCCACTAAATTTAAAGGCGAAACGGGAAAGACATCGTTTTTGCTTACGACGATGGGCGCGTGCTGAAGTACCGCTTTGGCGGCACACTTTGTTTTAAATTTCATAGCGTCTGTTGGCTTAGGCTCGCGCCGTATATAATTTTAGTGGCAAAATGAGCGTAAAATTCCATGCTGTATTTGCACGGAAGCACGCAAACTAAGGTATTGTGTTAGACCTAGCGAGCATCGATGTCGTACCGCTTCGGCAAGATTTCATTTTCAGTATTTTTTGTATCTCATTTGTGCTTATATGCTCGAGTGTTGCTTTGGCAAAATTTTATTTGCTAAACGCGCACTGCCTACTTATCGCCACATTTGTTCGCACTGGGCAATTATTGCTTCGTCTATATCTCCTAAGGCGCGCAGCACCCCAATAGTAAAATCAATAAATGCGTTTCCGTTTGCGGTGATCATTTTACCGTCTACTACGGCTTCGCGACTTGTTTGTATAAAGGCATGCTTATTTTTGTATTTTGGCAAATTAACGATGTCTGCTAGACTATTTGCGGTGTGATGGCAGTCATTTAGCGCTCCTGCCGCCGCTAAGAAATACGCCCCGTCGCAAATACCGCCTACCACCTTGCCTTGTTGTTTAAATTCCTCTATTAAATTAGCAATTTTTGAGGCGTTTTCGCTAGGCAGTTCGCGCCATGAATTTCTAGCGCCGATTAACACGATTGCCGCGGCATCTGGCGAAATTTCATCTATTGTTAAATCAGGTTTTGCGCGTAAAGCTCCAAACGATACTTTCTCGTTTTTATCGGTTGAGGCATAAAGGATGCTATAGTCCGTGAAATATCGTAGTGCGGGAGCCAGTAGCGAAGCCTCCCAGTCGGCAAAGCCGTCTAAAATAACGATTACTAAAGTTTTCATAAAGTCTCCTTGAATAACCTACACTACTCAGTTCGGTTCGCTTATCAAACTAAGCAAAATCGTAGAATTTATAAAATTTTTTAGAATTCCGCTTTGGATTTAGAACGGAATTCTATGATTTTTCAGGTACGCGCGATAACATCGCTTTAAAAAGCCCCGCCACCTCGGCGTGTCGCTAGATCGCTATATCTGCGTTTTGCTCTAGCTCTCGATATAGGTTTTGAGTTTGCGTCCGATCTTTGGGTGCTTTAGCTTTTTGATCGCCGAGCTTTCGATCTGGCGGACGCGCTCGCGGGTGATATTGAGCTCCTTGCCGATCTCTTCAAGCGTGCGGTCGCTCTCGTCGTCAAGTAGTCCGAATCGCATGCGAATGACCGTGCGCTCGCGGTCGTTGAGCTGCTCTAAGATATCGTCGATCTGCTCTTTTAGGTCGGATTTTAAAATTTGCTCGATCGGCGAAACCGAGCTTTTGTCCTCGACGAAATCGCCGAATTTACCGTCGTCCTCGTTTCCGATCGGCGCTTCTAGACTAATCGGCTCCTTTGTGATTTTGATGACCTGCTTTACCTTATCGACGCTAAGGCCTACCTCTTGCGCGATGACGTTGATATCGGGCTCCTTGCCGCCTTCTTGCATATATTTGCGCGTGATTTTATTAATTCGATTTATCGTCTCGATCATATGGATCGGGATGCGGATCGTGCGCGCTTGATCGGCGATGGCGCGGCTGATCGCCTGGCGGATCCACCACGTCGCGTATGTCGAAAATTTATAGCCGCGCTTGTATTCAACCGCCTTCATAAGCCCGATATTGCCTTCTTGGATGAGGTCTAAAAACGGTAGCCCGCGGTTGGTGTAGCGCTTGGCGATGGAGACGACCAGGCGCAGGTTGGACTTCGCCATGCGCGCCTTTGCATTGTCGCTGATGCGCTTGCCGCGCTTAATTTGCTCTAAAATTTCTTTCAGCCGCTCGGGCTCGAGATTAAAGCTTTTTTTACTCGCCTCTTTTGTCAAAAAGAGCTTTTTAATATCGACGTAGGTCGAGACCATCGTAGCTTCCGGCACGCGCGCGATGATGTCGTCCTTGCTAAGCCTCGTGATCTCTTTTAGAATTTTTTTGTGATTTTCGCGCAGTTCGGCGCTAAACATCGGCAGCTTGTACTCCAGGCGCTTGAGCTCCTTTTCGAAGCCCTCGTCGCTTTTTAGCGCGGTCTCCATCGATTTTACGATCTCAGTGATGAGCTTGCTCGTAGGCCCCAGATCCATGAGTTTTTCTTTTAAAATTTTCTTTTTAAACGCCAAGTTTAGCTTCGATAAAATTCCCTTGCTCTGCTTAATCGCCTCGGCGTTTTTCTCGGCAAATTTCATCCAGTCCTTTTTGGCTTTTTCAAGAGCCTTGAAGCTTTCGATGACCTTTAGAGCGCGCTTATCGTTCTTTCTAGAGCGCTTTTGCTTCGCCTCGTCCGCGCTCTCCTCATCCTCCTCGTCGTCGTAATCCTCCTCCGATAGTTCCTCTTCGTCCTCCTCTTCACCCTCTTCGTCGCTGTCGTCAAAGCTTTTGAAAAGCTCCTTGACGCGGCGTTCGCGGTTGATGAGCGGCTCTTTATAATCTAAAATGAAATCGATCAGATATGGCACGGAGCAAAACGCGTCGATGATGATATCCTCGCCGAGCTCGATTTTTTTGCTGATCTCGATCTCTTCTTCTTTCGTTAACAGCGGGATCTGTCCCATTTCGCGCAGATACATCCGCACCGGGCTATCCGAACGGCTCCACTCCAAAAGCTCGACGTCGCTGGATAGGTCAAACTCCTCGTCCCAGCCCTCGTCCAGTAGCTTTTTTTGCGTGGCTTCTTTGAGTTTCGCGTCCTCTAAATTTTTGATTTTGGAGATTTCTGCGGCGGAGATCAGTTCGACGTCAAATTTTTTCGTAAGCGCTTCGACCTTCTTAACGGCCGTCGCGGTGGGGGCTTTATCGAAAAATTTTATCAGTCTTTCGTAGGTGATGTAGCTTTTTTGATTTTCGTCGAAGAACTGCTCGATGGGCGTTAAGGCGTCTTTTGGGCTCGCCATAAAATCTCCTTGTGTCGTTGTGTATTTGGTTATTGGAAAATCGGATTATACCGAAACGCTCTTTATTTTTGCTTATATACGGTGCGAACCATCTAAATTTAATGATTTTTTAAATTCTAGAAATTAGGCTAAATTTTAAAATTTAGGTTATATTTTTAGCTAAATTTAAGATTGCTCGCTAAAATTCCGCGTTTGCAGGATGTAAAACCGATGCGCCAAAATTCTGCTTCCTTCACGTTGCCGCTTTAAAATTTAACGCCTCCGCACTTCCTATCTCTGCGCTTTGGCGTTTAAATTTAGCCCTAAATTCTAGGCGAGGAATTCCACCCTCATATCGGAGCGATTGAGCGGATTTTAATAAATTTGTCGGTAAAATCGTGCATCTATTTTAAAATTTAAGGCGGAAATATGGCAAAAGTATGGAAATTCGGCGATGATATCGACACCGACATTATTATCGCGGCGCGCTACCTAAATACCTCCGATGCGGCGGTGCTTGCGACGCACATTATGGAGGATGCGGACAGGGATTTTTCGTCCAAAATCGCTAAAGGAGACATCATCGTAGCGGGGAAAAATTTTGGCTGCGGCAGCTCGCGCGAGCACGCACCGATGGCGCTTAAGGCCGCCGGAATTTCATGCGTGATCGCAAAGAATTTCGCTAGGATTTTTTATCGAAACAGCTTCAACACGGGCTTTTTGATCCTCGAATGTGACGAGACGGATAAGATCGCGCAGGGCGACGAGCTTAGCATCGATCTAAAGGGCGGCGTAATTAAAAATTTAACTCAAAAAACTCAGTATAAATTCGGCGCGATCCCCGAGTTTATGCAAAAGCTACTCGACGCGGGCGGAGCGATAAATTACGCAAAAACAAAGATAAACTTGTAAGGAATTTGGATGAAAAAATACGACGTATGCGTGATAAAAGGCGACGGAATCGGCCCTGAGATCATCGAAGAGGCGATCAAGGTGCTCGATGCCGTAAGCCATAAATTTAATTTTGAGCTAAATTTTAACTACCGCTTGATGGGCGGCGCGGCAATCGACATTATGGGCGTTCCGCTTCCGGATGAGACGCTAAATGCCGCTAAATCAAGCGACGCGGTGCTTTTCGGTGCGATCGGCGGCGCGAAATGGGATGGCTTGCCGCGCGAACTGCGCCCCGAAAGTGGACTGCTTAAAATCCGCAAAGAGCTTGGAGCTTTTGCAAATCTGCGTCCTGCGATGATTTTTGATGAGCTGATAAACGCTTCGACGCTAAAGCCCGAGATCATCAAAGGCGTCGATATAATGGTGGTGCGCGAGCTTACGGGCGGGATTTATTTCGGGCAGCCACGTGTGAAAAACGAAAAGGACGCGCTAAATACGATGTGTTACAACGCCGCCGAGATCGAGCGCGTCGCAAAAGTTGCCTTTGAGGCCGCGCTTTTGCGAAATAAAAAGATAACGCTCGTAGATAAGGCCAACGTGCTTGAAACAAGCCAGCTGTGGCGCGAGGTCATAAGCGAGCTAGCGAAAAACTATGCTGGGATAAATTTGGAGTTTATGTACGTCGATAACGCCGCGATGCAGCTCGTGCGGGCACCTGCGCAGTTCGACGTGATTTTGACTGAGAATTTATTCGGCGATATTTTAAGCGATGAGGCGAGCATGATCTGCGGCTCGATCGGGCTGCTTCCGAGTGCGAGTATCGGCGGCAAGGGAGGCATCTATGAGCCGATCCACGGCAGTGCGCCCGACATCGCGGGACAGGGGATCGCAAACCCGATCGCTACGATTTTAAGCGCTGCGATGATGCTAAAATACGCATTTGGCGAAAATGAGGCCGCAGCCGCGATCGAAAGCGCCGTGCGCGCCGTGCTTCGCGACGGATACCGCACCAAGGATATCGCGCAGTACGATGCCAAAGAAATTTGCTCGACTGCAGAGATCGGCTCAATCATCGCAGATTACGCGGCCAAAGCCTAGGAATAAGCCTTGAATAGCGCGCTTGCTTATGCTTTGAAGCTTGAGGAGAGAGGCGATATCTACGGCGCAATGCGGATTTGCCGCGGTATTTTACGCGATAATCCGCAAGATGGCGATGCGGCTGTGCTTTTTGCGCGGCTAAATTTAAATCATCGAGTAAGCTCGGGCGTTAATATGGCGATGCTGGAGCGCTTTTTAAGCGTCGATGCGCACAAACAAGCAGAATTTAAGAGGTGGCTAATTGATGTATGAAAATGAACTAGAAGATATCATCGAAGCAGTCAATGAGATGAAAGCACAAAAGCGCGCGCAAGATTTGACGGCGCAGCAAGAGAGAGCTACAAATGCAAACAGTACCGAAGCAGGATCGCAGTATGCTTTAAGCCCCACTTCTTTTGCGCCAGATCCCATTGCGCCTGATGCCTTAAATTCCGCATCTGCACCGGATATCGCTTCACCAAACGCGCAAAATTTCACTTCCTTAAATACCAAAAATTCCACTTCGCGCTTTGTTTCATCGGACGCTTTAAATTCCGCCTTCGATCATTCAAATCCCATGGCGAGTAAGAGCTCTGCGCCTAGCAGCGCAGAATTTGCAGCGGACGCTACTTTAAAAAAATCTGCCGCAAAAGATGAAAATTTTACTTTTTCCAGCGAGGAGAATTTTAAAAACTCTGATCTTACAGGCGGTCAAAATTCTGCGGCTTCCGCCTCTCTAAACGGAGAGAATTTTAAAAATTCTGCTTCTGCAAGCGGCAAAGATTCCGTAAATACCGCCTTTGCAAGCGATGAAATTTTAAAAAGCTCCACCGCGAAATTTGATGAAAGCTTTCGTGATTTATCGGGCATCGCAGGCGAAATTTACGATAGTTTAGGCAGCGATATGAATGGGTTTGCTTCGCCGCAAAGCAGGGACGCAAGCATAGCGCAAAGCTCTGCCGAAAGTAAAGATTTTGAATTAGCGCTAAATTCTACGGATGACGACTCCCAAAGTAAGCAAGATTTGACGCCTCGTATTTTAGGCGCGCATTTTAAGGAGCTAAGCAATGACGATTTTGGGCCTGGCTCTGATTTCAAAGAAAACGAAGCAGACGATTATTTCGGTACGGCGCATTATAAAAAGCAGGATTTAGCGTCGCTTCAAGCTCAAAATTCCGCCGCGTTAGAGATCCGCAATGCTGCCGTGCAGCAGCAAAATTTCGTTTCACAGCCGCAGAATTTTACGACGCCCGGGGTGCGAGGTGATGAGCTCGCCACGCCGCAGCTTCGCAATTCTGCCGCACAGGATATGCAAGCGGAAAGTTTTGCCTCTTATGGTGCTCAAAATTCCGCCCTGCGCCAGCCTGAAGCAGCGCGACATCTCAGGGCCGCGAGACAAGCGGGCGACAAATCAAAATATCTCGCAAATACAGATTTTAAAATTTCAAGCGAAGCGGAGTTTTTGAGCGCGATAAAAGAGCGAATTTTAGTGCTTTTTGAGGGGCTAAACGCTTTTGAGAAGGGCGATTTGAACGCGCGCGTGGAGCTAAATTTAAAATTTATGGAATTTTTGCTTGCAAGTATCGAAAACCGACTTGAAAATCTATCAAAATGACGATTTCATCGCGCTTTTAGATTATCTTAAAAAATTTAGCTCACGCATATATCTGGTAGGCGGCTGCGTGCGCGATCATTTTTTGGGGCGGGCGAGCGCTGATGTGGATGTGGAGCTTTACGATGTGGATCCGCGCCGTTTCGAGCAAATTATGCAGGACTTCGGCGCACAGGGCGTCGGCAAAAGCTACTTCGTCTATAAATACAAAAGCTTTGACATCTCGCTTCCGCGCACCGAGAGTAAGACTGGCATCGGACACAAGGGCTTTAGCGTCGCTTTGGCTACGGACGAACATGAGGCTAGCAGGCGGCGCGATTTTACGATCAATGCGATGATGATAGATGCTATAAGTGGCAAAGTGTTTGATTTTTACGGCGGGCTTGCGGATCTGCGCGCGCGTATTTTGCGAGTGGTCGATCCGCACACTTTCGTGGAGGATAGCTTGCGCGTATATCGCGCGGTGCAGTTTGCCGCAAGATTTGAGCTTTGCGCCGAGCCGCGCACCTTAGAGCTCATGCGTAGTATCGACGTTAGCGATCTTAGTTGCGAGCGCATTAAAGCAGAGCTGATTAAATTTTTCCGTGCACCCATGCACCGATATGGGATGATGCTAATGCAAGAGCTGGGGCTTTACGAGCGGGTTTTTGGATTGCGGATTGATACGCGTACGCACGAGCGACTGATGCAATTCATAGAGCGTGGCGAATCTTTCGTGCGAAATGAAATGTTTTTTTTATACGCGTTTTTGAATTTTTTAGGATTAGATAAAAATAAAATTTTAAAGAGAAAAGATGCCGATCTTTAATCCAAAATTCTTACTAACCCAAGATCAAGACGAAGAAAAGCTTAAAAAGCGTTATGCAAATTTGCAAATGTATCAGGCAAAAGCTAGCGACATTAAGAATTTCAAAGAAGAAAAATTTCAGACGCAGTTTCTAAAAGATATCTTTGAAGACTGCCTTGGCTACACTTTGGACACTACTAATCCTACAAATTTCGATCTTGAACGTGAGAAAAAGAACGAAACTGACGGTAAAAAAGCAGATGGGGCGATACTTATAAATGGCGAAGTTAGAT
>NZ_CALIIS010000169.1 GCF_938017705.1 uncultured Campylobacter sp.
TCATACCTTTGCCTCTTGTGATTTTTAGCACCTTCATTACATCGTCAAATCTCCAAGCGATATCATAAATTCCGTACTCTTCCCTTAAGCGTATACCGCGCTCTAAAAGATCCTGCGGCACGATATTTACGTAATCTTCATCTATAAATGCCGCGCCATCTTCTTCAACTGACATAATCTCTCCTTCCATTAAAATTTAATTTATTGCAAAGACTTTTCTATATCGTTTATTAGGCGATGAAGCGTTTCGAGACGACTAGTACTCGGATTATTTTGGTTCAAAATTCTAAAATATCACTATATTTCATCGTCTTTATATCGCGCTCGTCAAAAGATGGAAGTATATATTTTTCGTTCATCTTAATGATTTTTGCGATATAGCTCTCGCTTATACCATTTTTCGTTTTTGTGCGATATATGCGCCAAAGGGCTTTTGGGCGATATTTATCGCTCTTTCTGTAAATAGGTTTTTAACTAACCTAATAACTAACTGAATTATTTTAAAACAATTATAACATAAAAAGAAACAAAAATAATCAAAAATTACTAAAAAGCCCTAAATATCGGTATTTAAAGGAAGTAAAAGAGATCTAAAAGAAGTGATTAAAACTTAAAAATAGTTTAAATGGTGGAGTTAAGCGGGATCGAACCGCCGACCTCTTGAATGCCATTCAAGCGCTCTCCCAGCTGAGCTATAACCCCAATAAAGATTTTGTAATTTTACATTATTTTACTTACAAAATTTTTAAATTCCGGAGCTACGCCAAAATTTTCTCCGCAAAAGCCGCTATAAAATGAAATTTTAAGCTTGCATTGGGTAATATTTCATTTCTTTGCGCGGGAATAGCTCAGTGGTAGAGCGCAACCTTGCCATGGTTGATGTCGCGAGTTCGACTCTCGTTTCCCGCTCCATTTTACATTCTGTTTTTGTATTAAACGTGCCCGGATGGCGGAATCGGTAGACGCAAGGGACTTAAAATCCCTCGGAATTTTTTCCGTGCCGGTTCAAGTCCGGCTCCGGGCACCACCTAATAAGCCGGCGCGGCGACATAGCCAAGTGGTAAGGCATGAGCCTGCAAAGCTTTGATCCCCGGTTCGAATCCGGGTGTCGCCTCCAGATCCTAAAAAGGAGTTATTATGAGATACATACTAGCGGCTCTTTTGGCATTGATGGTTTTTAGCGGGTGCTCTAATACTTGGCACGGCGTAAAAGAGGACTCACACAATGCGGCTCAATGGACCAAAGAAAAGGTTCACAACGGCGCCGAGTGGGTCGGAGAAAAAACCGAATGAATTGCGCGCGCAGGTCTTGATCTGCGCGAACCTACGGCGGGGTCCACCCGCCCTTAATCGGGAGATGGCTGAGCGGTCGAAAGCGGCGGTCTTGAAAACCGTTGAGGTGAAAGCCTCCTGGGGTTCGAATCCCTATCTCCCGGCCATTTTAATCTAATCCAAAATTCCATTTTAACTTCAAAATTTCACATTTTATTTATACTAATTTTCATTTAATGCTCTTTAGGCTAAAATTTTATCTTGCAGCAAACGGCAGTTTGCGGCGGTGCCTTTATAGATGAGAAACAGAATAGCATACGGCGAAGATGCCAAGATTGCGCGTTAGTGGCTTGTTTGATCGATACGTGCTAAAACAGCGCGTAGCGAGAATAGGGCGATGTAAAATTAAATGTTCGTCCGTCTCGCTATGAAAGCGTGTGGGCTCTGTTGCGGAATTTGGCTATAGAATTTCAAAGCTTAGCAGCCCGCCGCGCTTGGCGTAAAATTTTAAAATTTACCGATTCGTGCTTTTTAAATTTAGCCCTGGTGCAAGTAAATTTTAAAATTTGCGTCCGCGCCGCCATGCTGTCGCGCCGCCGCGCAGATAAATATCAATGCATTTGCCGATTTGGGCGATGCACAAAATGAGAGTAGCTGCTCGGTATGGGGCCAGAGCCGGTAAGCTTGCGAAGCGGACCGGGGTTGGCATAGCAAACAGGCGAGTAGCCAAGTTAAAAGTAAGCGAGCCTAAGAGATATCGCAGGCTGACGGGTCGAAGCGAGCAAATCTAAAAAATAGCGCAGAATAGCGCAGGCGGGCAGCTTGATAGGGCGAAAGAGAAAAGTCTGCAAAAATATCTGCGAGCGAATTTTACTAGAAAATTGAAAGGCTTAAATGCGAAAAATTTTACTATTTTTACTGCTTTGTGCGGGAGCTTTTGCGCTTGAGTGGGACGGAGCCGTCCTGCGAGGGGCGCTGCCAAACGGGCTTAAATACTATATTTTAGAAAATTCCGTGCCTAAAAATTCCGCCGTTTTTTATCTCATCGTGGATGCGGGCTCGATCGATGAGGGCCCCAATGAGCGCGGGCTTGCGCATTTCATCGAGCATATGTCCTTTAACGGAAGCCGCGATTTTAGCAAAAACGAGCTCATCAAAAAGTTACAGAGCCTGGGCGTGAAATTCGGCGCCGACGTAAATGCGCAGACGGGCTACGACAGCACGATCTACACGCTTAATATCGCCGTTAGCGAAGAAAATTTAAAGGACGTTTTTAAAATTTTTGCTTCGATTGCGGACGGAGTGGAGTTTAATCCGCTCGAGCTCGTGAAAGAAAGAGGCGTCATAATCGAGGAGGCGCGTAGCCGCGATACGCCGATCGCGAGGCTTTACGAGCGGATGGATGAGGAGCTTTACGGCGGCAGCGCCTATTTTGATCGCGCGCCGATCGGCGATATGGCGGTCGTAAAATCCGTAAGCGTGCAGCAAATCAAGGAGCTTTATCAAAAAATTTACCAGCCCAGATCTATGAAATTTATAGCCGTGGGTGATTTCAAAAGGGATAAAATTTTAAAACTGCTAGAGCAAAATTTTTCGCCTCTTAAAAATACAAACTCCTACGCCCGCCCGGATATGGGCATTCCGCCTAGACAGGGTTTGAAAATTTACAATTACGATACGAACGAAACGTCGCTAAATTCCGTCAAAATTTCGTTTTGGGAGGAATTTGCGCCCCCAAGTAGCGAGGAGAATGCGAGAAAAATTTTAAAAAGCGAGCTTATCTCAAGCCTCATCTCTACGATTTATGAGAGGGCAAAAGCTAGCGAAGGCGCGCTGCTGCGAGTTAATTTTTCCAGATCGAATTTGCAGTTTCAAAAAACGATCTATAGCTTTGACGTCGCCGTTTTGGGCGGAGACTTTGACGGCGCGATCTCGCAGGCGCTCGGGCTAATCAAAGGCCTGCGAGATAGCGGCTTTGATGCGCGCGATTTCGCCCTTGCGAAGGATGCCTTGATTAGCTCGCGGCACACCACCTTCGAACGCAAAAAAAGCGCGAATTCCGCGTTTTTTGCAAGAGAGATTCTTTATGCCGTAAAATCGGGAGCCGTTCTGCCTAGCGCCGCAAAACAGCGTGATTTGGAGGTAAAATTGCTGCGCGAGATCAGCCTAGAGGAGCTAAATTTAGAATTTAGGCGCCTTACGGATCTAAGCGAGGTGCACGCAAGTGTTTTTAGCGGCTCAGGATATAATCTGGATGAGGCTAAATTTAAGAAGCTGCAAAGCGGCGCTAAGGCGATAAATACGCATGCCGCGCATAAAAAGCTGCCGGGTAGCTTGGTTTCTAAAAACCTGCCTGAGGGCAAAATTTTAAGCAAGAGTTTTGAGCCGCGATTTAAATTTTATACCTATCTGCTTGAAAATAACGCGACCGTGATCTTAAAGCCGCTTAAGACGCGCAAGGATTTCATCTCGTTTGCCGCGGTAAGCAGGGGCGGAATGTCCAATCTGGCGCATCCGGGACTTGGCAGTTTTGCCGCGATGCTTTCAAACGAAAGCGGCGCAGGCGAGTTTAACAATTATGAAATTTCGCAAATTTTAAGCGGGCGGCAGGTGAATTACCGCAAAAACATCTCCGCATTCTCGCACGGATTTTACGGAAGCTGCGGCTCGCAGGATCTAAAATGGCTGCTGGAAGCGATAAACTTAGAGCTTAGCTCTCCGCGCACGGACGAGAAGGCGCTGCAAAATTTAAAGATAAAATCGCTCGACGAGCTTGCGCGAAACGAGAAGCTGCCCGGGTATAAATTTAGCAGGGAATTTAGCGAGTTTTTTTACGGCGGCAATGAGCGAATGCGCCCTCTAAGCGCCGCGCAGATCAAAGCTCTTAATGCGGAGGAGCTAAAAAAGATCGTCTATGATAAATTTAGCAACGCCGCATCCTACACTTTCGTACTTAGCGGCGATTTTGAGTTAAAAGACGCCGAAATCCTCATAAAAAAATATCTGGCGAACCTGCCCGCTCGCGGCGAACGCGAGGATTTTAAAGACGACGGAATTCGCAGCTTAAGCGGACGGCACGTTTTTATGCGTAACTATCAAAACTCCCCTAGAAGCGACGTTGCGCTTACCGCGATAAATAGATCCGCCCCGCACTCGCTTGAAAATGCGATAAAAATTTCCGCCCTAGCTTCGGTGCTTCAGGAAGCACTTAGAGAGCGCATCAGAGAAGACGAGGGGCGTACTTACGGCTTTTCGGTCGCTTCGAGCCTAAGCCGCATCCCGTACGAGCACTCTAGCCTTCATATTTCGTTTTCCTGCGCGCCGCAAAATACGGATCAAATTTTATCCGCAATTAGAGAAATTTTTGCAGAAATCGCAGGCGGCGGATCGGACGTAGCGCGGCATCTTGAAAATTTTAAAAAATCCCAGATCATCACGGCGCGTACCGCTCGCGAAAGCCCTGAGTTTTGGAACGACGCGCTCGTAAAATACGCGCTTTGGAATGAGGAGATCGCCGATTTTAAGACCTTTGAAAAGATCATAAATTCCATCTCGCCGAAGGATATCGCGGAGGCGGCGCAGACATATATTTTTGACACCGATGAAACCGTGAGGATAAATGCACCGAAATTTTAACGGGCTCGGCGTCTTTAAATTTTACTCGGGAAAATTTACTAAGCGCGTTTAAATTTAACGGCGCTTGCACGGCAAATTTCGGCTTCGTAAATTTATGCAGTTTAAAAACGAACTCAAGAATAAAGCTCAATTAAATCTATCTGCATCGCGCATAGATTTTAGATAAATTTTATTTTGGAATAGATTTATCTCGCCGATATACCGCTATTTTGTTACATTTTTTCTATTGTTTGCATAAGTCATATAATTGTTATCACTTTTATTGAAATTTAAAATATTATTGGCTAAATTTCCTCAGTCTTAATTTTTATTTTCAAAAAAAGGAGAAAAAATGATTGTCGGTTTTTGGGCCTGTAAGCCATGTAAAAGCGGCGCAGGCCGCAATTATTCCGCTTCCGTAAAAGGCGAGAAATCCACTCAAAATCGCTGCGGGGGGGGGCTTGCACGCTCCTTAATAGTCGCGGCGTGTCTTTGCGGCCTAAGCGTCGCGCAGGATTCGTCTGAAAATAACGCAACCAGAAGCGTTGTTACCAAAGAAGGCTCGGAGGCACGAAGCTCGGCTGCTACGACAAATAGTTATAAATTTCCCGAAATAGTAGTTGTCGGCAACATTGACTCTAGCCTGACGAGCGTCGGCGATAGCTATGGCGGTACGCAAAAAATAAGCAGGACGATGATCGAGTCGATGCCTAGCGGCAACGGCGACTTCGTGCAGCTTTTGCGTACCAATCCAAATGTGCAATTCAGCTCCACAAACCGCCAGAGCACGACGCTAGGCGAGATCAGCCCCGCAAATATCAGTATCAACGGCGCGAAGTATTGGCAAAACAACTTTATGCTTGACGGCGCGAATATGAATAACGATCTCGATCCCGCTAGAAACCCCGGCGGCAATCCTACGCGCTTTTCGGCGTTTGATACGATGAATTCCGTCTCGCAAGGTATGGCGATCGATAGCGATTTCTTACGAAGCGTCGAGGTGCACGATAGCGGCATCTCCGCCAAATACGGCGGATTTACCGGCGGCGTAGTGGAGGCTAAGACGCGAGATCCGCGCGCGGGCTTTCACGGCAAGTTTTCGATGCAGCACACCGAGGATAGCTGGACTAGATACCATATCTACGGCGATGAGCAAAACTTTGAAAACTCCGCTACGCCGCTAAATCAGCCGAGATTTGATAAGTGGATCACGAGGTTAAATTTAGAGGGCACCGTTACCGAGGATCTGGGCTTGATGTTCGGCTACACCAACACTAGAAGTAAAATTCCGCTCAAGGCCTACGACAGAAGATACAACGCCGATACGACCATCACCGAGCGAGTTCAGAGGCGAAATATTGACAACTACTTCCTAAAGGCGCTCTGGTATGCAAGCGACCGCCTAACTATCACGCCGAGCGTAACCTACGCGCCCGAGCGAAACAAGATGTTTAACGACCACATCAAGGACTCCTACGCCGATATGAAATCGGGCGGTTTAAATTTAGCGCTTAAAACCGACTACGACGGCGATTTTGCTAGATTTAATCAAATTTTATCCTACAGCAAGCTCGAGAGTTCGCGCGATGCGGAGAATGAATATTACAGGGCTTGGCAATACTCAAACGTAAAGAATTGGGGCGGTAAATTTTTATCTGCTGCGGCAATGGAAGGCGGCTATGGGGATCTCGATCAGACGCAAAAGAGCTTTTCATACAACGCAGATCTGGAGTTTAACGAATTTGATCTCGGCGGCAGCAAGCATAGATTTATCACTGGCTTTGAGTTTAAAAAGCAAGAGGCTAAATTTAACGTAAGAAAAGAATTTATGACCGCCAGCCGACCGGCATCGCTACCTGCGGGCGTAAATGCTTGCGATCCGAATGACGAGCTCTGTTCGATAGACGATTCTTTTGCGAGGTTCGGCAGCAGCGGCCAGTTTCTTACGCAGAAAAGCTATTACAAGGGCAATACCAAGGTAGATATGAAGAGCTTGGCGGTTTATCTGGAGGATGAGATAAAAATCGGCGATCTTACCTTGCGACCTGGCGTAAGATTAAGTAGGGACGATTATATGAAGCAAACGACTGCGGCGCCGAGATTTAACAGCTACTACGATATTTTCGGCGACGGCGATTCGATCCTTAGCTTCGGTGCAAACCGCTACTACGGGCGCAATCTCTTTACCTACAAATTAAGAGAAGGTCGAGAGGGTCTCGCCACTACCTACACGCGCCCGCGCAATGCCTATACTCAAAACTGGACGCAACTGCCAAAAGACCCGTCTCTAACTAAATTTAATGAGCTAAAGGTGCCTTATGAGGATGAGCTGGTATTCGGGGCAAAGCAAAAGCTCGGGAATTTCGAGTTTTTCGGCAAATATGTAAGCCGCAAGGGCAGGGATCAGATCATCAAATCTACGCGAAGAGATCTAGGTCTAGCGCCGAATCCGAACTACCAAAACAACTATCAAACCTTTACTAATGACGGCAGAAGCGAAAATAAAATTTTAACCTTCGGCGTTAAAACGATCGATGATTATGAGGCCTTCGGTACGCTAAACGGCTTTGAGCTGGGCTTTGAGCATATCAGAATGAAGACTAATAACACCATTTATGATGAGAAGCTTGATAGAGAAATGCTTGAAGATGAAAAAATCGTCGAATACGACGGTAAGCTGATGAGGCTATCGGAGCTTCCGGCGCAGGACTATGCGAGACCTTGGACTGCGAGCCTAAATATCATCACGAAAATTCCAAGCTACGGCATTAGCGTAAATAACTTCCTATCGTTTAAAGGCTCGCAAGAGGCGATCGCCCGCACAGGCAAGACGCCTGCGGGCAAGTATCCTGCCAGATACGACAAATACGAAAAGGTAAATCTCGGCAAAAGCTACAGCTGGGATGCGCGCATCGGATACGCTAAAAAGATGGCGGGCGAGGTGGAATTTTTTACGAATTTAGACATCTACAACGTCCTAAATAAGCGCAATAAAGCAAGGCTTAGCAGCGATACCTCGCTCGATCTAGTCTATGAGGCGGGCAGGCAGTTTTGGCTGGAAGCGGGCATTCGGTGGTAGCGTAAGCTAAATTTGCGGAGCTTTTGAAATTCCACGGCTCCGCAAAA
>NZ_CALIIS010000170.1 GCF_938017705.1 uncultured Campylobacter sp.
TTCGGACTTTCGGGGCTTAGCGACTCGTCTCTAAATTTTTGCAGCGCCTCACGGTCAAGAAGCCTATCAAAGTGCGCGTAGTCAAGCACCTCGACCTTTTGTATCTCGTGGCTCGTACGAAATCCGTCGAAAAAGTGCAAAAACGGCACGCGCCCCTTAATCGCCGCAAGATGCGCGATACCGCCCAGATCCATCACCTCCTGCACGCTGTCGCTTGCAAGCATCGCAAAGCCACTTTGGCGACAGGCATAGACGTCTTGGTGATCGCCGAAGATGGAGAGCGCCTGCGCCGCAAGTGCACGCGCCGCGACGTGAATGACGCCCGGAAGCATCTGACCTGCGATCTTGTACATATTTGGAATTTTTAGCAAAAGCCCCTGCGACGCGGTGTACGTCGTCGTAAGCGCGCCCGCTTGTAAGGATCCATGCACGGTGCCCGCCGCGCCGCCCTCGCTTTGCATCTCGACTACTTTAACGGGCATGCCGAAGAGGTTTTTCTTGCCCTGCGACGCCCAAATATCGGTGTAATCCGCCATAGGCGAGCTAGGCGTGATCGGATAGATGCCCGCGACCTCGGTGAAGGCGTATGAGACGTAAGCCGCCGCCTCGTTTCCGTCCATCGTTTTCATAACTTTTGCCATTTTTAGTTCCTTTGGAATTATCAAATTTCGCTAATTTTACATATTTATTGCTTAAAAATTTAAATGCTTCGCAAACCGAATAAAATTCTAAAGCTTTATCACAGCAGGCGGGCTACAAGCGCGATCTGCTGGCAGTTTTAGACGAGCATTGCGGACGATTTGAGACGGGCTCTTTCGCCGCCTTGAAAATAAATTTTGCGTACTTTAAGCGCAGCTTGCTAGCAACAGGTAGAAATTAATGTAAATTTAGCCGTCTAGCTTGAAATTCTAACCAAATATCAAATGGCGGGAACGCGCGAAAATTAAGAAATTTAAAAATGCACCTACCACAAGATGAAAAAACCTCATATCGCAACAAGACTGGATAATAAATTTAGCCACTACAAAGCCTCAACCGCTATACGCATCCAAGCTCAACGTAGCAAAATTTTATTTATGGCTTATAACATCGCGGTATATAAAATTTCGACGCATTCTACCAAACATAAGAAATTTTATTGCCACCTGTCGAGCGCAGCGCAAATTTCATTTTAAATTTTCATCGATCGATCGCTACGTGAATTTTACCACACGCGACTTTGCGTTTTGAGCGTAAATTCTATTTCCGCAAGCTGCGAGGAGGATAAATTTAGCTATAATCCTCCGCTTGGATTTAGCACGGAACGTAGCACGTATATACGGCATGGAATTTAAAATTTTAAAATTCCGAGCAGAACTCGAAAAGCTAAAAACCGCTAAATATGCTAAACTTAAAGCCAAATTTAAAAAGCCCCAAAGGAACGCCTATGAATATCCATAAAATCGCTTACACGAGAGTTATCGCGCTGGCGTTTGCCGCCTTTATTTTTAACACGACGGAATTTATCCCCGTGGCCCTGCTAAGCGACATTGCGGCGGATTTTAAGATGGACGTTACGAGTACGGGCCTAATCATCACGATCTACGCGTGGGCGGTGAGTATCCTTTCGCTGCCGTTGATGCTGCTTACTTCAAAGCTTGAACGCAAGAGGCTACTTTTGCGACTTTTTGTGCTGTTTACGCTAAGCCACGTCCTGGCCGCCATTGCGTGGAATTTTGCCGTTTTGGTAATCGCGCGACTTGGTATCGCGATTTCGCACGCGATCTTTTGGTCGATCACCTCATCGCTCGTCGTGCGCCTAGCGCCGATAAACAAAGGCTCTCAGGCTATCGGCATGCTGGCTTTGGGCACCTCGCTTGCGATGGTTTTGGGGCTTCCTTTGGGGCGCGTGGTCGGCGAGCTTTTCGGCTGGAGAATTACGTTTTTTGCGATCGGCGCGCTTGCGGCGGCGGAGGCGCTGTTTCTTTGGAAAATTTTACCGTTTTTACCAAGCCGCCGTGCGGGCTCCCTTGCTAGCTTGCCGATGCTAGCAAGGCGTCCGATGCTGCTTGCTTTGTATCTGCTGACGTTTTTGATCGTAGGCGCGCATTTTACGACCTACAGCTATGTCGAGCCCTTCGTGGCGAAATTTAACCTCGCAGGCGATCACTTCGTGACCTACGTCCTGCTTGCATTCGGCGCTTCGGGAATCGCCGCAAGCGTGCTTTTTTCAAAGCTTTACCGCCCTTTTCCAAACGCCTTTTTGATCTGCTCGATCCTTTTTATCCTAGCCTCGGTGCTGACGTTAAAAGCTTTTGTCGCAAATGACGCGGCGCTGCTGCTCGCGGCTTTCGTCTGGGGAGTGGGAATTTTTGGCTTTGGGCTTTGTTTGCAGATTAGGGTTTTGGCGCTAGCTCCCGACGCTACCGATGTCGCGATATCGATCTACTCGGCGATTTATAACGTAGGCATCGGCGGCGGAGCGCTTTTGGGACATCAAGTCGCAACGAGATTCGGGCTTGAACACATAGGCGAGGCGGGCGCGATACTGGGCGCGCTAGGGCTTGCAAGCCACCTCTATGCAAGCGTAAAATTCGTGGAGAAAAATAGCGCGTAGGCTAAATTTACGAAAGAGCTTCGGCGAGATTAGCGCGCGCTTTTAGTCCGCGCTTTAAAACGGCGGCTTTGCGGGTCTAAGTTTTTAAAATTTATCCCTGCGATTAGCTAAATTTGCAGATAAATTTAATCTCGCGCCTAATTACACCGTTTATAATATGCGTTTCTTGCAACGACACATCTTTGCCGTCAAGCGCAATATCCGAAGTGCTTAAATTTAGTGTCGGTATCGTTGCGATCGATAAAACCTTAAGATTTTTTATCAATTCTCCCTTGATATAATTTATGCGATTTTAGAAGCTATTTGATCGGGAAATGTTTTAGTTGATGTAAAAATAGGCATAAATTTAATCTCGATAAGAATTTAACAAGTTTGTTGCGACGCGAATGCTACACTTTGTAAAAAAATACTTAAAGGCTATTTTTTATCGCATCTTCTAAAATATTTTTCGTCTTATTAGTATGTGCTGTGTTGAGATGAACTAATTTTTTTAAGTCTTTTTTCTGATACGCTTCTATTATTGCCCTGTGTTCCTCATTTGAGGATTCTATATGGGATTTTTTATAAAACAAAGACAGTGAAACATATGGGATTGCCGCCATTATAAGGGTTTCGACGATATTAAATGTCCTACTACCGCTTTCGCTCTGCCAAAAGCATCGATGAAAATTGGCATTTAACAAAGCCCATTCGTTTAAATCCGTGCAAATTTCGATTTGTTCTTGGATATTAATTGCTTTTTGTAGATACTCAGTATCATATTTTTCAAACGCATCCGTTATAAGTTTGCTTTCCAATAAAATTCTGAGTTCATAAATTTCTTTTGCTTCCTTGTAGCAAAGCCCCTTTACAATTGCGCCTTTAAATGGATCGAAACTGATTAACCCTTTTGCCGTCAGAATTTTTAGCGCTTCCCTTACCGGCGTAGCACTAACGTTAAATCTCTTTGAAATTTCATTTTGTTTTAGCTTGGAGCCGGATTTTATATTTCCGTTTAAAATATCTTGACTAAGACTATGGACTATAAATTCTGTTGTGGTGATAGGACGATCCGAATTGAGATGTATCATTTATTCTCCGTTTTTTAGGAGTATTATACAAAAATAATATAAAAACAATCCAGATCGGCGCCTTAGAAATTTCCAAATTCTTTTTTTATCTGTTCCAAATTCATATTATTTGCCAGCAAAAGCATCAGTAAAAGCCTTGATTTAATCGGCGATAACCAGCCAGACATTATACAACCAATACTTTGTAAATCCATCTCTGAGCCTTTATAACCGTATGTCTTAGTAGCACAGATCCCACTACCGGTGCGAGAAGCGACGACGACCGGAATTTGAGCACCTCTTAGTTTATCCACCATATCGTATGATACGTGTCCGGCACCTACGCCACTAATTACGATACCACTAAAATTAGCACGTAAGGCGAGCTCAATCATCTCGCCGTCACAACCCAAATAGCTTTGTATAATCTCTACTTTAGGAAATTTGACGTCAGGTAAAGGATAAATTTGACGCGATACGGCAGGAGTTATAAATTTTACTCCATTCTCTATCACAAGCCCCTGAATACCGGCATTTATCGATATAAAAGTTTGCAGAGAAAAGGTATTGCTCTTATGAACCCATAGTGCACTATGAATCGTATCGTTTAGTACTACCAGCACACCCCGATCTCTACTTTGCGGACTAATAGCGGTTAACACGCTAGCATATATATTGCCGGCACCATCCGAGCTAATAGAATCGGCATTTCGCATAGCGCCGGTAATAACCAACGGAGCATGCTCATCCCAAACTAAATTTAAAAAGAATGCGCTTTCTTCTAGCGTATCGGTTCCTTGCGTAATGACTACGCCTGCTGCCCCTTTAGCTATCTGCTCTTTCGCCCATTTATAAACTTCTACGAGATCTTGTACCTTTAAACTACCGCTAGGAAGAGCCAGCAAGGTTTTAGCCTCTATTTGCACCATCTCCCTTAAAGCAGGTACTGCGCCTACTAACTGTTCTGCACTAAAGCTAGGTTTAACTCCGCCTTGTCCACCGTTCGCGCTCATACAAATCGTACCGCCCAATGCGCCGACTGCAATTTTTGGCTTTGACATTTTTTGCTCCTTCGCTTTTTTAGTTTGGGAAATTATACCATATTTTAAAATTTTTCAATACAAAATACTAAATATTATATATAATTTTTTAAAAAAATGTTATAATGCTC